>JAPHSX010000007.1 GCA_026196575.1 Gammaproteobacteria bacterium | reverse complement strand
TTCAGCGCCACCCTCCATTTCGACTCGTCGTACCTCCACTACCATTGAGATGGCGGATGGACAGGGCTTTGCCGTAGCAGGCCTACTGCAAAGCGACATGCAAAATGCCGCTGATCAATTGCCTGGCCTTGGCGACATCCCCATCTTGGGAGCGCTGTTCAGAAGCAGCCGCTTTAAACGCCAGGAGACCGAGCTGGTGGTCATCGTGACGCCGCGTCTGGTAAAACCCGTAGTTGGGGGGACACTGGTGGCCCCGACCGACAAATTCATCCCCCCCAGCTGGCTCGATCAATATCTGCTCGGTAATCTTGAAGGGGCGCCCAGCCGTGTCTCTTCCGCTGACAAGAACGCGGTCAAGGCGCAACAGAGTGAGCGCGGACTGGAGGGGCAGTACGGCCATAAGGTTTACGAGCCTGTAGCTGCCGATAGCAACACGGATTCGAAAGATATGAATGAGGAGAAGCCCAATGGTCAGTAAGACACGTCTGCTACTGTTGCTTATCGTGGCGGCAGTTCCGCTCGGCTGTTCGCATATGACGATGCAGGAAAATCACGGCAAGTCTGTGAGCAAGAATACCTTGATGCAAACGGTGAACCTGAGTGCATCGCAAGAGAGCCATCCCGATGTGAAAATGGATGGGCAGAAGGCCGCTGATGTGGTCAGGAATTATCGCAAGGAAAGTCCGAAGGCGGATACTGCCGATTTGACGAAGTAGATACGCTGATACTTCTGTCAGGCCAGCGTTGTTACTGATGTCTTCAAACTTATACGATGGATGAGCGATGAGATGAGTGCCGATCTTAAAGTGGTTTCCTACTTCTTCGATGATGAAGGAGGGAGAGAGTTGGCGGCAATCCTGTCAAGGGTGGAGGGCTTGTCACTGACAAGCACAAAGGTTGTTTCCGAAGAGCAGCTTTCCACGCTTGGCAAAGAGGAGCTGCCAGATGTTGTTTTCTTTGAACTGGATGGACACGCGGAGCGACATATTCAGGATTTGGAGTTGCTGCTGAAGGAGCATCGCGGCAGTGTTTCCGTCTATGTAACCTACAAGGAGGTTGCGCTGGACTTGGTGCGCCGCATGATGCGTATCGGGGTAATGGATATTTTCCCCCAACCATTGCAGACGCAGGAGCTGATGTCGGCAATGGCGCATGCCGTCAGTGCCAAGCGTGAGCGCATCAAGGCCTCGCAGGGGGCAAAGGGTGGCGTAACGGCCTTTATTGATGCCAAGGGTGGGGTCGGTTCGACTACCCTGGCGGTCAATGTCGCGCATGTGCTGGCGCAAAAACACAAGGCCGAGGTTTTGCTCATCGACTTCGATCTGCAATTTGGCGATGTTGCCATATCGCTGGATCTGCATCCGCGTTCTACGGTGCTGGATGCCCTGCGGCAGCCTGACAGGGTTGATACGGTATTGCTGAGTGCCCTGATTACCAAGCATGATAGCGGTCTGGATATTTTGCCCTCACCGGGAAATCTCACCTCGCTGGATGAGTTGATGGCCGACCCCGTGCGTAAAATATTGCAGGCTGCGGTTCAGGATTATGAGTTTGTCATACTGGATTTGCCGCGGTTCTTTAATGCTGGTGTGATTGAGGCACTCAAATTTTCCGATCCGGTTATGCTGGTTTGTCAGAATTCACTGGAGACCATCCGTAACGCCAAGGTGATACTGGATAATCTCTCTCTGATCGGGGTGTCATTGTCGGCGGTTGAGCTAATCAACAATCGCGCCATGGCCAAGTCCAGCAGCGTCACAATAGATAAGTTGAAGAGTACACTTGGCAAGGAGCGTATTCATCGGGTAAGAAATGATTATGCTGCCGCGGTCAGTGCACAGGATCAGGGTTTGCCCGTGGCATCCGTCGACAAGAAATCGGATATGGCCAAGGATGTGCTTGCCCTCGCGGAGTATATTCTTCATGCCCACCGTGGTGACAACAAGAAGAAGCAGGGCTTCTTCGCCAGACTCTTTAAATAATGAGTAGACAGACGCACGCTTTGTTAAGAGGAGTAATCCGGTATGGGCACTGAATCCCCGTCATCCGCGCAGACCATTTCCGAGTTACAGGAGATCAAGGGTCGTATTCATCATCGGCTAATGGATAGGCTCAATCTGAAGATTATCGATGAGCTTGAAGCCGATGTGGTGCGTAGTGAAATAGGCGAACTGGTTCGTGAGTTACTGCTGGAAGAGGATATGCCTCTCAATCTGCAGGAGCGCGAAAAATTGGTACGCGAGGTGCAGGATGAGGTGTTGGGCCTTGGTCCCCTTGAACCGCTGCTTGCCGACAATACGGTTTCGGATATTCTGGTCAATACTTATAAGCAGATCTATGTCGAGCGCCGTGGTGTGCTTGAACGTACCGCTGTGCGTTTCCAGAATGATGAACATCTGCTGCGTATTATCGACAAGATCGCCAGCAGCGTGGGAAGGCGTATCGATGAGTCCTCTCCCATGGTCGATGCGCGCCTCGCCGATGGCTCTCGTGTCAATGCCGTGATTCCGCCTTTGGCCGTGGATGGCCCCATACTTTCGATTCGTAAATTCAGTGTTGATCCCTACACTTCAAAGGATCTGCTTAATTTTAAATCGGTCACCCCGGGGATGATTGATTTTCTGAAATCAGCGGTTAAGGCGCGGATCAACATTCTTGTTACTGGTGGTACCGGTAGCGGCAAAACCACCTTGCTGAATGTGCTTTCCGGCTTTATTCCGGACAATGAACGGATCATTACCATTGAGGACTCGGCAGAGTTGCAGTTGCAGCAACCGCATATCGTACGGCTGGAGACTCGACCCCCGAATATCGAGGGTAAGGGTGAGGTAGTGCAGCGTGATCTGGTAAAAAATGCGCTGCGGATGCGTCCTGACAGGATTGTGGTGGGTGAGGTGCGTGGCGGCGAAGCACTGGATATGCTGCAGGCGATGAATACCGGCCATGACGGCTCTATTTCGACCATACATGCCAATTCGCCACGGGATGCACTGACGCGGTTGGAACATATGGTGGGCATGAGCGGCGTCCCTATTCCTCCATTGGTGGTACGCCAGCAGATAGCCGCGGCGCTTAATTTGGTGGTGTCGACGGAACGCTTGGCGGATGGCCGGAGAATTGTTTCCAGTATTCAGGAAATCACCGGTATGGAGGAGTCTGTCGTCAATATGCAGGAAATTTTCTACTTCAAACGGGATACAGTGAATTTACAAGGGCAGGTTATTGGTGCCTTCTGTGCCACGGGTATCAGGCCGTTAATGGTGAAACGTTTCCGTGAGCGTGGTGTCACGTTGGATGAGTCAATTTTCGATCCGGAACGGGTCTACGAATAGGGGAACGCGGTGAACAATCCATATTCGATCTACGTTCTCTCCTTCCTGGTCTTTATTGCGGCGGTGGGTGCTGTTGAGGCGGTCTATCTGATCTGGCGAAGCATGAAGGTTGCCGAGTCGGTCAAGATTAGTCGCCGCATCAAGGCGATGTCCGCTGGCGGTGAACATGGCAGGGAGGTGTTGCAGCTGCTGCGTAACCACCAGTTAACCACAATTCCCTGGCTGGAGAGGATACTCAGTGCCTTTCCGCGGTTTCATGCACTGGATCGGCTGATCCAGCAGTCGGGTGTCAATATATCTCTGGTGAAATTTCTCGGTCTCCAGCTGGGGCTGGTCGCGAGTATAGTGCTTCTCTTATGGGCTTTTTTTAATGTGCTGTTCGTTTTTGCGCTGTTGATTGCGCTGGTGGTCGGTGTCTCCGTCCCCTACATTTTCATCGTGCGAAAGCGCATTGCCAGACATGAGAAATTTACCAACCAAATGCCTGATGCACTTGATTATCTGGCCCGCAGCATGCGCGCCGGCAATCCCTTTGTCTCTTCCTTGCGTAGTGCGGCCGAGGAATTGCCGGAGCCTACCGGCACCGAGTTTGGCATCACCTTTGATGAAATGAACTATGGCCTTGAACTGGAAGACGCGCTCTATAATCTGGAGCGGCGCAGTGGCAGTGAGGAGATGCGTTTTTTTGTCACCGCGGTTCTGATCCAGAGAACCACCGGTGGCAATTTGGCTGATGTATTGAATCGTATCGCCGCAGTGATGCGCCAACGTGCAATAACGTACCGTGATATCCGTATCCTGGCGGCCGAAATGAGGCTTTCGGCCAATGTCCTGATCGCCCTGCCATTCTTTGTTGCGGCGGCGTTAAGCGTACTTAATCCCAGTTATTTGCCGGTATTATTCGAACATAAAATTGGACTCATCATCATCGGCCTGCAACTTTTCTTTATGCTGTTGGGATACGTCGTGATACAGCGCATGATCAACTTTCGAATATAGGGTGGGATATGGAAGGGCTATACACAACCCTGGTATCACTGATAGAGACATATTTGGAGCCGGTTCTCTATGGTTCAGTCTTTCTGTTTGTGACAGTTACGATCATAGGCCTTTCGTTATGGCTCATGAGTGGCGGCAATCCGGTTGACCGGCGGTTGCGCGAGATAGCCGAGGGAAACTCGCGTAGCAGTCATGTGGCGCATACCGAGGGCGCCTTTAATGTCAAATGGATTGAACCGTTTGTCAAACTTATGGAGCCGCCGGATGGCTGGCAGTCTTCCAACTTAAAGAGTCGTCTGGTGCGTGCCGGTATACGTGGACCAAAGGCGATTAATTACCTGATTGCGGCTAAATTGATTGCTGCATTTGCATTGCCATTGTTAATTCTGATTCCCTTTATTTTCAGTACGGGTACAACGCCAAGTACCGCACTCGTGGCGTTGCTTGTCTCAGGTGGTGGGCTGATGGGTTTCTATCTGCCAGACTTTATTCTCACGCGCAAAGGAAAGAAACGTAAACTCGCTTTTGAAGAGGGTTTTCCTGATGCCATGGACATGCTGGTAGTGTGTGTGGAGGCTGGGCTTGGACTGGATGCGGCAATACAGCGCGTAGGTAAAGAGTTGCAGATCAGTCATCCTGAACTTTCCACAGAGTTGAAGTTGGTCAGTCTGGAACTTCGGGCGGGCAAGGGACGAGCCGATGCACTTCGTGCCTTGGCGGATCGCACCGCCATGGATGATGTGCGCTCGCTTACTTCCATACTGATTCAGGCCGAACATTTTGGTACCAGTGTTGCCGAGGCATTACGACAGCATTCAAATGAAATGCGCACTCTCCGGCTTCAACGCGCCAAGGAACGGGCGGCCAAGTTGCCGGTTACCCTGATCTTTCCGATTATCTTCTTTATCTTCCCCGCTCTATTTTTAGTGGTTCTTGGGCCATCGGTCGTCCGGATCTATCTGGCATTCACACAGGGTTTCTAGTTCGTATGCTTAATGTGTATAAAGGATTTGTGCTGCTGTCCGCTCTGTTGTTGACGGCTTGTGCGACAACCCAACCTCAGCTTGAGGGGAGGCCAGGTACCGATTTTACCATCGATGAATTAAAGCAACGCGCTGAAATGGCAAGTTATGCCGGGGCACATCGGGATGCGCTTTTGCAGTATCAACAGATCCTTGATAAAGAACCGGATAATGTTGAGGCATTGATTGGGGCGGGTGAGGCACTGTTGGCCGCTGAACAGCACTTGAGAGCGGAGAACTATTTTGAACGTGCACTAAAAATTGAGCCGATGAATCTACAGGCGCGAGAGGCGCGCGCACTCTCCTGGTTGATGTCGGGGAAGTATTCCGCGGCACAGAAGTCATTGCTCAATATGGTGGACGATGGCATTGAACGCTGGCGGATGTGGAATGCCTTGGGGGTTGTCGCCGATGTCTTTGGTGATTACTCGGCAGCGGTTGCTTATTACAAAAGGGCCCTGTTGCTGGAGCCACGAAGTGCGACACTGCTGAATAATCTGGGCTATTCTATGATGATGGCGCATCAATATGTCGATGCCGAGGCCACTTTAAGAGAAGCGCTTGTCTCCGCACCCGGAGATTTGCGTGCGGTTAATAATCTGTCCCTCAGTATCGCATGGCAAGGGCGCTATGCCGACGCAATAGAGCAGTTGACCGGCGTGATGGATGCAGCAGCGGCGAATAATAATATCGGCTATGTGGCGTATCTTCGCGCCGATTATCTTCAGGCAAAAGAGTTTTTCAAAAAGGCGATTCGTTTACGTCCGGTTTACTATGTGAAAGCGGCGAAAAACCTGGAAATGGTTAACGATAAATTGCTGCGGCAGTAGTATTTCGATCATGAGCCATCATGATAGTAGGTGTGCTACATAATGCTGGCTGACCAAAGATTTTCAGCTGTTGTCTTCCCCTGGTTCTTGTTCTTTCTTTTTTTCTGACGTTTCTGGCCTACACCGCGGCTGAATTGATGGGGAATCATCCAACTACATTTGAATATTCAGATATTGTCGCTAAAGATGAGATCGCGGATGGCTATAAGGTCACAGCCTAACTCGTTTCAGGCTTACCTTTCTTATCTTCGATTGGAATGAAGCATGCAGCATGGCTTGCTCTCGAACAGGCGTGGGGCAGGTGGTTTTCTGGCACTAACAAGTCACCGTTGGTAGTGTACGGCGAAAAACTGCTGGTATTAAGAGAAGAGTACACGACAAAGGATGATGTAGAGGCGGTAAAACGAATTGTTCATCCTGAATCGAATGCCGTGGATTCATCAGTGGCCATTGATCGTGGATTCTGGTTGCGATAATCAGAGTTGTAGCAGAGGCTGCCACAACCTCTTAAGTTTGGTGGGTGCTGAGGGGTTCGAACCCCCGACCCTCGCCTTGTAAGGGCGATGCTCTCCCAGCTGAGCTAAGCACCCGATGCGCGGGCATAATAGTCAGTTGCCATGGTTGGGTCAATAGCTATTTCTCATCTGTATGATTTCCCTGTCGCTGTGTGAAATTGTCGGCGCTATAATGGCCAGCTCTTTTTGATGACATCGGGTCGATGGCATCGGGCTGTCAGATAATATCGAAGACAAGGTTCACTATGACGATCAAAACGCGCTTCGCTCCCAGTCCCACCGGTTACCTGCATGTCGGGGGAGCCCGTACCGCGCTCTTCTCCTGGCTGCATGCCCGCAAGCATGGCGGTCGCTTTGTGCTGCGTATTGAGGATACTGACCTTGAGCGTTCCACGGCGGAGTCGGTGAACGCCATTCTGGAGGGGATGACCTGGCTGGGGCTGGAGTACGACGAGGGGCCGTTCTACCAGACCCATCGCTTTGACCGCTATGAGGAGATCGTTCAGCAGTTGCTGGCCGACGGTCACGCCTACCGCTGCAACTGTTCGCGTGAGCGGTTGGAGGAGCTGCGCGAGGGGCAGATGCAACGCAAGGAGAAGCCGCGCTACGATGCCCGCTGTCGTGAGCACTATGTCGACCCTGATGAACCCCATGTGATCCGCTTTCGTAACCCCACCGAGGGTGAGGTGGTGGTGAATGATCTGGTGCGCGGCCGGGTGGTCTTTAATAATGCCGAGCTGGATGACCTCATCATCAAGCGCACCGACGGCTCCCCCACCTACAATCTCAGTGTGGTGGTGGACGACCTTGATATGGGGATAACCCAAGTGATCCGTGGTGATGACCACCTCAATAATACCCCGCGTCAGATCAATATCCTGAAGGCGCTGGGGGCGGATTTGCCGCTCTATGCCCATGTGCCGATGATTCTTGGTGATGATGGCGCGCGTCTCTCCAAGCGTCATGGCGCGGTGAGTGTGATGCAGTACCGTGAACAGGGGCTGCTGCCCGAGGCGTTGTTGAACTACCTGGTGCGTCTCGGCTGGTCGCACGGCGATCAGGAGATCTTCAGCCTCGACGAAATGATCGAGCTGTTCGATCTAAGCAATGTCAACAAGGCCCCCTCCAGCTTTAATACCGAAAAACTGCTCTGGATCAACCAGCACTACATCAAGCATGCTGATCCGGCGCGGGTGGCGCATCTGTTGAGCGTGCATATGGGTGACCTGGAGATTGATCCGGCCCTGGGGCCGGATCTGGTCGAGGTGGTGAAGGTGCAACGCGA
This sequence comes from Gammaproteobacteria bacterium, assembly GCA_026196575.1. GTDB lineage: Bacteria > Pseudomonadota > Gammaproteobacteria > Thiohalomonadales > Thiohalomonadaceae > JAPHSX01. The sequence continues at coordinate 43,056 of JAPHSX010000007.1, read as the reverse complement.
GCGCGCCAAGACCCTGGTGGAGCTGGCCGAGATCTCCGCCTTTTACTACAAGGATTTTGATCTCTATGACGAGAAGGCCATGAAGAAGGTCTTTACCGAGAGTGCTGTCGCACCACTGGAGCGTACCCGCACCGCATTGACGGCGCTGGATGAGTGGCACCCGCAGGCGCTCAAGCGCGCCTTTGATGAGGTGGTGGCCGAACTGGAGATTGGTTTTGGCAAACTGGGAATGCCGTTGCGCCTGGCGATCACCGGTGGCTCGCCCTCGCCGGAACTCGACATGACGCTCTATTTGGTGGGGCGTGAGGCCTCTCTGCGGCGCATCGACCGGGCGCTGCAGACTATTCGCCGTCTCGGTGCATAGGCGCTAATTCTGGTAAACCGTACCATGTGGTAGTCACAGCCATACAAGTGCAACGAAGGTTAATAGAGATGAGTAACGACGCCGTATCGACCCCAACAAATTTTATCCGGCATCTTATCGATGAGGATCTGAAGGTCGGCAAAAACAGCGGCCGGGTCGCCACCCGTTTCCCGCCCGAGCCCAACGGCTATCTGCATATTGGTCACGCCAAGTCGATCTGTCTCAACTTTGGTATTGCCGAGGACTATCAAGGCACCTGTAACCTGCGCTTTGACGACACCAATCCGCACAAGGAGAACCTGGAGTTCGTCGAATCGATTCAAAATGATGTGCGCTGGCTCGGCTACGACTGGGGTGATCGCCTGTTCTATGCCTCCAACTACTTCGAGAGGCTCTACGAGTTTGCCGTTGAGCTGATTACGCAGGGCAAGGCCTATGTATGCGATCTGAGCGCCGAAGAGGTGCGCGCCTATCGCGGCACCCTCAAGGAGCAGGGCAAGGCGAGTCCCTACCGTTCACGCAGCGTGGCGGAGAATCTGGAGCTCTTTGCCCGTATGCGTGCTGGCGAGTTTGCCGATGGGGCCAAGGTGTTGCGCGCCAGGATAGACATGGCATCGCCCAATATGAACATGCGCGACCCGACACTCTATCGTATTCGTCACGGCGTGGTGCATCATCAGACCGGTAGCGAGTGGTGTCTCTACCCGATGTACGACTACACCCACCCCATCTGCGATGCGCTGGAGGAAATCACCCATTCGCTCTGTACTCTGGAGTTCGCCGACCACCGCCCGCTCTATGACTGGGTGCTGGATAACATCACTATCGACTGTCACCCGCAGCAGATCGAGTTTTCACGTCTCAATCTGCAGTACACCGTGATGAGCAAACGCAAGCTGACGCAGCTGGTGGAGGAGGGGCATGTCGAGGGGTGGGACGATCCACGCATGCCGACCGTGGCCGGGCTGCGTCGCCGCGGCTATACCGCCGCCTCGATTCGTGACTTCTGCGAGCGCATTGGTGTCACCAAGGCCGACAACAGCATCGAGATGGGGGTGCTGGAGAACTGCATCCGTGAGGACCTTAACGTCAGTGCCCCGCGCCGCATGGCGGTGCTCCACCCGCTCAAGGTGGTGCTGGAGAACTACCCAGCCGAGCAGGTGGAGGAGCTGGCGATCGCCAACCACCCGCAGGATGAGTCGATGGGCACCCATCGTGTCCCCTTCTGCCGTGAGCTCTATATCGACCGCGAGGACTTTATGGAGGAGGCCCCCAACAAGAAGTTCAAACGTCTGGTCAGCGGTGGCGAGGTGAGGCTGCGTGGCGGCTATGTGATCCGCTGTGATGCGGTGGTCAAGGACCCGCGTGGCGAGATCATCGAACTGCGCTGTAGCTACGATGCCGACACCCTGGGCAAGAATCCCGAGGGGCGCAAGGTCAAGGGGGTGATCCACTGGGTCTCCGCCCGCCATGCACTCAAGGCCGAGGTGCGCCTCTATGACCGCCTCTTCAACCACCCCAATCCCGATGGCGACAAGAGCGTGGAGAGCTTTACCGCGCATCTCAATGTCGACTCGCTGCTCACCCTGACCAATTGCTACCTGGAACCGGGTCTGGCCGAGGCGGGAGAGGGGAGCCGTTACCAGTTCGAGCGCGAGGGCTACTTCTGTTTCGATGGTGTCGCATCAACCCCCGACCGCCCGGTGTTTAACCGCATAGTGACCTTGCGCGACTCGTGGACCAAGATCGAACAGCAGGAAAACTGATAATAAATGGCGCCGGAGTGAAAAAAGCATTGATGTCACCCCCCCTTTTTGTTACATTTTGCGCCGCGTCAGGGAGTGACGATAACTAGTGAATCTGGAACGGTTTTTTTGAAGAAAACGGCAGTGAGCCATTTTTCGCAAAAGAAGAAATTCAGCTTGACACCAGTCGCCAAGACACTAGAATACACGCCTTCTTTGGGGCTATAGCTCAGCTGGGAGAGCGCTTGCATGGCATGCAAGAGGTCGGCGGTTCGATCCCGCCTAGCTCCACCAAAGTACTGGTTGACCGGTGCAATGCCGGATGACTGAAAATGCAGTTTTCAGTCCCCATCGTCTAGAGGCCTAGGACATCGCCCTTTCACGGCGACGACAGGGGTTCGACTCCCCTTGGGGACGCCAATAAAAGGCCGCTGACTTTGTCAGTGGCCTTTTTCTTGCGTGCCTGAAAACCGGTTTCCAGATTGAAACAACCCTGTGCTCAACCCTCCTTCGCCAAAAAACGGTTTCCCTCCCCCCTGCGCCCAACTGCTAAAATGTGCCGCTGCGTAACATTATGAAATATAAATAAGTTTCAACCCGGATGTTTCATGGCCTCGCATGATGCTTGCCTGCCGTACCGATAAGAGGGCGTGGATGGGGGCGTGAAATAGTCGGGTCAGACGAGAGTGAATATGAAGAGAGTTTTTGTAACAGGCGGTGCGGGGTTTATCGGTTCCGAGGTGGTGCGCCAGTACATGGCGCAGACCGATTATTCGGTGGTTAATATCGACAAGTTGACCTATGCCGGTAATCTGGAGTCGCTGATCACTGTCGAGAATGATCCGCGCTACCACTTTGAACGGGTCGATATCTGCGATGCCGAGGTGCTGGCGCAGCTGTTTGAACACTACCGCCCGCAGGCGGTGATGCACTTGGCGGCGGAGTCCCATGTCGATCGCTCCATCGACGGCCCTGCCACCTTTATGCAGACCAACATCATCGGCACCTATACCCTGCTGGAGGCGGCGCGCCATTACTGGCTGAAACTCGGCGCTGAAGAGCGGGCGGCCTTTCGCTTTCACCATGTCTCCACCGATGAGGTTTTCGGCACCCTGGGTGTCGAGGGGTTGTTTACCGAAGAGACGCCCTATGCCCCCAACTCGCCCTACTCGGCGAGCAAGGCCTCGTCCGATCACCTGGCACGCGCCTGGTTTCACACCTACGGCCTTCCCGTGGTTACCACCAACTGCTCCAATAACTACGGCCCCTATCAGTTCCCGGAGAAGTTGATCCCGTTGATGATCCTCAACGCACTGCAGGGCAAGCCGCTGCCAATCTACGGCAAGGGCGAACAGGTGCGCGACTGGCTGCATGTGGAGGATCATGCACGCGCCCTGCGTCTGGCGCTCGATAAGGGGGTGCCCGGCGAGGTCTACAATATCGGCGGGCATAATGAGAAGAGTAACCTGGAGGTGGTGCGTACCCTCTGCGCGCATCTGGATGAGCTGCGCCCCCAACACCCTGCAGGCATCGCGCACTATTTTGATTTGATTACCTATGTCACCGATCGCCCCGGTCACGATCAGCGTTACGCCATCGATGCCGACAAGATAGAACGCGAACTGGGCTGGCTGCCCGAGGAGACCGTTGAGAGTGGCATGCGCAAGACGGTCGAGTGGTATCTGGCCAACCAGCCGTGGTGTGACCATGTCAGGGATGGGAGCTATCAGGGCGAGCGTCTTGGCGTGATGGGAGGGAACTAGATGAAAGGGATCATTCTTGCCGGCGGCTCCGGAACGAGCCTCTATCCGATCACCCAGGCGGTCTCCAAGCAGCTGCTGCCAATTTACGACAAGCCGATGATCTACTACCCGCTGACCACGCTGATGCTGGCGGGGATTCGGGATATTTTGCTCATCTCCACACCGCAGGATACCCCCCGCTTTGAGCAGTTGCTGGGCGATGGGACTCAGTGGGGCATCACTCTGCGCTACGCGGTGCAACCCTCTCCGGACGGGCTGGCGCAGGCCTTTATTATCGGTAAGGAGTTCGTCGGCAATGAGAGCTGTGCCCTGGTACTGGGTGACAACATCTTCTATGGCCACGATCTCCAGCCGTTGTTGAAAAAGGCTGCTCGGCGGGCGGAGGGGGCGACGGTCTTCGCCTACCCGGTTCACGACCCGGAGCGCTATGGCGTGGTGGAGTTTAATGCGGCGGGGCAGGCCGTCAGCCTGGAGGAGAAACCGCTCAAACCGAAATCACGCTATGCGGTGACCGGGCTCTATTTTTATGACAATGAGGTGGTGGATATTGCCCACTCGATTAAGCCCTCCCCGCGTGGCGAACTGGAGATCACCGACGTCAATGCCGTCTATCTTGCGCGTGGCAAACTGACGGTGGAAAACATGGGCCGGGGCAGCGCGTGGCTGGACACCGGAACCCATGAATCACTGCTGGAGGCGGCCTCGTACATCGAGATCATCGAAAAGCGTCAGGGGCTGAAGGTCGCCTGTCCCGAGGAGATCGCCTATCGCCAGGGGTATATCTCGGACGAGGATATCCGCCGTCTGGCCGCGCCGTTGTTGAAGAACGGTTATGGGCAGTACCTCATGCGCCTGCTTGAAGAACGCATCTTTTGATACAGGTCACGGCAACCGCCATCACGGAGGTGAAGATCCTCGAACCAAGGGTCTTTGGCGATGAGCGCGGCTTCTTTATGGAGAGTTTCAATCAGCGACGTTTTCACGAGGCGGTGGGGCGGGATCTCGATTTTGTGCAGGACAACCATGCGCGATCCAGGCAGGGGGTGTTGCGCGGTCTGCATTATCAAATTCAGCAGCCGCAGGGAAAGCTGGTGCGTGTTGTGGCCGGTGAAGTCTACGATGTGGCGGTGGATCTCCGCCGCTCCTCACCCACCTGTGGTCAATGGGTCGGCGTTATGTTGAGTGCGGAGAATAAGCGGCAACTCTGGATCCCGGAGGGGTTCGCTCACGGTTTTTATGTGCTCAGCGAGAGCGCCGATTTTCTCTATAAAACCACGGACTATTACTCCCCGCAGCATGAACGCTGCATTCTCTGGAACGACCCACAACTGGCCATTGATTGGCCACTGCTGCGAGGAGAAGAGCCGGCCGTTTCGCTCAAGGATGCGCAAGGGAGGCGGCTTGACATGGCGGAGCTCTTCCCATGATGAAGGTTCTCCTCGCCGGTGCCGGTGGGCAGCTGGGGTGGGAGTTGCAGCAATGCCCCCCCGACAATGTTGAGCTTGTTGCCTGCACCAGTGCCGATCTCGATATCCGTGACGAGGCGGCGGTATTGGCGCTGGCGGCGGAGCTCTCGCCGCAGCTCATCATCAATGCCGCGGCCTACACGGCGGTGGACAAGGCCGAGAGCGAGCCGGAGCGGGCCTTCGCGGTTAATGCCGATGGCGCGGCCCACTTGGCGCTGGCGGCACGGCAGGTGGGCGCCAGAATGATTCAGCTCTCCACCGATTACGTCTTTGACGGCAGCCACTCCTCGCCCTATTCCAGCAGCGAGAAGTGCTCACCGCTTGGGGTCTACGGCACGAGCAAGTATCAGGGCGAACAACGGGTGCGGGCGATCCTGCCGCGCCAGAGCGTGATCCTGCGCACCGCCTGGGTCTACTCCACCCACGGCAATAATTTCGTCAAGAGCATGTTGCGGCTGATGGCGCAACGCGACGAACTGGGTGTGGTGGCGGATCAGCTGGGTAGCCCGACCTCTGCCCGGACCCTGGCGCAGGCGGTGTGGGGCTTTACCGCGCAACCGCAGCTGCAGGGCCTCTTTCACTGGACCGACGCGGGTGTGGCCAGCTGGTACGACTTTGCCGTGGCGATTATGGAGGAGGCGCTCGTCCTGGGGCTGCTGCCTGCGCCGGTTGTGGTCAAGCCTATCCGCACTTGCGACTATCCCACTGCCGCCAGGCGTCCCGCCTACAGTGTGCTGGAGAAGAGCACCACCTGGGAGCAGCTTGCGGTGCCCCCGCTGCATTGGCGTGTTGCCCTGCGCGAGATGCTCGCCGCGTTGCCGCGGGGCTGAGAGCTGCCCGCTTTTTCAACGGATTGTTGATTTTCTTCTCGCCGGTACCCACTTAAACTGGGTTACGATAGTCGTATCGCTCCCCTCCCCAATTCTGTGTGTGAAGCCATGTTAGAAGCGTATCAACACCACCATCGTCAGCGTGCCGCCCAAGGGCTGCCACCACTGCCCCTGAATGCCGCGCAGACCGCGCAACTGGTCGACCTGCTCAAGGCGCCCGCGCCGCGCGGTGGCGAGGCTCTGCTGGAGCTGCTGACCAACCGGGTGCCACCGGGGGTGGACGAGGCCGCCAGCGTCAAGGCCGCCTTTCTGGCCGATGTGGCGCGCCAAGTCGTCAAGACCTCCCTTATCACGCCGAGGCTGGCCACCGAACTGCTCGGCACCATGCTGGGCGGCTACAATATCGCCCCGCTGATTGAGCTGCTGGACGACGATGACCTCGCCCCCATCGCCGCCAAGGCACTGGCAAAAACCCTGTTGATCTTCGACGCCTATCACGACGTTATCCACAAGGCTAAGACCAACAATTGGGCCAAGGAGGTGGTCGAGGCGTGGGCCGAGGGGAGCTGGTTTACCCGCCGGCGCCCGCTGCCAGAGGCGCTCACCCTCACCGTGTTCAAGGTGGCGGGCGAGACCAATACCGACGATCTTTCACCCGCCTCCGAGGCGTGGAGTCGCCCCGACATCCCGCTGCACGCCCAGGCGATGTTGCAGAGCAAGATGCCAGACGCCCTGGAGCAGCTCGCTGCACTCAAGCAAAAGGGCAATCCGCTGGTCTTTGTCGGCGATGTGGTCGGCACCGGCTCCTCACGCAAATCGGCCATCAACTCGGTGCTGTGGCACATGGGCGATGACATCCCCTTCGTGCCCAACAAGCGCCAGGGCGGGGTGATCCTCGGGGGCAAGATCGCGCCGATCTTCTTCAACACCGCCGAGGACTCCGGCGCACTGCCGATTGAGTGCGATGTCGACAGGCTCAATATGGGGGATGTGATCACCATCCGTCCCTATGAGGGGAAAATACTCAATGCGGCGGGGGAGGTGGTGAGTGAATTCCAGCTCAGGCCCTCCACCATCTTCGATGAGGTGCGCGCCGGTGGCCGCATCCCGCTGATTATCGGCCGTTCGCTCACCGACAGAACCCGCGAGGCGCTCGGCCTGGAGCCCTGCGCCATCTTCAAGCGCCCCGAGCCGCCGGTGGAGCGCGACAAGGGATTCACCCTGGCGCAGAAGATGGTCGGCCGCGCCTGCGGTGTCGAGGGTATCCACCCCGGTACCTACTGTGAACCACGCATCACCACCGTTGGCTCCCAGGACACCACCGGGGCGATGACCCGCGATGAACTCAAGGAGCTGGCCTGCCTCGGCTTCTCCGCCGACTTGGTAATGCAGTCCTTCTGCCATACCGCCGCCTATCCCAAACCGGTGGACATCACGCTGCAGCACGAGCTGCCGAGCTTCTTCACCCAGCGTGGTGGCGTCTCGCTGCGCCCTGGCGACGGGGTGATCCACTCCTGGCTCAACCGTATGCTGTTGCCCGACACCGTCGGCACCGGCGGCGACTCCCACACCCGCTTCCCTCTGGGCATCAGCTTTCCCGCCGGCTCCGGGCTGGTCGCCTTCGCCGCCGCCCTCGGGGTGATGCCGCTCGATATGCCCGAGTCGGTACTGGTGCGCTTCAAGGGGCAGATGCAGCCCGGCATCACCCTGCGTGATCTGGTCAATGCCATCCCCTTCACGGCGATTCAGCAGGGGCACCTCACGGTGGAGAAGGCGGGCAAGAAGAACATCTTCTCCGGTCGTATTCTGGAGATCGAAGGGCTGCCGGAACTCAAGGTGGAGCAGGCCTTCGAGCTCTCCGACGCCTCGGCCGAGCGATCTGCCGCCGCCTGCACCGTGCGCCTGAATCAGGAGCCGATCATCGAGTACCTCAAGAGCAACACCACCCTGCTCAAGTGGATGATTGCCAACGGCTATGAAGACAAGCGCACCCTTGGCCGCCGCATAGAGGCGATGGAGGCGTGGATCGCCAATCCGCAACTGCTGGCACCCGATGCCGATGCCGAGTACGCCGCGGTGATCGAGATCGATCTGAATGCCATCAGGGAACCCATCGTCGCCTGCCCCAACGACCCGGACGATGTGAAGTGCCTCTCCGAGGTCGCCGGCCAGCCGATCGACGAAGTCTTCATCGGCTCCTGCATGACCAACATCGGCCACTACCGCGCCGCCGGCAAGGTGCTGGAGGCCGCCGGCAGCGCCGTGCCGACCCGACTCTGGATCGCCCCACCCACCAAAATGGACGCCCACCAGCTCACCGAGGAGGGCTACTACAGCATCTTCGGCAAGGCCGGTGCCCGCACCGAGATGCCCGGCTGCTCGCTCTGCATGGGCAACCAGGCACGGGTCGCCGACGAGGCGCGGGTCTTCTCCACCTCCACCCGCAACTTCCCCAATCGCCTCGGCAAGGATGCGCTGGTCTACCTCGGCTCCGCCGAACTGGCCGCCGTCACCGCCCAGCTGGGGCAGATACCCACGCTGGCTGAGTATCTGGCCAGGGTGGCGCCGCTTAACACCATGGCCGGCGAGGTCTATCGCTACCTTAATTTCAATGCTATCGAGGAGTATCAGCAGCAGGCCAATAGCGTCATGTTGCCCGCATAAGGAAAATGATCGGAAAACGTAACTACTCCCACGGGTATCGCTGTTTCGTAGGAGCGGCTCTGCCGCGATAGAGGGTGGAGGGAGCCACCGGCCCATCGCGCCATAGGCGCTCCTACGGTTTTTATCGTTGCCCCGATGTGGAAGGGTGGTAGCTATGTCAGGGGGTGAGTTACCGGAAAACAACAAAATACCGTAACTACTCCCCCTCTATGGGATGTCAGAACTGTTAGAGTGCAAACCGCCCTGGCAGCGACAACGCACTCCGGGTAAGAGGAGAAGTAGTTACCAAATACCAGCAAAAAAGGTGGCCGCCTTGCTCGTTCCCATCGGCTCCCTTATAATCGTGTTCAATAGTTGAACAAGAAAAACCATGCAGGACGACGAAGTCAATTACCGCATTCTCAAGGCCGTTGATGCCAACCCTTTCATGAGTCAGCGTGAGCTTGCCGCGTCCCTCGGGGTGAGTGTAGGCAAGGTAAACTACTGTCTTAAGGCATTGGTCAACACGGGTTTGATAAGCGTGGAAAATCTTGATGCCAATTTGGTTAAACGTGTCCATACCTATGTGCTTACGCCTGGTGGTCTTAAGGAGAAGGCTAGGGTTACCGTGCGTTTTTTGCAGAGAAGAATGGAAGAATACGAACGAATCAAACGAGAGATTGTTCTCTTGAAGTCAGAAGTAGAGCAAAGTGAGTCGCCATCGGAATGACTCGTTACAGGAAAGGGGGGATGCCATTACACCCCGGTTTCCGGTGCGGTTGTCGCTGCATGAGAGTGGCCGAGCAGGCCATATAAGATATGTGGATTGTCGGGAGGTTTTCCCGGCATAGAGCCAAAAAGGAAAAATATGTTGATTCCAATCATACTGTCGGGCGGTGCAGGAACGCGCCTTTGGCCGGTCTCTCGTGAGGGCCACCCAAAGCCGTTCATGAAGTTGCCTGATGGTCAGTCCTTGCTGGAAAAAACATACCGGCGCGCCGCCGAGGTCGTCAGTAAGGGAGAGGTAATTACCGTTACCAATCGTGATTACTACTTCATGAGCAAGGATGAATATATCAGGGCCAAGGTTAGTGGCGCGCATGGTGTCTATCTGCTCGAACCTATGGGGAGAAACACCGCTCCTGCGATCGCCCTGGCAGCATTGCATGTGCGTGAAAAGTATGGTGATAACGCGCTCATGCTGGTGATGGCCGCCGATCACTTGATTAACGACACCTGCCATTTCGTCGAGTCGGTCACTGTGGCGAAGCAGCTGGCACAAACTGGCATGTTGGTCACCTTCGGTATCCGGCCCAACGCGCCAGAAACCGGGTTTGGTTACATTGAAAGTGGTGAAGCCCTGGGCGATTCTCAGGGACATGCCGTTAAACGCTTTGTCGAAAAGCCTGATCTTGATACCGCCAGGAGCTACCTCGAAGCTGGTAATTATCTGTGGAATTCGGGGATGTTTTGCTTTACTGCAGGCACTATTCTGGAAGAGCTGGAACAACACGCCCCGGAGGTCATGAAAGCGGTTTTCGCCTGTTTTGCCGGCAGGAAGAGTGCCACGGTGGAAAACTCGGTGATGTGTGAGTTCTCCACCGCGTTGTTCGAGGCTATGCCAGATATCTCCATTGATTATGCCGTGATGGAAAAGTCAGAACGTGTTGCGGTTGTGCCCGCGTTGTTTGAATGGAGTGATATCGGCTCCTGGGATGCGCTCGGCCGCCTGGTCGAGCCGGACAATCAGCAGAACCGGATTATCGGCGATGCAGTGCTGGTCGATACCAAAAATACCTATATCCAGACCGAAGGCCGGGTGGTGGCAGCCGTGGGGATCGATGATTTGATCATTGTCGATACGGATGATGCCCTGCTGGTAACTCGCCCCGGCTGTGTGCAGGACGTCAAGAAGGTCGTGCATAGGCTGAAAACGATGGACCATGAGGCGTACAGATTGCACCGTACCGTCTATCGCCCCTGGGGAACATACACCGTGCTGGAGCAGGGTAACGGCTTCAAGATAAAACGCATCGAGGTCAAGCCTGGCGCCGCGCTGTCGATGCAGATCCACCATCACCGTAGCGAGCACTGGATCGTGGTGCGCGGTATGGCAAAGGTCATAAATGGCGATAACGAAATCTTTATCAACACCAATGAAAGCACCTATATTCCGGCTGGTCATAAGCATCGTCTGGAGAACCCGGGTCTGCTCAGTCTGATCCTCATCGAGGTGCAGAGTGGTGAATATCTTGGTGAGGACGATATTGTCCGTTTTGACGACAATTACGGCAGAACCACCCTATGATGGCGCTGTTGAGTGGGGCCTGGAGATACCGCTATTTCGTCATTTCCTCCATAAGCAATGAGTTTAAAGTACGCTTTGTACGCAGTCGTCTCGGTGCGATGTGGATGGTGTTGCACCCACTGGCACAGGTCGCAATTTTTGCCTTTATTCTCTCCGCGGTACTCTCCGCCAAACTGCCGGGAATTGATAACAAATACGCCTACTCCATCTATCTGATGGCAGGGATGCTGTTCTGGTCGCTGTTCTCGGAGGTGGTGTCGCGATGTACCACATTATTTGTCGATAATGGCAACCTGCTGAAAAAAATGCAGTTCCCGAAAGTTACACTGCTGCTGGTTGTGGCGGGTACGAGTCTGGTCAGCAATCTGTTACTTTTTCTCGCGATGATGGCGATCTTTCAGCTGCTTGGTCATGCGTCCGGCGTAATGTTGTTTTGGTTGCCGGTGACGGTGTTCGTTACCCTGTTGCTGGCCTTTGGTGTCGGGCTGTTGCTGGGTGTGGTAAATGTTTTTGTGCGTGATGTAGCGCAAGTTGTTCCCGTCATGCTGCAACTGTTCTTCTGGTTCACCCCCATCGTCTACATGGTGGAGATCATCCCCCGCCAATACGCCTCCTGGTTTGCGTTAAACCCCATGTACCACCTGGTAAGCGCCTACCAGAACATTCTGCTGTTCAACCGGACTCCCGATGTCGGCGCCCTGGGTGTGATCGCCCTGATAAGCCTGTTTGTGTTGGCACTGGCCACATTCATGTTCCATAAGGCCAAAGAGGAAATGGTGGACATGTTGTGAGCGCTCAATTCCGCCCGCACACCATACGGTCTTGTCCGCAATTCATGAGGATGCGTCGTGCCAGGGGCATGAGCATGCTGGAGGTCATCGTCTCCCTGGTGCTGGTTAGCATTATCGGCATCAGCCTCTACGGCTGGGTCAACAGCAACCTGCTCTCCTTGTCGAAAATTGATGCGGTGCTGGAGCGCGCGCAGACAGTGCCTGATGTGCTGGCAATGCTGCAAAATATTAATCCGGCGGAACAGCCGCAAGGGAGTTTTTTTCTCGATTCCCGCGAAGTGAACTGGCGCAGCGAGCTGATTGAACCTGTGCGGGACATGGTGAACGGCTCGACCGGGCTGGGCCTCTACCGGATGGGGCTCTATCGCATGAATGTCAAGATCAGTTCCGATGAAGGCAAGCTGCTGCACCAGATGCAGCTTACCGCCGTCGGTCACCAAAGGGTCCGCGACCCGGTCAGACCCTTCTGATATGCGCGCAGTCAAACACCATTCGCGCCCCATGGATGACACGCCGCCTTTTTCTACCGGCAGCGCGCACGCAAGGAGACGCAGCCACGGCTTTACCCTGATGGAGATGCTGCTAGTCCTGGTACTGGTCTCCCTGCTCTTTACCCTGTTGATGCAGGGGCTGACCTATTTCTGGCACCTCCAGCAACGTTACGACAACGTGCTCAACGAGCGTTTGTACGAGGGTATGCACGCCTATTGGTGGCGCACCAGTATGCGTGGCCTGCTCATCGAAAGTGGGCAGGGAGCGAGTCGCTTCCAGGGTGACGACGCTGAAATTCGCGGCTTCAGCACGTTCAGCCTGGACAAGCGCCCCGGCGTTCCGGCGCAAATAAGGTGGACTATCGATAGCGGACCGAGTGAGAGCCGCTTGCTCTATAACGGCGCCGAAGTAAAGCGTTGGCCTGGGCCGCTCAGCTTCGCCTATCTCGACAGCAAGGGTGAGCGGCATCTCCAGTGGCCGCCGCCACACTCGCTGGAGGCGCAATTGCCCCACGCCATCCTGTTGCTGGGACAGGGCGGTATTCTTCACGTTGCCTCACCGTCGCTGCCCCAGCATCTCCCCGCGCAGTTTGCCTTCGGCTCCGAAGCGTTTCACATATGAGGCTGAACGCGCCACGGCAACAGGGCTTTGCCCTGATTATTACACTGGTCTTTCTCAGCGTGATGATTCTGGGGGCGGGGTATTTTGCCGTCAGGGTCGATCAGGCGCGGGAGCTGGCGGCGCTGGAACAGGCCAGGGCACAGGCGATGATTGAGCGCCATAGCGCCCTCAATGCCATGCTCTATCGGCTCACGGTGGTCAGGTCAGGTATGCATGGCATCGGCATTGATCCGACTACCGTGGTTCGCGTTGACGGCACCGTTTATCGCGACGGGGAGAGCACCCTGCTGCAGCTGCAGGATCAGCGTGGCCTGATCAACCTCCACCACCTTGATCAGGAGCTCCTGGGGCGGCTGTTGGCCCAGCACGGCATTCCGTTGGAACAGCGTGGCCGTCTCATCGACACCCTGCTGGACTACATCGATGAAGATGATTTTCGTCGGCTGCAGGGGGCGGAAAAGTCCGACTATGAGGAAGCCTCCCTGCCGCCGCCGGCAAACCGCCCGCTGCGTACCTTGCAGGAGTTGCAATATGTCTACGGATGGCAGCAGCTGGCGCAGACAGATCTGCCGCACGAAGTCACCGTCACCTCAACGGTTGCCGGCATCAACCCCAACGCCGCATCGGCGCGGGTATTGGCCTGTTTGCCCGGTGTCGACAGCAGTGTCGCGCAAAGCCTGATCCGCTACCGGGAGCACACTCCCCTCACCCCGGGTGTAATAGGGCAGCTTACCGGCATGTCGGCAACGCAAATGCAGTTTCGCATATTTACCTTCCCCTCCCGCTCATACCGTCTCACGGTCGGGTGTCAGGCTTGCGGCCTGCCCGTTGATGCGTATAATCTGGTGCTCACGCCGATGAGTACCGACTCACCCTGGTATATCGAGAGCATGGCAGCAACGACAACGAAAAACGGGGAGGGTGTTGTTGAGACAGCGAAGCCCTTGCCCGCCATACCACCTATTGAAGCACTACCTCTGAATGCGTTTCATCTATGATCAACAGGGCGCTCGCCGCCTTGACAAGGGAATAGTGCAGCGTCACTGGTTGCTCAGCGCGGGCACCTATCACTACCTTCGCATCCCCCTGCCGGCCGATTTGGACCCCGCCCAACGCAAGGGCGCGCTGCAGCTTCAGGTTCAGGCCTACAGCCCCTACGATCACACCGGCTTTCAGGCCGTCTGGAGCGAAACTGGCGCACAGGTCTGGTTCTGGAACCAGGCGGCGATCAGCGGGGCACAGGTCGGGCGTTTATCCTACCTTGTCCTGCCCCAGACGCTAATGCAGCAACCCCTCGATAGCGGCCTTCGGTTGGTGCGCGCGCTGGCGGGACAAAATGCTGCACCACAGGGGGTAGAGGGACAATACTGGTTCGGGCAGCAACTGCGTGCCAGCCACTATTGGCCCGAGCCACCCAGCGCCGAGCAGTGGCGCGCCTTTCAGCGTGACGCCGCAGTTCCGGTGGAGCAGCAGCAGCCCGGTCCGCCCGAGCCACAGTCGCTGCCCCTGCTCGACAAACCCCACGCCAGCCTGTTGCGCCAGGGGCGCATCCCCGAGCTGCGCCAGCACCTGCCGGCCATTCAGGTCGGGCTCGCCGCTCTTTTGTTGCTGATAGCCGCCACCCGCGTGATTGATCTCTATCGTTACCACCAGGCCGGCGAGCAGCTGCGCGCGCAGGTCGAGCAGCAGCGCAGCGAGATCCAGGGCTATCTCGCCAGCCGCAACCGCGCACTGGACGCAGCCCAGGAGCTGGGGCAGCTGCAGCAGCTGCTCAAACCGCAGGCGTTTCTGGCGCTGTTTGAAGAGATCCTCGAACACTTCCCGCGCGACATGACGCTCAGTGAGTGGCGCCTGCAGGGGCAGGAGATGAAGCTTGTCTTTGAGGGCAAGCCGCTGCTCAACACTGCCTCGATCATTCAGCAGTTGATGTTGTTGCCGCGGGTGGAAACCGCGATTGCGGAAGAGACCTCCGCCAAGCGCTTCCAGTTCACCGTCATACTGGTAAAATAGCGCCATGCCACTCTCCCTCGGCGAATTGAAACAGCATCCCTGGATGAAAGAGGCACTGGGCGCCATCGGCCTGATCCTGCTGCTTGCCCTGGCGCTCGATTTGGGTGACAGGGTGGCTGCGGCGCGCGCCGCACTGCAGGCCGAGCAGGACGCCGCGGCGCGGCTCTCCTCGCTGGACCTCACCCTGCCCTGGCCCAATCGGTTCGAACAGGCCAACAGCCGCCTCTCGCAACTGCAATCCTCCCTGTGGCAGGCGCCAACACCGGGTGTAGCGGTGGCGCAACTGCAGGACACGATCAACGCACTGGCCCGGCGCTACAAGCTTGAGGATTTTCGCCTGCAGATGGGCGAGCCCATCGCGGTCGAGGGGCATCAGCTGACCAGCGTGCGCGGCCGTCTTGATTTTCGCTTCGCCCCGCAGCAGATGCTCGGCCTGCTCAATGAGATCGACACCCACCAGCCACGTCTCTACATCCGTGAACTGGAGCTTCGCCAGCGCAGCGGAAGTCGCGGTCGCCTCGTCATCGAGGCCTACCTGCATGCACAAACCCCCGGAGTGGTACCGTGACTGCCCGGCGCCTCAAGCTGTTGGCGGTAGTGGCGCTGGCGCTGCTGTTCCTGGTGGTCTACTCCCAGGTTGGCGGCCCGCAAGCGGAACCGCCCGGCGAGCCGCGGGCCGAGTCACCCTGGCAGCTCGAACCGCTGCAGACACCAAAACCGGACCCCAACCGCGTCACCCGCCTCAACAAGCGCCTTGGCTGGGCCGCAACGCCTGGCGGCGTCACACAGGCGCCGGTAGACACAAGCCAGAGCCGGGTGCTGGGCATTCAGCGCGACCCGGCCGGCGAGCGGTGGATTATTGCCGGGCAAGCTGGCAGCATGGCCCGTTATACCGTGGGCGATACGCTCCCCGACGGGCGGGAGGTGATCGCCATAGAGGGCGACGTGATTCGCTTCGCCTTCGAGGGGCAGCAGAGCGAGCAGCGCCTCTTCGCCTACACCCGGCCGCAAGCGCCGTCACCTGAATAACGAGACAGAACATAAGGAAAGCCTCAACCGTGCGCCCAAACCTCATCACCCAACTGTTTTATCGGCAAGGCGCCTTGCCGCTGCTGGCCATGCTGCTGCTAGGCGGCTGCGCCAGCGCTCCCGGTATGCAGTGGCCCCGGCCGCTGGTGCCGGCGCCGGGCGAACCGGCACAGCAGAGCGCCACCCTGGAGCAGCCGGGTGTCGCCAGCGACACCCGTTTTCACCGTATCCCCGCCGCCCCGCAACTGCCGCGCCAGCAGCGCCGGCAGCAGGCAGTCGCGGCCTTTGCCGAAAAGGGGGAGTTGCAGCTCGACATCGAAGAGATGCCGCTGCCCGATGCGGTGCAATATGTGCTTGACGACCTGCTCGGCCTCAACTACCAGCTCGATGAGCAATTCGCCAAGCGCAAAGAGACCGTAACCCTGCGCAGCAACACCCCCATGAACACCGAACAGCTGCTGGCGGCGCTGCAGTCGATGGTGGAGGTACACAACCTTGTCGTGGTAGAGGAGGAGGGCAACTACAAGGTGGTGCCGCGCAACCAGCTCTCCACCGTAACCCCGCGCTTCTTGCGCAGCCAGAGCATGACCTCGGTGCCGGGCGACCTGCGCCCGGTGTTCCAGTATGTCACCCTGCGCAGCCTCGACTCGCAAACCCTCTCCGCCATGCTGAAGAGCCTTGCCGGCAACAAGGTAACGATCACCACCGCCACGGGCAACGCGCTGCTGCTCTTTGGCATGCGCGCCGACGTCGGGCGCCTGCTCGAGGCGATCGACATGCTCGACCAGCCCGCCATGCGCGGCCGCCATGTCAGCAAGGCGGCATTAACCTACGTCAGCGCGGACAGGCTGGCGCAGCGGCTGCAAACCGTGCTCACCTCCGAGGGCTACACCATCGACCGGGGCAATGGCATCGGCTCCCTGGTGGTGTTGCCGGTGGCGGAGAACAACAGCCTGGTACTGATGGCCCCCGAGGCGGCGCTGCTGGAGCACATGCAGGAGTGGGTGACGCAGCTCGACACCCCGCCGCAGCAGGCCAACACCGACGGCCTCTATGTCTACACGGTGCGCAACACCAGCGCCCAGGCGCTGGTCACCACCCTCGAGCAGCTCTACACCACGGGCGCAGCGGGCGAGGGGACTGTGGTAAAGCAGAAGCAGCGCCTTATCGTCAACCCCGCCACCAACAGCCTCATCTTCCGTGGCGAGGCCCAGGCCTTCGAGGAGATCCTGCGCCTGATGCGCGAGCTCGATCGCCCCGCCCGCCAGGTGCTGGTAGAGGTGACCATCGCCGAACTGCAGTTTGACGAAAGCCAGGCAACCGGCATCGAGTGGGCGATGGCGCAGGCCGGGCTGGGGGAGTACCTGGTCGAGGGCGGCACCCTCGGGGGGTTGGGCATTGGCTCGGCCGGGCTCAACTTCACCCTGTTGAGCGAGGCCGGCGACACCCGCGCACTGCTCAACTTCCTTGCCACCAATAACCAGGCGCGCATCCTCTCCACCCCGCGCATCATCGCGCGCAACGGCGAACAGGCAAGCATCACCGTGGGCGACGAGGTACCGGTGGTCACCGGCCAGCAGACCTCCGCCACCACCGGCTCCGACAGCATCCTGCAAACCATCCAGTACCGTGAGACCGGCATCATCCTCCAGGTCACCCCCATCATCCACGGCGCCGGGCGGGTAGACCTGGAGCTGCACCAGGAGGTCAGCACCGCGCGCACCACCACCACCGGGGTGGTCAACAGCCCCACCATCAGCCAGCGCTCCATCACCACCAAGCTGAGCGCCACCGGCGGCAGCACCGTGGTGCTCGGCGGCCTGATGGAGCAGACCGACAGCGACAGCCTCAGCGGTGTGCCCGGACTGATGAACCTGCCCCTCGTCGGCGGGCTCTTCAGCAACAAGTCCAACAGCGTGCGCAAGACCGAGCTGCTGGTGCTGATCACCCCCTATATTCTTGACGAGGCGGACGACCTGAAGGCAATCACGGAGGTACTGAAGAAGGGGGTGGGAACTATGTCACAAAAATAGCACCACCCCGGTTGACAAGGGCATACCCGCCCTTTAACATCGGTCGCACATTGCCTTGGGAGTCAAGAAGGGGAATGTGTATACACATCAGCTTAGTGCCGAATGTGTTGGATCCGGCCATCGGCACGATAAAAACTTTTAATTATGGAGAAATACCCAATGAACATGAAAAAAACCACCCTTGCACTGGCCATCGCCGCGAGCATTGCCGGTTTTGCCGGGCAGGCTGCGGCGGGTACAGCCAGCTCTACCTACAACACCTATGCCACTGAGGCGGTGCTTGCCGGCAATGTGGCTGCCGTCTCCAGCCCCAACATGGGTTACCAGCCCAGCACCGTTGCTGCCTCAGGTACCGATTTTACCATCTACATCCGACTGGACGGTGGTGCTACCTGGACTGCCACGGCTACGTCCATCACCGCAAACTACATTAGCAATGGTGTTACTGTTACCAGTGTTGCGGGGGCCATTGTCAGTGGCGATTCCACCACCTTGGCGATCAATTTCAGCGCTATTGCTCAGCCCGTTGGAACGAGCACAGTAATCAATATCCCGGGGGTGGCAGCTGCAGTTAATCTGGCCACTTCCACCGCACTGTCGACCGTTGGTGGTGTAGAGACGGCCTCTTTTGCCCTGGTAAACAGCAACGCCGCTGCGCCGATCAGCTTCCCCACCAGCGCTATTGATACCGCAAGCGGTACCGTTGCCGCCAGTGCCGCCGCCACCGCCGTGGCCGTTGCTACCACGACCCTGGAAGACAACGTGGTTGATGTTAGCGCAACCCCGCCGAAGACCCTGGTTCTGGATGCGGGCGTGGGTGGTGCCAACGATCACACCGAGCTGGCCATCGTTACCATCACGGATAACGGTGGTATCCAGCTGGGTGGTTCCGCACTTGGAACTGGCGATTACACGCTGGCTGATGATATCGACCCTGTCGTCGTCACCGTAACCGGTAACTTTGTCACCGGTGCGCTGATGACCCTGGAGGGTACTGCCGGGTGTGGTGCTGCTGCTATTGCTACCGGTGTTGCTACCGGCACCACCTCCTACACCATTACCGTGGCAGGTGCGGGTACCCTGACTGCGGCTACCCCCTACTATGTCTGCTACGATACCTCTGGTGTGGCCGCCGCAACCGAGATCCCCACCACCACCCCGACGGTCTCTGTCGCCCTGCGTGATGATGGTACAGGCCTCACCACCGTTAACAGTGCTAGCGGCACCGGTTATGCCCTGGAGCTGAATGGTTTCAGCGAGGATCTGGTCAACTACGTGCCTGCCGCCGCTGCTCCCTACATGTCCTGGCTGCGCGTTATGAACACCGGTACCATCGCGGCTGACTTCTCTGTCACCGTATACGATGAGACCACGGGTACTGTGCAGGGCTCGACCGGTGTGATCGCCGCAAATCTGGGTGCTGGCGAGGCTGTGACGGTTAGCGCCACCGCTATCGAAGCGGCAACCGGTGTTACCCTGGCCGCTAGTGACCGTCCGTGGATTCAGGTTACCGCGCCTACCCAGAGCGGTGCCACTCAGGTCTACATGCAGGATGCAAACGGTGGCTACACCAACATGACCTTCGACACCAGCAAGTAATATCGCTGTTAGTTGAGTTCATGAAGAAAGGGCGCCTCCGGGCGCCCTTTTTTTCGTGTGTGCAAAGAGAAATTCTTCTCATCCCTGCACACCCGTCCCCTCACAACCCCGCCCTTGGCGCACCCACACCCACAGCCCGTAAAGGGTTTTTGTCGTTGCTACGCCTCTTATCTATCGTTTCTTGTCATTCCCACGCGGGAGCACGGGGGCGACCGTAGGAGCGCCTCTGGCGCGATGGGGCGGTGGCATCATCCACCCTCCATCGCGGCAAAGCCGCTCCTACGCAACGGCGCCACGCGGCGCATCGTTTCCACGCTCTCCACACCCACTCCACGCAGGAGCGCAGGGGTGATAAAGCAGGGTTGATAAAACCTTGCACGGCACCCGCAAGCGCGGCATGATCGGGCGCCACCTATTCCTGACGCAGGTCTGACAATGTTTGGCACTCTCCGGCTGCTGCTGGCCGCCCTGGTGGCCATGGCCCACACCGGCTGGCTGCCCTTCGAGCTCAATCCCGGCGTGGTAG
Organism: Gammaproteobacteria bacterium; assembly: GCA_026196575.1. Classification (GTDB taxonomy): domain Bacteria; phylum Pseudomonadota; class Gammaproteobacteria; order Thiohalomonadales; family Thiohalomonadaceae; genus JAPHSX01. The sequence goes on along the minus strand of JAPHSX010000007.1, from coordinate 22,836 downwards.
CGGTGGTCGGTTTCTACCTGCTGGCGGGCTTTGTGATGCATGCCCAGCTCTCGCGCCACTACCCCCCCTCGCTGCACGGCGCCGGCTGGTTCTATCTTGAGCGGCTGCTGCGCATCTTTCCGCAATACCTCTTTTTTCTCGTCCTGACTGTCGCCTTTTTCTACCTCCTCAACCCTCAGGTAAGCTACCTCTCCGCCTCGCCCGGCCCCGGTGACTGGTTGGCCAACCTGCTGGTGCTGCCGCTCAACTTCTACATGTTTACCGGGCAGCTCGCCTTTATCCTCATCCCGCCTGCCTGGTCGCTGGGGGCGGAGTTGCAGTTCTACCTGCTGGCGCCGCTGCTGCTCTTTTTTCGCCAGCGCTGGCTGCTGCCCGGCGCCGTGCTGCTCAGCGCCCTGGTCTTTACCCTGGCGCTCGGCGGCCTGCTCAACCCCGATCATTACGGTTATCGCCTGCTGCCGGGGATCCTCTTCATCTTCATCGCCGGCATCGCGGTCAGTGCCCGGCGCTGGCGGCTGCTCGGCGCCATCCTCCTGCTCTCGCTGCTGGCCGCCGGCGTCAGTTATGCCACCGGCCAGTGGCGCGAGGGCTTCATCATCGAGGTGTTGCTGGGGCTGTGGCTGGGGCTGGCGCTGATTGTCCCTCTCGCGCGCCTGCGCCCGCGCGGCTGGGACACCCGCCTCGGCTATCTGGCCTATGGCGTCTTTCTCAGCCATTTTCTGGTGATCTGGCTGCTGCAGTCGTTGACCACCCTGGAGTCGGGCACTCTCACCCATTTCGCCGCTGTGCTGGGTGGGACCCTGCTGCTGGCCTCTCTCGGCCACCTCCTCGTCGAAAGTCGCCTGATAACACTCCGCCGCCGCATCCGCCAGCGTGCCGGCAATACACCACCAGGCCCGCCCTGAGCACCAGCGGCGGGTTATGCCGCGTAGAGCGGTTCTGCCGCGATGGAGGGCGAGGGAGCCACCAGCCCATCGCGCCGTAGGCGCTCCTACGGTTTTTATCGTTGTGACAAATTTTCAGCTCTGGTAACTCACACAGGTATCGCGGTTTCGTAGGAGTGGCTCTGCCGCGATGGAGGGCGAGGGAGCCGCCGGCCCATCGCGCCGTAGGCGCTCCTGCGGTTTTTATCTTTGCACCGATGTGGAGGGGTGGTAGCTATGTCAGGGAGTGAATAGATACCAGCTCTGCCGCATGGTGCTGCCGTTGCGGCCGTAGTACAATACGGCGCTTGGCTAACCCTAGAATTGATTATGGCAAGTGGTGTTATGGGAACGTCTAAACCTCTTGGGCTGATGCTCATTGAGGCCGGGAAGATCGGAGCGGAGGAGCTGCAACGGGCCCTTGATTTTCAGCAGCGCTATGGGGGGCGCCTGGGGGCGGTGCTTACCCGGCTGGGTGTCTGTTCCGAGGATGTGATCCTGCCGGTGCTGGCCGAGCAGCTGGGGGTGCCCCTCCTTCTCACCGATGCGCTGCCCGACCGTGATGCGGTGCAGGCGGCGCTGTCGCGTCTAAACCTGCCGCCGCAGTGGTTCGAGAAGTGGGAGGCTCTCCCTTGGCTGGATGAGGCGGGTGTGTTGTGGCTTGCCAGCCGCAAGCCGTTGCACAGTGCCTTTTCCGAGCTGTTGCGCGAGCGCGGTGCCGAGTCGTTCACCTGGGCGCTGGTGCTGAGCGAGACCCTGGACGGTGCGCTGGCGCTGTTGCACCCCCCCGTTGAGGCTGGCGGTGAGCTGGAGGCCGAGCATCTGCGGGAGCTGGCCGAAGAGGCGCCGATCATCTCGCTGGTCAATAATATTCTCACCCAGGCGGTCGAACTCGGGGCCTCCGATATTCATCTGGAGCCAGAGCAGGCGGCCTTGCGTGTGCGCTTTCGCGTCGACGGGGTGCTGATTGACCGGTTGCGCGCGCCGCGCTCACGCCTCGATGCGGTGGTCTCGCGGGTGAAACTGATGGCCAATCTCGATATTGCCGAGCGCCGCCTGCCGCAGGATGGGCGGCTGTCGATCCGAAGTGCGGGGCAGTCGCTGGATGTGCGTGTCTCAACCCTGCCGGGGCCGCTCGGCGAGTCGGTGGTGATGCGCCTGCTGCCCAAGGATCAGGCGCATATCGACCTGGCGCACCTGGGACTCTCCGCCGATATTCATGCGGCCTTTCGCCAGGTTACCGAACAGCCGCACGGCATGGTGCTGGTCACCGGCCCCACCGGCTCGGGCAAGAGCACTACGCTCTATGCCTTGCTCGATGAGATGAACAACGGTCAGCGCAAGCTCATTACCGTTGAGGATCCGGTGGAGTACCAGCTCGACGGGGTGTTTCAGGTGCAGGTGCAGTCGGATATCGGCTATGATTTTTCGCGCGCGCTGCGCGCCATTTTGCGCCAGGACCCGGATGTGCTGATGATCGGCGAGATGCGCGACCTGGAGACCGCCCGTATCGGTGTGCAGGCGGCGCTGACCGGCCATGCGGTGCTCTCGACCCTGCATACCAATGATGCCATCGGCGCCTTTGGCCGCATGCTGGATATGGGGGTGGAGCCTTTCCTCTTTGCCTCGGCGGTGCGCGGGGTGCTGGCACAGCGTCTGGTGCGCCGCGTCTGCGTGCACTGTGCCGAACCTTTGGCTGTTCCCGAGGGGATGAGTGCAATCTACGCCTCGTTGCGCGAGCGTTTTCCGCACCTGTTGCCCGACGGCCCGGGATTTCGCCGTGCGCGGGGTTGTGAGCACTGTCTGGGCACCGGTTATCGCGGGCGTGTGGGGATCTATGAGTGGGTTAGCGTGACTGAGCGGATGAGTCATCTACTCGCCGAGCAGGCGAGCACTGAGCAGATCCTGGCGCAACTGGGTGAGGGGTTCCGCTCGCTGCAGGAGGATGGCCTGTGTCTGGCATGGCGCGGTGAAACCACGCTGGAGGAGGTGTTCCGGGTGACCGGTGAGTTGGCCGCTGACGGCCTTGGGGCGGTCGTTTGAACATGCCCCGTTCCTCTGCCGCCTCGCCGGACGGCGCCTCGCTCTGTTTTGACTATGAGGCGACCAATGAGGCGGGGGCGCCGCGCAAAGGTCAGCTCAGGGCGGCCAGTGAGCGGGACGCCCTCTACCGCTTGCAGCGCGAGGGGTTGCTGCCGCTGAAGCTGGTCGAGGCGCCGGCGGCGCCGGCGGCCTCGGCGCGCAAGACCCGGATGACGGCGGCGCTTCGCTTGCAGGCGATGCAGGAGTTGACCTCGCTGCTGCAGGCGGATATTCCGATTGGCGAGGCTCTGCAGTCGCTGTTGCGTGGCCATGCACAAACGCCGTTGGGCGGTGTGTTCGATGCGCTCTATTCCGCGTTGCGTCAGGGCGGCAGCTTCACCGGTGCCATCGAGGCGTCGGGGCTTGGGCTGCCGGCGCACATTCTGCAGTTGATCCGCGCCGGTGAGGAGAGTGGCGAGCTGGCCGAGGCCTTTGACCGTGCCCTCAGGCAGTTGACCTATATGGAGGAGATGCGCCAAGAGTTTCGCAATGCGCTGATCTACCCATCGGTGCTGGTGCTGACAGGGATCCTGGCGGTGGGGCTGATCTTCGCCATCGTGGTGCCGAAGTTTGCCAATCTGCTCTCGCAGGGGGGCGACAAGGTGCCGTTGTTGTCCCGTGTGGTGCTTGAGCTTGGCCTGTTTGTCAATGCCAATTGGTATTGGCTGCTGCTGGGTGTTGCGCTCTTGCTGGTGCTGGCGCTGAGCGCCTTCCGCCAGCCTGCCTGGCGGGCGCGGATCGAGCAGTCTCTGTTGCGCCTGCCAGTGCTCGGCGACTGGCTGCGGCAAACCCAGATGGGGCGCTGGACCCAGTCGCTTGGCACCTTGCTGGCTAGTCGCGTCTCGCTTGCCCATGCCCTGTCGCTCAGCATCCAGGCGGTGGGTATTCACACTCTGCACCAGCGTTTGTTGCAGGTGCGCTCGATGGTGCGCGGTGGCAAGTCACTGGCCGATGCGCTGCAGTTGCAGAATCTGCTCGATCCCATGGAAGCGAATCTGCTGCGCGTGGGGGAGCGCTCGGGTACCTCTTCGCGGATGTTGCTGCTCTTGTCGGGGCGTTATCATGCGGCGGCACGCCAGAGGATGAAGCGTTTCCTGACGCTGCTGGAGCCGCTGTCGATATTGTTGATTGGCGCCACCATTGGTGTGTTGATGATCGCAATCATGCTGGCGATAACCAGCGTAAATGAAATTGTTATATGACCTGTTGTGAATGAGGCGAATGTTATGAGATTGGCGAAGGGTTTTACGCTTATCGAGATGCTTGTGGTTCTTGTGATTATCGGTCTGTTGGCCGGTCTGGTTGGTCCTCGCCTGTTTGGTCAGGCGGACAGCTCGCGCATCAAGGCGGCTGAGGTGCAGGTGAAGATGCTGCGCGGGGCGCTGCTGACCCTGCAGCTGGATTTTGGGCGCTTCCCGGCAAACGAGGAGGGTCTGCGCCTGCTGGTGAAGCCGCCAGCCGATTCGGCCCAGGCGGCAAGGTGGAAGGGCCCGTATCTCGATGAGCCGAGCGTGCCGCTCGACCCTTGGTCAAACCCCTATCAGTACAGCGTGTCGAACAATGCGGCGCAGCCGTTTTATCTCTATTCGCTGGGGGCGGACGGCCAGCCCGGCGGTGAGGGAAATGCGGCGGATATCGGCTATACGCCGGAGAGGTGATGCTCGCCGCGCGCGGTTATCGGGGGTTTACGCTGGTCGAGATCCTGGTGGTGCTCCTGTTGCTGGCCATCGTGGTCGGGCTGGTGACTCCATCTATGTTGAATCTGCGCAAGTCTGCCGAGCGCCAGGGGGCGTTGTCGGCGTTGCTGCACGAGATTGGTTTGCTCCCCTATCAGGCCTACCTCGGGGGGGAGGCCATTGTGTTTCCTCCGGCTGCGGGTCTGGTTACGTTGCCCGAGGGCTGGGATGTGGAGCTGGCGCCGCCGGTGCGCTACGAGGTCAATGGGTTATGTACCTCCGGGAGATTGCGCGTAACCGATCCGGAGAGGAATGTAACGGTATATGAGATCCAGCCCTTTAGCTGTAAGCCGGAGATTGTGGATGCAGTCAATCCCTAGCGTCCACTTTGTAATGGGCGTGGTGCAACCAGGTGGTGAGCGCGCATGAGCGGAAGCTTGATTGTCAGTGCCGTCGGAAAGTCTTATCGCAACTGGGGCGGCGAGTTGCGCCGCATCGGTTCATGGTTCGGTGTCCCGCTGCGGCCACGCGCGGAGCAGTGGGTACTGAAGAATGTGAGCTTTACCGTCTCCCCCGGTGAGGCGGTGGGCGTGATCGGGCAGAACGGCGCCGGTAAGAGCACGCTGCTGAAGCTGATCACGGGCATTACCCGGCCAACTTCCGGCAGCGTGCAAATGTCCGGTCGCGTCAGTGCCATTCTCGAGCTGGGCATGGGTTTCAATCCCGAGTTGACCGGACGGCAAAATGCCTCTCACGCGGCCGGCCTGATGGGTTATGCCAGGGACGAGATAGAGCAGGTTATGCCCGATCTTGAGTCGTTTGCGGAGATTGGCGATTACTTCGACCAGCCGATGCGCACCTATTCCAGCGGCATGCAGATGAGGGTGGCCTTTAGCGTGGCGACGGCATTTCGCCCCGATTTGCTGATTGTGGATGAGGCCCTGTCGGTGGGTGATGCCTATTTCCAGCACAAGAGCTTCGCTCGTATCCGTGAGTTCCAGAAAGAGGGTACGACTCTGCTGATTGTGTCGCACGACCGTTCGGCGATTCAGGGTCTGTGTCAGCGTGCGCTGTTGCTCGAGCGGGGGCTGCTGATTAAGGATGGCGACCCGGAGGAGGTGATGGATTTCTACAATGCGCTGATCGCTGAAAATGAAAATGCCTCGATCCGGATGGACAACAGCGAGGGCAAGGCACAGACACAGTCGGGCTCGGGTGAAGTAGAGATCGTCAGGGTCGAGCTGTTGAATGCCGCGGGTAAGCCTGTGGAGTATGTGGATGTTGGCGAGGATGTCACGGTTGCTGTCGAGCTGAAGGTCAAAAGTGCGGTGCCGAAATTGATACTGGGTTACATGATTCGCGACCGTCTCGGTCAGTCGGTGTACGGTACCAATACCTGGCAGACGCAACAGCAGCTGGAGAATATTGGCGCCGGTTCACGGCTGGTGTATGAGATTGCCTTTACTATGAATCTTGGCCGGGGCAGTTACTCGATTGCTGTTGCGGCGGTGGGTGCTGAAAGCCATCTGGTGAGTAATTATCACTGGTGGGATCGGGCGTGTCTGTTTACCGTGACGAATCTTGGCAAAAATCCCTTCGAGGGTGTTTGCTGGATGCCGCCGAAAATTGAAATCAAGGAACAAGCATGATGGAGATCCCACTGCCGCCAGTCTCCCGGACGGACGCCGAGCGGATATTGATGACAAGCAAATGCCGTGATTGCGGCGACCTGCCCAAGGTGCCGGGGGCAGGAGGAGTCTTTTCTGATGCCGGGCGGTTGTGGCAGCGGATGTTCAACGGCATCGAGGTGCTCTACGGCGGCTACTACGGCGAGTGGATGGCCGAACTTATTCGTCAGCTCGATGGTCATCATGAGCCTCAGGAGGAGCGGGTGTTTTATGAGATTGTCAAACGTGTCCGCCCCGCAGGTGCCATGATCGAGCTGGGCTGCTACTGGGGGTACTACAGTTTGTGGTTTGCACGGGAGGTGGCCAATCCCACCCTGGTGATGTGTGAACCCGATCCCGAGCACCTGAAGATTGCCGCCATCAACCTGGAGAGGAACGGGGTTGAGGCCGCGCTGCTGCCCTATGCCGCCGGCAAAGACTCGGGGGAGATCGTGTTGCGGATTGAGTCATCGGGACAGAGCAAGGCGGTGGGCGTGAGGAGTGTCAAGGACCTGCTCGATGACCATGGTCTGGATTTTCTCGATATTCTGCACCTGGATACCCAGGGCGCTGAGACGGATGTTGTCGATAGTCTGGCGGAATTGGATGTGAAAGAGCGGCTGCGTTTTGTGATTGTCTCTACCCATCACCATACCATTTCCGGCGATCCGTTGACCCACGAGAGATGCCTCCATCGGCTGCGCCAGATGGGGGCGCATATCATCGCCGAACATACGGTGGATGAGTCGTTCAGTGGTGACGGATTGATCGCTGTCTCCTTCCAGCACTGCGATAGAAATTTGGTGGTCGGGCTGAGTTATAATCGTGCCTCCGGGTCCTTGTTTCGGCCCCTCAATTTCGATCTCGCCGTCTTGTCCGAATAGTATCCGCCATGCCGTTGATTTCATATTCGCAAAATTTCGAAGACGTGATGCTCTATCGTGCCCTAAAGGGTGTCGAGCAGGGTTTTTATATCGATGTGGGGGCGCATGACCCAGAGGCGGGATCGGTAACAAAACTGTTCTATGACCTCGGGTGGCAGGGGATTAACATTGAGCCTATTGCTGAGCCGTTTGAAGTGCTGAAGCAGGCCAGGCCCAGGGATGTGAACTTGCAGATTTGTGCTGGCGCCGAGGAGGGCGAGATCCTGATCCACGATATCAGGCCGACCGGTTTGGCGACGACTGACCCGGATGTGCTCAAGATGTATCAGGATCCGCAGTTTGCCCAGGCCTATCTGGACAAGGATGTGTCGATCACCGAAATTCTCTCGCCGCTGCGTACACTTACCAGTGTCTGCGAGGAGTACGCCCCGGCGCAGATCCATTTTCTCAAGATAGACGTGGAGGGCGCGGAAAAAGAGGTATTACTCGGCATCGATTTTGCCCGCTATCGTCCCTGGATTGTGGTGGTTGAGGCAACCATGCCGTTTTCCCAGGAACAGACGCATGCAACTTGGGAACAACTGCTGCTCGACGGTGGCTATGAGTTTGTATATTTCGACGGTCTCAATCGCTTTTATGTCGCACAGGAACACCGGGAGCTTGGTCTGGCATTTCAGGTGCCCCCTAACTATTTCGATAATTTTGTCAAAGCCGAGCTTGTTAACCAGCGCAAGCTTACTGAATCGGTTCAGGAAGAACTGGCTCAGACGCAGTGTCGGCTGCTTGCTGAAAATGATCTGGTGGCGCACGTCCGCTCGGAGCTTGAAAAGACGGTAGTAAGGGCTGTGCATGCGGAAAATATGCTGGCCCAGGAAAAGGCGTTGCTGGAACAGACTCGCAGGGAGTTCGCGCATTCCGAGGCCAAGCGGGTTCACGCCGAGCAGACCCTGCACGGTCTCTACAACAGCCGCTCCTGGCGAATTACCGCGCCGCTGCGAAAGGCCGGTGACCTGGTTCGTCGGTTAAGGGCCATTCCACATAAGGTACTTGCGCGGATCAAACTGGGAACCAGGCGTCGCCTTGCCGCGGTTGTGCCATGGCTTGGTAAACATCCTGTATTGAAATCAAGGCTCAAGCGAAGCATGCGTTTTTTGCCGTTTCTTCATGCGTTGGCTTCGAAACTCGTGGCTATTTCCAATGAGGCGTCAGCGGTGTCGGCGATGTCTTGCAAAAGCATGGCATCGGGCAATGGGGCGTTAACGCCGCTTGAGGTAAAGGTGTTGCAGGATATTCAAAGCGCGATCTCGGCAAGGTCTTTGTGATGCGCATAGTGATTGATATGCAGGGAGCCCAATCAGAGAGCCGCTTTCGTGGCATCGGCCGCTATTCACTCTCTTTTGCCCTGGCTGTTGCCCGCAACGCCGGAGAGCATGAAATATGGCTGGCGCTTAACGGGAATTTTCCCGACAGCGTTGGCGATATTCGCCAGGCATTCGCCGATCTGCTTCCCGCTGAGCGTATCCGCACCTTTCAGGTTCCTGATGCTGTAGCCGAGATGAACCCCGGTACGGGATGGCGCACCCGCGTTGCGGAGTTGGTACGCGAGCATTTTCTTGATGCCCTCAATCCGGATGTGATTGTTGTCACGAGTCTGTTTGAGGGCCATGTGGACGATGTGGTCACTTCGATTGGTACGCTGCCAACGGCAGCCAAGACGGCGTCTATTCAGTATGACCTTATTCCCGTGGCCAGCCCTGATAGGTATTTGCCTGAAACAAAGCAAAAGTATTACTACTTCAGGAAAATCGATTCCCTGAAGCGGGCGGATCTGCTGTTGGCGATATCGCAGAGTTCTAGGGAGGAGGCGATTGCGTTACTGCCGGTATCGGGAGAGAAGGTGGTGAATGTTTCATCGGCAGTCGATGAACGGTTCCGCCGGCTGGTTGTGCCCGATGAGGAGGCGGCAAGACTGCGTCGGCAATACGGCATTCGCGGCAATTTTATCCTCTATGTACCGGGTGGCTTCGATAGACGCAAGAATTTCGATGGCTTGATGCGTGCCTACACTATGCTCACTCCCCAGCTCCGCTCTGCCTACCAGCTCGTTATCGCCAGCAAGGTGACGGAAGGGAGCAGGGAGAACCTGTTGTATCTTCGCAATGCCGTTGGCATGGATGAAAGTGAGTTGGTTATCACCGGTTATGTCAGCGATGAAGACCTGGTTTCAATCTACAATTTAACCTCTTTGTTTGTGTTTCCTTCCTTGCATGAAGGTTTCGGCTTGCCGGTACTGGAAGCCATGGCGTGCGGTGCCCCTGTGATAGGCTCAAATACGACAAGCATTCCCGAGGTTGTAGGGCGTGAAGACGCTCTCTTCGATCCGCACTCGCCAGCTTCTATCGCTGAACGTATCGCACAGGTTCTGACCGATCAGGATTTTCGTGAAGAGCTGATGGATTATGGACTGGAGCGCTCGCGAATTTTCTCTTGGGACACCACGGCACGGGCGGCTATTGCAGCAATCGAAGAGCGGTTTTGCGCAGGTCTGCACTCATCCTCTGAGGATTGGCGGGAGATACTCGGGAAGAGGGAGGAGAGCTATCGCTCTCTGGTCGAGCATGTGGCCAGGGTGGTGGTGCCTGACTTCCAGCCAACGGAGCGGGATCTGCGGGATCTGGCCAGGAGCATCGCTGCGAATCTTCAGCAAATCGACCGGTTGGTCAGAAAAAGGGAGCTTCCGGAACACATTTCCTGGCGGCTGGAAGGCCCCTTTGAATCGTCATACAGTCTGTCGATTGTGAATCGCGAAATCGCACGCGCACTTGTCGAACTTGGACACAGGGTTGTGATCGATCTGGTGGATGGGGGTCAGAAGCTTGTTGCTGGCAAAGATTTTCCCCGTTCGCATCCGGATCTGGCTGAATTCTATCGGAATTCTGCGGCATATCCCCAGGAAAGCGTGGATGTCACCAGCCGCAATAGCTATCCACCCCATGTCGATAACATGGTGTCCAGGATGAATTTTTTGCATCAATACGCTTGGGAAGAGTCCGGTTTTCCCATGGGGTGGGTTGATAGTTTTAATCAGTCTCTGCAAGGTATCACCTGTACCTCGGAGCATGTCAGGAAAACCCTGATTGACAACGGTGTTGGTGTACCAATGCGTGTTATATGGAATGGTGTCGATCATTGGGAAAAGTTGCCTGCTGCTGCATCTGTTCTGGAGGAGGATGAATCTTTCCGATTCCTTCACGTCTCCTCCTGTTTCCCTCGCAAGGGGGTTGATGTGCTGTTAAGCGCATACGGAGAGGCGTTTACGGCAGACGATGCGGTAACCCTGATTATCAAAACTTTCCCTAATCCCCATAACCGAATTCACCAACAGCTTGCCGAAGTACGCAAAAATAATCCGCACTATCCAAAGGTTATCCTCATTGAGGAGGCGCTGAGCGATTCCCGGCTCAAGGGCTTGTATGAGGTATGCCACGCTTTGGTTGCCCCAAGCCGGGCGGAGGGCTTCGGTTTGCCGATGGCGGAGGCCATGCTATCTGGCCTGCCTGTTATCACCACGGGTTGGGGTGGACAGTGCGACTTTTGTACCGAGGAGACCTCGTGGCTGGTGGATTACAGTTTCGTTCCGGCGGAGAGCCACATTGGTGTTTTTGATTCGGTCTGGGCTGAACCCGACGTCGGACATCTTGCCTCCTTGATGCGACAGCTCGCCGCCATGCCAAAAGATGATGCGCGTAAGAAATCCTTACAGGGCCGAAACATTTTGCTGGAGCGATTCAAGTGGACGGATGTGGCAAGGCGGATGCTGGACGCGGCCAACTGGTTCTCCTCGGAATGTGATGTGGTACAGCAGAAGGTGGGCTGGATATCTACCTGGAACGTGCGCTGCGGGATTGCGGCCTATTCGAAACACCTGATTGAAAATATGCGCGCCGAGGTGACGGTTCTTGCCGCGCACGGTAGCTCACGAATTGCACTGGATTCTCCCAATGTGCATCGTTGTTGGGAAACGGGCGAAAACGATACGCTCGAGGAATTGTCGATGCTTATAGATAAGCAGGCGCTCGATACCTTGGTGATTCAGTTCAATTATGGATTTTTTGATTTCCCACGTTTTTCGATCTTTCTAAAGGGGCAGGTTGCGGCTGGGAGGATTGTTGTAGTGATGCTTCATGCCACGACTGATCCGAAAGGTCGCGACGACAAGCGTCTGGCAAGTCTGGCTTCGGCTTTCTCCCGCTGCCACCGAATTTTGGTACATACGCCTAGTGACCTGAATCGCATGAAGAGTCTAGGCTTAGTAAACAATGTTGCGGTGTTCCCGCACGGGATCGTCGATTACAATAAGCCGGCCGGCACTGCCGCGCCGACAGGGCGTTTTACGATTGCTTCCTACGGTTTCTTCCTCCCACACAAGGGTTTGCTTGAGTTGATTGAGGCGGTAAAGTTGCTGCGGAATGACGGTGTTGATGTTTCGTTGAGGATGGTCAACGCTGAATATCCGGTTGATGATTCGCGGCGGCTTGTCGAAACCGCAAGGAAGCGAATTGCCGCCCTGGGCATGGATGAGTACATAAGTATGACGACGGAGTACCTTGAGGACGAGGCAAGCCTTGCTTTGTTGTCTCAAGCGGATCTGATCGTCTTTCCCTATCAGGAGACGGGAGAGTCCTCCAGTGCGGCGGTGCGTTATGGTCTGGCAACGGGGTGTCCAGTGGCGGTGACGCCACTTACTATATTTGATGACGTTTCAATGGCTGTGTACAAGCTCCCCGGGACGCGCCCTGAGGCGATTGCCGAGGGCATCAATCGCATCCTCACAGATGCGGACAATCAGGCCGAACAGGTCCGCACTAAGGCACAGCAGTGGCGGGAAATCCACCGCTATTCGGTTGTGGGCCGCAGGCTTTCCGGTATGCTTGAAGGGCTTAAGATCAATTTGAAATTTTAGTGTGGCGCGGACAACAGTGAGAGTCACAATTATTGATAAGGGATATCCAGAGACTGGACATAATTGATGAGGGAGGTGAGATGAAACAAAATAATATTTTCATTGAAGAACATCACGAGCCGAGTTTTTCCAGACTAGGCTGTCAATTACTGACGTTTCGCCAATTCCTTGATCCAAATTTCAAGAAATGGGCATGCCAGGAAATTGGTTGGCAATTTGGCTTTAATCGAAAGCTTTGGGAATATGCCTTTATTCTCAATGCCGATGCGTTGGATTTGAATGGAAAGTTGGGGGGGCCGTGGTCTTGGGTTTGGCGTGGGGCAGGAACCCATTGTGCCTGTTATGTTGCGTCACGGAGCACAGTTGTTGGTGTCTGACTTGGCAGACGAGGAAGCCCAGGCGAAAGGCTGGCTCGAGATGAAGTTTGATGATGATGCGGCTGGCGCGCTTTCATTCAGATATATCAATATGAATGAAATTCCTGGTGATCTTGGAAATTATGATTTTCTTTGGTCGTGTGGGTCATTGGAACACATCGGTGGTCTGGAGCTTGGCCTGAGATTTATCGAAAACGCAATGGCATGTTTGAAGCCCGGCGGAATAGCCGTGCACACAACTGAATTTACGCTGACCAGTAACGAGGAAACCTATGAGTCTCCCGGCTTGTCGTTTTACAGGGAAAAAGATATACGAGGATTGGCGGAGCGGCTGCATAGTGCCGGTTATATGCTTGAAATGAATCTGACCCGCGGACAACACCAGTTTGATCACCTTGTGTTAGATGAGTCACCGCCTTGGGAATTGAGCCTGAAAGAACAACTTTGTGGCCACACCATAACATCGCTTGGTCTCATTATTCACAAGCCTGAATAAATATAGGGAAAGAACACCGAATAAACGTGGTGCGTGCCTGTTATTCTATTGTTTTTTATGAGTAGATTTGATGCAGGTCTATTATAGGATGTAAATGTATGAATTTTCTGCCGTCTTATCAAAGTACGAGGGTGATCACGATTTTATTCACCTGCAAGGGAACATCGCGCTAATGAGTGGCGTACCACAGGAAGCAATAAAGCACCTGCGTATGCTCGCAACCCCAAGTTTAATTTAACGAGACAGTTCATGAAAAATGCAATTATCACCGGCATTACCGGCCAGGACGGCGCCTATTTGGCGCAACTCCTTCTGGAAAAAGGGTATGTTGTTTACGGTACCTACCGTCGTGCTGCATCTACCAATTTCTGGCGTATCGAGGAGTTAGGGATCAAGGAACACCCGAATCTGCATCTGGTTGAATATGACCTGACGGATCTCGGTGCAAGTATCCGTTTGCTGCAAAAAACCGGCGCCGAAGAGCTGTATAATCTTGCCGCCCAGAGCTTTGTTGCCGTCTCTTTTGACCAGCCTATGACAACTGCGCAGATCACTGGTCTGGGTCCGGTTAATCTTTTGGAAGCGATTCGTATTGTCAACCCGAAAATCCGCTTTTACCAAGCGTCAACATCTGAGATGTTTGGATTGGTGCAGGAAGTTCCGCAGTCAGAAGCAACCCCACTTCACCCACGCAGCCCTTATGGTTGTGCCAAGGTTTATGCACACTGGATGACCATCAACTATCGGGAGAGCTTTGATATATTTGGCACCAGCGGCATCCTGTTTAACCATGAGTCTCCGTTGCGCGGTCTGGAATTTGTTACTCGCAAGATTACTGATGGGCTGGCGCGGGTTAAGCTGGGAAAGCAGTCGCATATCGAGCTGGGCAATCTGGAGGCCAAACGCGATTGGGGGTACGCCAAGGACTATGTCGAAGGGATGTGGCGCATGTTGCAGGCCGAGAAACCGGATACCTATGTATTGGCCACTGGAAGAACGGAACGGGTGCGCGATTTTGTGGAAATGACCTGTAAGGCGCTGGATATCGATATTAATTGGCAAGCGAGTGGTGTCGATGAGACAGGCATTGATGCAAGGACTGGCAAGACAATTATTCGGATTAATCCGCAATTCTATCGTCCTGCCGAGGTGGATCTGTTGATTGGTGATCCCGCAAAAGTAAAGAACGAATTGGGTTGGGAGCCCAAGACGACGCTGGAGGAGCTTTGCCGGATGATGGTCGAGGCAGATCTGCGCCGTGTGGAGAGCGGAGTTTCGTTCTGATATGCCAACGGCACTTATCACCGGTGTCACTGGGTTTACCGGTCGTTATCTTACCGCAGATCTTAAGGAAAAAGGCTATGATGTCGTTGGTTTGACGCATAGTCGATCCCAGTCTGGTGAGGGGATGATAATGTGTGATCTGCTTGACCGCACGGCCGTTGCGGAGGTGGTTAGCAAGGTGCAACCCGATGTTGTGGCACACTTGGCAGCAATCGCTTTTGTTGCGCATAAAGATGTCGATGCCCTTTATCGCACGAATGTGGTGGGTACGCGAAACCTGCTTGAGGCGCTGTGTGAGAGTCGCAACCCCCCCAGTGCGGTTCTTCTGGCAAGCAGCGCCAATGTCTATGGGAATGCGGTGGTTGATCCTATCAGTGAGGAGGTGCAGCCGCAGCCTGCCAATGATTACGCTGTGAGCAAGCTTGCCATGGAATATATGGCAAGTCTCTGGTTTGAACGTCTCCCTATAACCATTGCTCGCCCTTTTAATTATACCGGAGTGGGACAATCCACGGATTTCCTGATCCCGAAAATTGTGGAACACTTCAGGCAGGGAAAGCATGTGATTGAGCTCGGCAACCTTGATGTTGAACGTGATTTTTCCGATGTTCGCGCTGTAGCCAGGGCTTATCTGCGGTTGTTGGAGGTGGCTCCCGTCGGTGAAACGGTTAATGTCTGTTCTGGCCGGATACATTCTCTGCGTGAAGTAATCGAGATGGCCGAGGTAATAACCGGGCATAAAGTTCGTGTTGAGGTGAATCCTGCTTTTGTCCGTGCGAATGAGATAAAGACACTCAGAGGTGATCCATCAAAATTATGTGGTTTGATAGGCGCGTGGAAAACGCCACCTCTAGAGGAAACCTTGCGCTGGATGTTGAGTGCAACAGATCTTTCATGAAAAAAATCCTGCGTTATGCTTATGGAAATATATCTAATGGAATTCTGTAACTCACAGAGTAGCCAGACTGACGCCGCAGGAAGCCGCACCGTATTTGGTTTTTGATCAGTATCCATGTTAAGGGCGTAGGTGAAGATTGGAGTAATGATAGTAGAGTGGATCAGCTGAATATAATGTAGTCGCGTCCATCTTGGGTATTCAAGAAACGAATGCCCCGTATAGGCCGTTTCGAGTGGCTCCTAAATAAAACCCCAATGCTCGCCGGGGATATTACTGCTAGAGAATGTGAATGTATGAATTATTCGCCGTCATATCAAGATATGCTTGTAAAAATTACCACTCTCATTCAAGAGGGGGAGTTAGTTAAAGCAAAACAATTATGCGCGAAGGCAATGAAAAAATACCATGGCGATCATAATTTTGTTCACTTAAGAGGAATTATCGCGCTGATGAGTGGTGTTCCACAGGAAGCGATAAAGTACCTGCGCATGCTTGCCGATGACGGGATTAAAGATGCGAATGTGTATAGTAATTTAGGAAACGCTTACCTACAGTGTAATAAGTCGTCTGAAGCAATTCGTGCCTTAAAAATTGCAACATCAAATAGTATTGGTGAGAGCGCAGCGGAACATTATTATAATTTGGGTTGTGCGTATATACAAATTGGGAGAAGCGTGGAGGCACAAGAAGCATACTTGGAGGCAGAAAAATTAAAGCCCAACTCTGAGAAGATTCTTTACGCAATTGGGCGTCATTATTACGAGAATGGTAGCTACAGGAATGCTCTACAGTATGTATCGCGCGCATTTCAAATCGCACCTGATAATGTGACGTATCATCTGAGATATGCAAACACATTATGTAAGTTGGGTGAGGAGGAGCAGGCTGCGGATGAATTCGAAAAAGTTATCGATACTAGTGTGGGAGAGCTCTTGCCCTATGCTGAGTATCTTGAAGCTATGCGTGAACGTGAGAATAACAATTTAACGACTAGGGCAATTAGTAAGTTACGGGCGTGCTTTCCTGATAAACTGCTTGCGGTTGTTATGGAGTTGGAACATTGTGAGTCAATAAACGACATTTTGCGCGCGAAGACTTTGATAAAAAAATATGATCAAGAATTATCAAATAATGTCAGGTATAAATTAGTAAAGTCTAAGGTAATTGCAAGGGATGGGGCGTATGATGAGGCGGTTGATATCCTTGAGACCGTTGCGCACAGAAGCAAAACAGCGCCCGTCTATTTCATGTTGGCCGATTTATACCATAAAGAAGGAAATCACGAAAAAGCATTTAAGAATTTTGAAAAAGCCAATGTACTGGCTGCGCAGGAGGGTGATGCAAAGAAGATTAATCGTGACTTTATGCTTAAAAGAATTAATAAATTATCTGAGGCCACTGTGGGCAAACACGCCCATTTTGATAACAAATTAGAAAAATCACGAAGATCGCCTGTTTTTTTGTATGGATTTCCAAGATCTGGCACAACACTACTCGACCAATTTCTGTATAACCATAGTGGTATCCAGGTTATGGAAGAAAAGCCACCACTACTGTCAATCGAGCTTATACATGAAAAACAATTTGGATTGCCGACAATTGACACTCTAACCATGCTTGATGACGTTGATCGTCAGAGACTTTTGCACACATATTATGAAAAGGTGAGAGGATACATTGACCTGGATGAGAGCAAGATTCTTATAGATAAAGGGCCGTATAACACAATACGTGCTGGATTTATTGAGACAGTGTTCAAGCATCCCAAGGTTATTTTTTCGATCCGACACCCATGTGACGTGATACTGAGTTGTTTTATGCAGAATTTTTTTCTGCATGAAGCTTCCATTAATTTCACCTCATTTGGCAAAAGTGTTGATTTTTACGTCAAAGTAATGAATTTGTGGAAATCATACAATGAGGCGATGAGTTTGAATGTCTTTCCAGTCAAATATGAAGAGCTTGTTGCTGACACAGAGTCAGTAATGCTGGGTGTTGTTGAATTTCTTGGTTTATCGTGGAATGAGGAACTTCTTGATCACATTGGTGGCGCAAGGAAGCGGGGAATTATTCGTACAGCCAGTTATAGTCAAGTCGTACAACCAATCTACAAATCCGCAATTCATAGGTGGAGAAAATATGAAAGGCATTTTGAGCCACATATGGAAAAAATTGCGCCAATAATCGAATATTTTGGTTATGATTTATAAGTTTATGCCGCATGCAATAAATCTTGTTTAATGTCGATTTAACGCACCAGAACAGCTGACTAGTTGATTCCGAAAACACCCGATTAGGTGTTTCCATGTCAAGATATCTCATCGGGAGGTTGTTCGGCTTGTTCATATCCCTCTGAATCTCCTTTTGGGTGAATATTATGCGCATAGGTTTTGGGGCGACTGTCTGGGCACAGGGGATCTTAAGTGATCATCTTGATGGCATTGGTGTTTACACAGAACGATTATGGAATGAATATGTTAATTTCGGCGTTAATGCGCGAGCAGTGACATTTGGTGTTTCTGAAATAGTCAAGGATAACGCAAAGACACCACAACCGCTGGAGTGCCTTAATGGCTCATACAAGATTCAAGCAGCTTATTCGCTAATGTGCGGACTGCCGTTTCGAGGAACCAGGAATTTTTCCAGAAAATTTGATGTTTTTCATGCTACAGATCACTACATTCCAAAATTACACGGTATCCCGGTGGTGGCCACAATCATGGATGCAATTCCATTTGTTCATCCGGAGTGGGTGTCGCAGCAGATGCGGTGGGCTAAAAACGCGGCATTTAAGCGGTCGGGCCACTGGGCTGAACATGTGATCACCATATCACAGCATAGTAAACATGACATCGTTGAAGCTTTTGGAATTAACGAGAAAGATATTTCTGTCATTCCGTTGGGCTTTGATGAATCGTTCCAAAATCGTCTTGATGATGGTCGGCGGCTATCAGTATTACGGCGTTATGGCGTGAAAGAAAATTTTTTTATTTTCGTAGGTACTTTGCAGCCGCGCAAGAATGTTCGCCGTATCATTCAAGCACATCGTTCCTTGAGTGCGCAGATCCAAAATGAGTACCCGTTAGTAATTGTGGGTAATTATGGATGGGGCGATGATACCTTACTTCATGATATTAAGAAGATGGAACGCCAAGGGCATGGTAGATGGTTGAGATGGGTTTCGCATGTCGATTTGGTGGCGTTAATGCAATCTGCAAAATCTTTGGTTTACCCGTCTCTTTATGAAGGCTTTGGTTTACCGATACTGGAAGGCTTTGCCGCGGGGATCCCGGTGATATCGTCTACTACCACCTCCATTCCCGAGGTGGCGGGCGATGCTGCCCTATTGGTTGATCCGTTGGAGACGGGTGCGATTGCCCACGCCATGCAGCGCATCGTCGAGGATGAGGCATTGGCGATGCAGATGGTGCAGCGAGGAACGGCACGGTTGGCGCAGTTCTCATGGAGCCAGTGCGCCAAAAGTACGCTCGATGTGTACGAAAAGGTGCTTTGATTGATGGCGCTGTGGCCGAAATGTTGTTCTGTCGGCTATAAGGGCGTGATGTTGTGAGCCGCTTGTCCCACAACACTCTCTGGAATCTTCTGGGAAATGGCCTGCCTTTATTGGTTGGTTTGATGGCTATTCCCTCCCTGTTGCATGGCCTGGGAGTTGAACGCTTTGGTCTGTTGACACTGGTTTGGGCGACGCTGGGCTATTTCTCCTTTCTTGACCTGGGGTTGGGGCGTGCGACTACCCGATTTGTTGCCCGGCACTGGGCGTCTGACAATTTGCACGGTGCTTCCCGGACACTTCAGGTCTCTTTGTTCGCACTTTTTGTGGTTGGCTTGCTTCTGTGCGGAGCGCTCTGGGCGGGCACGGGCTTTCTGCTTGATCAACTCGGCCTGTCCGCTGTGGTATCGACGGGAGAGGTTTCTCGCTCGTTGTGGGTGGTTGCGGTATCGATTCCCGTGATACTGGTAACAGCGGGAGCACGAGGGGCGCTGGAGGGGCAGGGCAAGTTCCGAACCACCAATTTGATTAAGTTACCGGCTAATGTGGCGATATTTCTGCTTCCTCTTGCCGTGTTAGCTTTTACCGTTCGTTTGGATGTAATTACTCTGGTGCTGGCACTGAGCCGGTTGCTATTCATGGGGATCTACCTCTGGGCGGTGCGAAAACTGCTTGGCGCTGCTCCCCTGCCTTCCTGGCATGAGGCGGTGGCGCTTCTTAAGCAGCTTCTTGCGTATGGTGGTTGGGTGTTTCTGGCGGTAGGTCTTGGGACGCTGATGTCCATGGGTTATCTTGATCGGCTGTTCCTCGCCGGGATGCGGAGCGTGGCGGATATTAGCTATTATGCAGTTCCCATGGAGATTGTTTTGCGCGCACTGATTATTCCCGGTGCATTGGCGGCAGCGATCTTTCCCGTTTTTAGTGCCAGCAAGGTGACGGATGCAAATGTAGGTTCACATTACATGCAAGCGTTACGCGCTATCAATCTATTGATGTTGCCGCTATTGGTGGTTGTGTTGGCGGTTGGGGAAGATGCCTTGGGGTGGTGGATCGATGGGGAGTTTGCATCCCAATCATATGGCGCCTTGCAGATTTTGGTGTTTGGCTTGCTATTTAATTCCGTCGCGCATGTTCCCTACACCTTACTTCAGGCTATCGGAAGACCCAATGTCACGGCTATGCGCCATGTGTTCGAGTTGCCGTTCTATCTATTACTGTTGTGGTTACTGATTGAATGGTTGGGTGTCGGGGGGGCAGCGCTTACCTGGATGTTGTGGGCCTTCTTCGATATGTGGTTGCTGTTCTGGCTCACGCGGCGCGAGGGTATTGTGATGCCCCGGATAGGAAGCGATGTTGCCTTGATTGCTCTTTTTTCAGCGTCAGGTTTTGTGCTTGCTTGGCTACCGTCGCTGAGCATTAAGTTTGCCGTGCTGGTGTTGCTGGCCATAATATACCTGTCAGTATGCTGGAAATGGTATTTGAATGAGGAGCTCAAGCACAGGGTGATGCGTATTATGAGACCAAGTAGAGCGTCTGAGGTTGGCTGATTTGACAGAGCATGAGGCAAAATCGATAGTGGAACCTTCCGATAGTGTGGCAAGTAGTCTCTATCGGCGCTATTACAGTACATCGGCGCTGGCAGATGGCAATCTTGAATCGGCGCTTGCTATAAACAAGGCCTATTTCCGGGTAAATTTTAGCCGCCACCTTCCTGAGCATAGAGATGCATCTATTCTGGAGATTGGCTGCGGTTATGGAAAAAATGTTCAGGCCATGAAGGAGCTTGGCTATAGCCACGTTGTTGGAATTGATTTCAGCGAAGAACAGATCAATGTGGCGCGTAACAAGCTTGGCCTTGAGGAGGCCCACCTTGGTAATGCCATTGATTGGTTGAATCAATCGAATGAAGAGTTCGACTGTATTGTACTCATTGATGTATTAGAGCACCTGGAGCTTTCTTCGCTGGTTATATTGGCCGAAATGCTTGAGAGCCACTTGAAGCCGGGTGGGCGCGTTATTGTACAGGTGCCGAATGGCCTGGCGCCATTAAACCCCTTACGATACGGTGACTTGACCCATTTGCGTGCTTTTACGCCACAAAGTATGGCGCAGTTTTTTGCCAATGCCGGTCTTGCAGCCCGGTTTACTGGTGATGCCGTGTCAAAAAATATATTTAAACGGATTTTCTGGAAGGGTTTTGTTAGCCCCTTGATGAAGTTGGCCTTTTTTGTGTTGCATGGTCGTTATGCATACCCGTTGACTTTTGCCGTGAATCTTGTTGCTGTGGGTGAGAAGTCAGAGCGTAAAGTATGAAGGTCGCTATTGTTCACGACTGGTTGGTGACCTATGCCGGGGCGGAACGTGTTCTTGAGGAGATGATAAATTGTTATCCCCAGGCAAATCTGTTTTCACTGGTTGATTTTATTCCTGCACATGAGCGGGGCTTCTTGCGTAATAAACCTGTCACGACTTCATTCATTCAAAACCTGCCTTTTGCCAGAAAAAAATATCGGGGCTATCTCCCCTTGATGCCGTTGGCGGTAGAGCAATTTGACCTCTCTGACTATGACCTTGTGCTATCCAGCAGCCATGCTGTCGCTAAGGGTGTTATTACCGGACCCGATCAATTGCATCTTTGCATGTGTTATTCACCTATCCGCTATGCGTGGGACCTGCAGCACCAGTACCTGCGGGAGTCTGGGCTGGATAAAGGTCTGAAAGGCTGGGTGGCTAAGGGGCTTTTGCACCGCATCAGGCTTTGGGATGTTCGCACGTCAAATGGAGTGGATGAGTTTGTCGCTATCTCTGACTTCATAGCGCGCCGTATCTGGAAGGTCTACCGGCGCGAGTCTACGGTTATCTATCCGCCAGTTGATGTTAATAGTTTCACACTGTGTAGGGAGAAAGAAGACTTCTATGTTACGGCCTCTCGGATGGTGCCGTACAAAAAAATTGACCTGATCGTTAAGGCCTTTACCGAGATGCCAGATAAGCGCTTGGTTGTTATTGGCGATGGCCCCGATATGGAAAAGGTTCGCGCATCTGCCGGTAGCAATGTGGAAGTTATGGGATATGTGTCTTTGCTTGAAATGCGCGATTACATTCAGCGAGCCAAGGCTTTTGTCTTTGCTGCCGAGGAGGATTTTGGTATTGCCCCCGTGGAGGCACAGGCATGTGGCACGCCAGTGATCGCCTTTGCTAAAGGTGGTGCGCTTGAGACGATAATAGGCTGTGCGAGTTCTGATGTTAGAGACTATGCTCCTACGGGCATATTTTTCTACGAGCAGACTATTGGCGCGTTATGTAATGCTGTAAATGTATTCGAGTCTCAAATGGCAGATATGTCGCCTTTAGCATGCAGAGAAAATGCCATGCGTTTCTCCATAGAGCGATTCCGTGCGGAATTCACTTCATTTGTTGAGAATGCTGTGAATAATTTCTGGCGCGGAACACGAAGTAGATAAATGCGTATTCACATGATGCTGATCGGTGGTTTATCCGTAAGCGATAAATTAACCCCGCACTTCCCAAGCTAAACCCTTGCCACCAGACTGCACTCCGTTGTAGACAATAATGGAGTGGACACATGACGCAGGATACCTCCCTTACCGAGAAACAGAAGTTCTGGCTTGGGCAAGTCCAGGCATGCGCCAGATCAGGCCAGTCGATGCGAGTTTATGCCGAGGCTAACGGCTTGAGCGCCTTCAACGCGTGGAAAAAGACGCTGCGGCGCAAGGGTAATCCCCCTATTTTCGTTACGCTGCTGGCATACTGCTAGCGGTCATCCTCCGGTGCCTCACTTGCGGCACGCCGTGGCCGTGTTTCGACCTGTTGCAGTTTGGGTGGCTCGCTTTGTGTTTGCGGTTCCACCACGGCAGTGACCTGTGGTTGGTGCTCTGGCTGCTCAGGTTGTTTCTCCACCGAGACCGGTGCCGGATGCTCCTCTGCCGATTCGGGTGCCGGTGGCTCGACGGCTGCTGCCGGGTGCTCTTCTGCCGGCTCGGGTACAGGTGGCTCGACGGCCGGTGCCGATTGCTGCTCTACCGGCTCGGGAACAGGTGGCTCGACGGCCGGT
>JAPHSX010000028.1 GCA_026196575.1 Gammaproteobacteria bacterium | reverse complement strand
GGTTCGACTGGTTCGACTGGTTCGACTGGTTCGACTGGTTCGACTCGTTCGACTGGTTCGACTGGTGCTGCCGCCGCAACGGCAACCTGCGGTGCGGCCTCGGCGGCCAGCTCTCCGTCCGCCGCCGGGGCGGCAGCATGCATCCCGGTCTCCTCCGGCGGGACGCTCACGGTGCGCATCAACGGACGTGCCATTACCGGTTGGCTATCGAGCGCGGCGGCGGCCGGGACGGGCCGCACCGCCACCGTCTCCGCCGCCGTGCGGCCACAACTTATCTGAATGCTCTCCCCATCGCGGATCACCACCGCCCATGGATTATCGCTATCGGCCAGCCGCAGCACGGGGCGCTCCGCCGTCACCGCCATACTGCTATCGGGTTCACCACTGAGCAGGCCGTTAATACGGTCGTGCATGCCCAGCATTGTGCCGATGAGGGCGGTCGCCGCCACCCCCACCTTGATGGTTCGACCGGTGCCCGCGGCATGGCCAGCCCCCACGTTGGTGCGCTCCAGCAACAGGGCGTGCGCCGCCTCATTCAAGCGTGCCGGGATCCCGTGCGACTGGCGGTAGAGCTGCCTCAGATCGGCGGCGCTGAAGGGGGAGAGACCGCTATATCCGGCCTGTTGCAGACGGTGCAACAGATAACCGCCGCTGTCACTCTCGCCCAGCGGTTTGAGTTGCAGGCGGTGGGGGGCGACAAGATGCACGAAACGTGCGCTGGCCAAGCGCGCCTCGATGGCGCTGTCGGCAAACAGCAGCACCCGTATCAGCCTTCCATGCTCCCCCTCCAGCGCCGCCAGGTGGAACACCATCTCCAGCGCATCATCGCAGAGGGCGTCGGCATCATCGATCACCAGCACCGAGAGCTGCTGCTCCAGCAGCGCGTCGAGGTGCTGGCGCAGCGCATCGAGCAGTTGAGGGGGCGCCACCCCGGAGAGCTCCACGGCGAAACACTCGGCAACCCGCCGAAAGAGTCCGTCCAGATCGACGCCCTGCCCGCCATTGAGACGGCACAACCGCCAGTGCTCCTCGCCACGCTCCAGATATTTATCGAGCAGGGCGCTCTTGCCCAGCCCCGCGTCGCCCACCACCAGCAGCAGCTCTTCGCTGTACTGGGTGAGGTGTTGCAGCATGTCGAGGTACTGGGTGCGCTCGGCGTCGGCATAGAAAAGACCGCTCGCGGCACTGGCGGCGAAGGGGGGGGTATGCAGCTTCAGTAGAGAGAGATAAGGGGGGGAATCCGCGGAGTCGTGGTTACGGCGGAAGGCGAATCTCATTGCGGCGCGCCCTCGCCCTGAAAGAACATCACCCGGTAGCCGCGTTGTGTCTGCTGGTCGCGTGAGCGGAGCAGGGCCTCCAGCGCCTCCTCGCGTGAGTCGAAGTGGTCACGCTGCAGCCGCCCGGATGCCCCCTGAAATCCCCACTCCCTCACCAGCGACCAGCCTCCCAGTAGATCTTCCTGCAGGAACAGGTGGTAGAAACGCGGTGGCCGCTCGCTGTCACATGGGGTCTGTAAATAGATACGCATGAACCTGTCACTGTCGCCGTCCCGCCTCTCGGTCACCCTGATTGTTATTGTGGTGCCCACGGCACACTAGAGAGTGTGCTTTACCCCGCCAAGTATAACAATATGTTGTATCTCGACAAGTCTTTAACACACTCAGGTCAGCTCTGAGGGGCTGAAGAGCTTTTGATGTTCAACGATGGCGAAGCGATCGGTCATCCCGGCGATGTAATCGGCCACGGCGCGGGCGCGACCGCTGATGCCCAGGTCGTGCTCCAGCGCCGCGGCACGCTGTTGATAATCGGACGGTAACAGCCGCAAATCGGCAAAGAACGCCTCGTACAGCTCATACACCATACGCTGCGCCTTCATGCTCATGCGATGTACTCTGAAGTGGCGATAGAGCTGTTCGTGCAGAAACTGTTTCAGTGCCCGGTGCGCCGCCTCCATCGGCCCGCTGAAGGCGATGAGCGGCGCGCCGTGTTTGCGCACTTCATCAATAGTGCGCGGGCTTGCCGTCGCCAACAAGTACTCACTATGCTGCAGCAGGTCCACCACCTGGCGGTTAATCATGCGGCGGATGATCTCATGGATCAGCCGCCGCCCGGTCAGACCGGGATGCTGGCGCATCACCTCGTCATACGCGGTGGCGAAGAGCTCCACCTCGCGCAGCTGCGCCACCGTGATCAGTCCGGCACGCAGGCCATCATCCACATCGTGATTGTTGTAGGCGATGGCATCGGCTATGTTGGCGATCTGCGCCTCCAGCCCCGGTTGCCAGCCATGAATGAAACGCTCGCCCAGCTCGCCGAGTTGCGCCGCATTGCCCCTGGAACAGTGCTTGAGGATCCCCTCGCGCGTCTCGAAGGTGAGGTTGAGACCGTCAAACCCGGCGTAGCGCTCCTCCAGCTGATCGACCACCCGCAACGATTGCAGATTGTGCTCGAAACCGCCGTGCTCCTTCATGCAGCGGTTGAGGGCATCCTGACCGGCATGGCCAAAGGGAGTGTGGCCAAGGTCGTGGGCCAGCGATATCGCCTCGGTGAGGTCCTCCTGCAGGGAGAGCGCGCGCGCCACCGCACGGCCGATCTGCGCCACCTCAATGGAATGGGTGAGGCGGGTGCGGAACATGTCGCCTTCGTGATTGACGAAGACCTGGGTCTTGTACTCCAGGCGGCGAAAGGCGCCGGAGTGGACGATGCGGTCGCGGTCGCGCTGAAACTGGCTGCGGTAGTGGGGTGCCGGCTCCGCAAAGCGGCGGCCGCGCGACTGCTCGTCGCTGGCGGCATAGGGGGCGAGGGCGGCGCGCATCTCACGCCCCTCGCAGGTGGCGGTCCAGCACATCGCGGATCTGCACACGGCTCGCTGCATCGCTGATCACCGCACGGCCCAGCCCCTGCACCAGCACCAGGCGCATCACCCCATCCAATACCTTTTTGTCCACCGCCATCAGCTCCAGAAAGCGCTCACTGCCGATAGAGTCGGGCGCCTGCACCGGCAGCCCCGCCGCGGCGATGAGGCGGCGAATGCGTGTCACCAGCGCCGGCTCAAGCCAGCCGAGGTGTGCCGACAACTCGGCCGCCAACACCATACCGACCGCCACCGCCTCGCCGTGCAACCAGGCGCCGTAACCCATCCCGGTCTCGATGGCGTGGCCAAAGGTGTGGCCGAGGTTGAGCAGGGCGCGCCGGCCCGCCTCCCGCTCGTCGGCAGCCACCACCCGCGCCTTGTCCGCGCAGGAGCGGGCAATGGCGTGGGCCAGCGCCTCCGGTTCACGGCGCAGCAGGGCGGCAACGTTCTCCTCCAGCCAGAGGAAAAATTCGGGATCATCAATCAGGCCATACTTAATCACCTCGGCAAGACCGGCACTAAGCTGGCGATCATCCAGGGTATTGAGGCTGTCGGTGTCGGCCACCACGCAGCGCGGCTGATGGAAGGCGCCGATCATGTTCTTGCCCAGCGGGTGGTTGACCCCGGTCTTGCCGCCCACCGAGGAGTCGACCTGCGACAACAGGGTGGTGGGGATCTGAATGAAATCGACCCCGCGCTGGTAGGTGGCGGCGGCAAATCCGGTCATGTCACCCACCACCCCGCCGCCCAGGGCGACGAGGGTGCACTTGCGGTCAAAGCGCTGGCTCAGCAGGGCATCATAAATGGTGTTGAGCACCTGCAGATTTTTATACTGCTCGCCATCGGGGAGGATCACCGACTCGACCCGCAACCCGTCGAGCGCGGCGACCACCGCTTCAAGGTAGAGCGGGGCAACGGTCTCGTTGCTCACCACCATCACCTGTTTGCCACGAATGTGCGGTTGAATCAGCGCGGCATCGCCAAGCAGGCCGGCACCGATATAGATGGGGTAACTGCGTTCCCCGAGGTCAACATGAAGTGTCTGCATGAGTGAGGGTTACTGCTGTCCGCCAAAGAGAGAGGTTAGCGGCATACTATAGCGGAAAGGGAAGGGGCGGGTCATCCGCCGCCGTATTTCGGCTCCTGGCGCAGACGCACCAGGATCTCCTTGACCACGCTGCGAATCGACCGGTCGTCAGTGTGCACCACCATATCGGCCACCTCCCGGTAGAGCGGGTCGCGCTGCTCCATCAGCTGCTGCAACTTCTGGCGCGGATTCTCCGTCTGCAACAGCGGCCGGTTGCGATCGCGCGCGGTGCGTTCAAACAGCTGCTCCACCGAGGCGTAGAGGTAGATCACCACCCCACGCTGCGCCAGGTGTTGCCGATTTTCCTCGCGCAGCACCGCCCCGCCGCCGGTCGCCAGCACGATGCCGTCGAGCTGCGTCAGCTCATCCAGCATCGCCGCCTCGCGTTTGCGAAACCCCTCCTCACCCTCAATCTCGAAGATAAGCGGAATACTCGCCCCGGTACGCGCCACGATCTCGTGATCGCTGTCCCTGAACTCCTTTTTCAAGGCCGTGGCCAGCTGCCGCCCGATGGTGCTCTTGCCGGAACCCATGGGGCCGACAAGGATAATCGCACTCATGACGCTAAATTTTAACTTCTCTTAGAACCACGACACATCCAGGTAATCTATGGTTTCGATTCCATTGGGTGTCGTTACCGTGATGGTAACTAAATCCGTCCCGGCAACCGAAGTGTCAGCGGGCTCTACGAAAATAGGGATAACAATCCCACCCGCCACACTGGTGTTCACCACGGTATAGGATTCGGAAGAGTTTAGAACCAAATCATCACCTGCCACTATACTTATGGTCGTTCCGTTCGGCAGCGTCTGCCCATTCACATCCATGATGGTGACGTTAGTCTTACCCACGGTCGCCTTGGCGAATGATAGTGGCGAAGCACCGTAACTGAAGTAGGCATGACTGCCGGACATCACGAGCACCAGATCACCACGCGCATCTACACTGCGTGAGGCACCACAAACATTCACGATGTTCGCCGGATTACACAAAACCCCGTTATACTTCCCATCCGCGGCGTCATACAAACCATCGCTATCAAAGTCCCTAAACTCCTCACGGTACGTCGCACCGTAGGCATCCACCAGGTTAGTCGCCGCGTCGTAAACGCCGTTTTCGTTATAGTCGTACCACGCCTCCGGCAAATCACCATAAATTTCACCATCATCAAGCACACCGTTACCGTTGTCATCCGAAAAGTTCTCCTCACCCTGCATGGTGGCGGTAACGGTGACCCGTCCGTCCTGTGGGCGTCGATTGGCACTCTTCCATTCAGCAGAGCAGGAGCCATTGCTTATCGTGCAGGTTCCAGCCATCTGCCCACCCTCAGCGGTAAAATATACTGCGGTGCCATCCCTTACCGGATTGCTAAAATGATCGGAGGCATAGACCGTGAGGTTTACCACCTCGCCATCAAAGTTCCATCCCTCCGGATTGTAGACATCGGCAGAGAGGGAAAGCTTGCCCTGATCGGACAGGCCACCATAAATAACCAGACTCTCCGACTGCGTTGATATCAAGGTATTGCTCACCAAGGTGGCCGTTACCCGTACCACGGTACTGACGGTACCCGATGCCACCACTACAAGCACCTCACCCGCTGAATTGCTGGTTGCCGTTGTGGTTGATAATGTTATCCCTCCCACGGTGGTATTCAGCGAGAAGGTAACATCCTCATTGGCGATTGCCGCACCACTACTATCCAGTACCTTGAAGGTCAGGGTCGAAAGTTCAACCGCACCCGTACCCTCTATACCGATTTCCGCCGGTTCGGCACTCACAAACACAACCTGCCCGGCCACCGCCGGTTGAATAGTCAGACTGCCTGTCGCCGACACCTCTCGCCCATCGATTGATGCCGTGGCATAGATCGTATCCGCACCACTGCATCCGGTCGCTGTATAGGATGTAACAATAATGCCGTCGACGGAGGTTACCGGCGTTGTAATTTCTGCCTTGTTTGAGCCGGTACATAACGAATGAAAAGAGACCTCAGTCGGAGTGGTATACAGCGCTCCGGAACTGTCAGCCAGGGTTGCAAGCACCTCCGTTGTGCCACCTGCGCTAAGCGACGTCAGCCCAATTTGTAAAACACCCGGAACAAAGGACGAACCAATTCCGCTACCCAGCATGATCGTGCTGCTGTCGACAAGACCAGGGGTGGAGGTGGCATCCTGTTCGCCATAAAAAGTCGAACTACTCTCACATCCGGCCAGGAACAGTGGCAACAGTGCCACTAGCGCGACACGCTTACAGAGATGTTTTATTACAGGTAAAACGTTCATTACAGTCGGTTCCTTATAGCGCAGACGTCTACAGCCCAGTATTCAATTTGTCGTTCAGAATTTTTGGCGTAACGAAAATCAGCAGTTCTGCCTTGCTCTCCTTGCGGGAGGTCGAGCGGAACAGGGCGCCGAGGATCGGAATATCGCCCAGCAGGGGCACCTTGGTGTTGCCCTCCGAGGTGCTCTGCTCATAGACACCGCCCAGCACTACGGTATCACCGTTATTCACCAGCACCTGGGTGGTGATGGAGCGGGTGTTAATGGACGGTACGCCCGAGTAAATGCCGCCGACGCTGTCCTTGTTTACCGAGAG
Organism: Gammaproteobacteria bacterium; assembly: GCA_026196575.1. Classification (GTDB taxonomy): domain Bacteria; phylum Pseudomonadota; class Gammaproteobacteria; order Thiohalomonadales; family Thiohalomonadaceae; genus JAPHSX01. Next base: position 30,786 of record JAPHSX010000028.1, on the reverse strand, counting down.
GTCCATCACCACCCGATCATCCGGAGTGATCTGTGGTGTCACCTCCAGACTCAGCACCGCCTTTTTGAACGAGACGCTGGTGGCGCCACTTGATGCCGCCTCCTGGTAGGGGATCTCGACACCCTGTTCAATACGGGCCACTTTCTGATTGGATGTGATCACCCTGGGGTTTGACAGCACCTCGCCACGCCCTTCCGTCTGCAGTGCCGAGAGTTCCAGGTCGACCAGATAGTCACTGCCCAGGATTGCCAGCGCCAGGCTGCCGGCACCACTTACCGGCAGGTTGACGTTGTAGCGGTTTTCCAACGCTGGCATCTCGACAGGGTAGGGCCCGGTGCCAGCCAGGTTATTGGCAATCGCGCTGCTAACCATGGTGTCGGTACCCGCCGTACTGCCGGTGGCGGCGATAATGCCGTTCGTGCCATTATCGGTAACGCCGGTGACGCCGGTTCGGATCCCCAGATCCCGGCCAAAATCATCATTGGCGATCACGATGCGTGACTCGATCATCACCTGCCTGACCGGAATATCCAGCTTTTGAATGAGTGCAGCGACCTCTTCATGCTTGGTTGAGGTCTCCAGCACCATCAGGGTATTGGTGCGCTCGTCAATTGTCACACTGCCCCTCTCCGTGAGGATGCTGTTCTTCTCGCCCTTCAACAGGCCTGCGATATCGGCGGCCTTGGCGTAGTTGATTTGATGATAGCGGGTCTGCACCGGCGCCAGATCGATCATCTGCTTCTGCGCCTCCAGCTCCTCTTTCTCTCGCGCGGCGATCTCGGCATTGGGGGCGATAAGAATAACGTTGCCGCTCTCCCTCATGCCCAGGCCACGGGTGCGCAGGATAATGTCGAGTGCCTGATCCCAGGGGACATTCTTCAGACGCAGCGTGATATTGCCCTGCACCGTGTCGCTGGCCACCACGTTTTTATCGGTGAAATCGGCAATCAGCTGCAGTACTGCCCGCACCTCGATATTCTGGAAGTTGAGTGAGAGCTTCTGCCCGGAGTAGCCGAATTTGTCCTTCTGTTTCTCCGTTACCTCCTCCGCGCTCAGCGGCTTGATAGCAATAATAAACTCCTTGCCCGCCTGATACGCCATGTGTTCAAAATTGCCCGTTGAATCAACGACAATGCGGGCGCCCTGTCCCACGTTAAAGGCGTCGATGGTACTGATAGGGGTGGCAAAGTCCGTTACATCCAGGCGCCGCACCAGTTTTTCCGGCAGTTGCGCATTCACAAAGTCGATTATAATTTTGTTGCCCTTCTCCTCCATATTTATGATCGTGTTCGCATCGGAGAGTGCAAAGGTGATCTTCCCCTCGCCCACCGCACCGCGCCTGAAATCTATCTCAGGAATGCTGTTTGATGCCTTGCCGGTGGCAATGGCCAGTGCCGCCTGCTGTACTTGCTGCTCCTGGCTCGCAAAATTGATGAACACCAAATTGGCTTCTGTTCTGATCTCGTATGGCACCATGGCCTTCATGTTCACCACGACGCGGGTGCGGTCATTCGCCTGCACCACCCGTACGCTATTCAGCACACCCGCATCAAATTGCAGCATTTTCTTTGCCAGTGCCATCGAGGTCGCGGCAAAGTCCACAGAGAGGCGTGGTGGCTGCTCAATGGAGAAGCTGGAGGGGTCTTCACTCACCGGTTTGTCAAAACCCAGACGCAGCTGCACCTTGCCCCCCGGCAGGGTGACATAATCGACCGCATTCAACACATTACCCTCAGCCGCTTGCGTGTCGGTAGCACTCAGCTGCAGTACCGGCAACGCAATCAGTAGCACCGCAATATGAAGTAAGTTCATGATTTTCCCATCGTATCTGTTGTTTATTTTACGCATCATCTATAACTCCTTCGGTGCTCATTCCGAGAGACTGAGTGCGGCATCTCGTTCAATCCATCCGCGATAATCATCGGCTATCGTCTCAGTAATCAATATTTTATTCTGCTGTATCGCGGTGATGCGGCCATAGTTCTGGCCCAGGTAATTGCCAACCTGCACCCGGTGTACTATCAGATCCGGAGAGGTAATGATGGCCCAATCCCTGCCATCCGTTGTTAGCTGTCCTACATATCGCAGGGTATCGAGCGGATACTGTTCCAGCGCCTCAAGATTTCGATCCTTCAGCGGATTGTCGGCAACCATTTCTTCCGTCGTGGGCGCGATGGCCAGACCGTCGAACAATTTGAACGGGTCCTGCTCTTCACTCGCGCTGTAAAGAAACGTCTCGTACGGCTTGAACACCGGCAACGGGGGTATCTTTTTCGCCGGCCTGGCCTTTATCTCAGCCAGTCTTTTGTCCAGATCACTGTTATCCAACGAGCTGCAGCCACCCAGGGTCAACAGCAACGCTGCCAGCCCCAGGATTGCAACCGAACCGCCGCTACGATTGTGGTGCCTCATTGTATTGGATGTTTTCATTGCCATTCTGATCACCTGAACCCGCGGGTTACCAATCGGTATTCCGTCAACCCATTTTGCATGCTGCGCACCTTATTTCTTCCCTTTTTTTCCGGCTTTGGCCTTGGGTTTACCGGCAGCTATTTCATCGTCGTCCAGATAGCGATAGGTCTTTGCCGTGGCCGTCATCGTCAGTCGTCTCGTTTCGGGATCGGTTACCTTTAACTGAATATCGTGGATCGTCACGATTCGCGGCAAGGCGGCAACGCCACTGACAAATTGACCCAGATTATGATAATGGCCGTTCACATTCACCGTTATCGGCAGTACCGCATAAAACTCTTTGGGTTGTTCGTTATTCGGTTTGAACAGCTCAAACTCCAACCCGCTGGCCAGCCCGGTTTGGGTAACATCCACCAGCAGATCGGCCACCTCGTTCTTGCTCGGCAGTTGCCGCAACATGGTGCCGAATGACTCCTCCATCTCAATCATCTGCGCCTTGTAGTCGGCCAGATTCGCCGCCTTCAGCTGCTTCTTTTCGATTGTCGACCAGAGGCCCTCCTCTTCCGCGACCACCCGCTCCAGCTCCACTTGCTGGTGTTGGGTATCAAAATAGTATCCCCCACCCAGCACGGCCGCGCAGACCAGCAGCACGATCATTGAGCGCACCAATATCGGCCAATTACCGATATTATCCGGATCGAGATTACTAAACTGCTCACCGATAGATCTGAAGTCTACTTTCACTTTCCACCCCCATCCACGGCATCCTGACTAACGGGCGCGTCCTGACTCACACGCAGGGTGAATTCACGCGCCTTTCTTGCCCCGGCGCTTTTCGAGCTGATGACCTCCAAAGAGGGTTGTTTAAACCATGCCGACTCTTCCAGCGCACGCATAAAGGCGGATACCCGCGCATTCGATTGCGCCTGGCCGGTAATGGTGATTGAACCATTTTTCTGTACCAGGGAGTCGATATAGAGACCTTCGGGGATGATTTTTGCCAGCTCGTCGAACAAACGCACAATCGCAGGACGGTTACTCTGCAGCTCCTCGATAACCCGCATTCTGGCTATCAGCTGCTCTTTCTGATTTTCGAGATCTTTTATCTCTTTAATTTTTTTGTCGATCTGCGTTATTTCACGCTTCAGCGTCTCGTTGCGCGCAATCTGGTTATCAATGAGGCTCGCCATGTAGAGATGAGCGGCGATAACCACAGCGATCATGATGCCGGAGAAAATGGCGACAACCGCAAAAAAATCCTGTTTCTTCTGCTTGCGTAGCGCCTCGCGCCAGGGAAGTAGATTAATATGTGCCATCAGTCAAAACTCCTCAGCGCGAGTCCGCAGGCGATCATCAGTGCAGGGGCATCATTACTGAGCACCTGCGCCTTGATCTTGGGAGAGATGATCATGTTGGAGAAGGGATTCGCCACACTGGTGGGAACACCGATACTTTTTTCAATCATCTCATCCACACCCGGTATGGAGGAGCTCCCCCCCGCAAGTACGATGTGATCTACCGTATTATATTGGCTGGATGAGAAGAAAAACTGCAGGGAACGACTCACCTGTTGCGCCATCGCTTCCTTAAATGGCTCCAGCACCTCGGGTACATAGTTGTCGGGCAGGCCGCCCTGACGTTTCGCCATTCCGGCCTCCTCATAGGAGAGGCCATAGCGACGCTGAATCTCTTCGGTCAGCTGCTTGCCGCCAAAGACCTGCTCACGGGTGTAGATGGTCTTCAGGTCATGCAGCACATTCAGGGTGGTCATGGTGGCGCCCACGTCGATCACAGCGATGGTCTTGTCCAGTCCGTGATCCGGCATCTGCTCCTTGAGCAGGCTAAAGGCGTTCTCCATGGCGTAGGCCTCGACATCAATGACCTGCGCCTTCAGCCCCGCGATCTCGATGGCATCGACCCGCACCTCAACATTCTCGCTGCGCGAGGCTGCCAGTAACACATCGTATTGCTCCGGGTCATCGGCCGAGGGGCCGAGCACATCAAAGTCGAGATTGACCTCCTCGAGGGGGTAGGGAATATATTGATCGGCCTCCAGCAGAATCTGGCTCTCCATCTCATCGGTCGAGAGGTTGGCCGGCATGGAGATCACCTTGGTAATGACCGCCGAGCCCGCCACCGCCGCCGCCGCATGGCGTGCCCGGGTGCCCGAGCGCTTGACGGCGCGCTTGATGGCCTCACCCACAGCGTCCACGTCGGAGATGTTCTTTTCGATCACCGAGTTAGGCGGCAACGGCTCCACGGCGTAACTCTCGACGCGATAACGATCACCGACCTTGCTCAGCTCCAGCAGCTTGATGGCCGTAGTGCTGATATCAAGACCGAGTATAATGGGCTTTTTCCTTCCCAGGAACTTTGATAACGAAGCCATTTTTTCCTTTATATATCCTAGGTTACGTTCATTATCTATTTAAGAACATTAAATACCAGTGTCAACTTGCATGTCAACCTCTATTTGGCTCGCTGCCAAATAGTCCACACCAGACAAAACCTTTATACTCGTACTACATCTAACCAAGCATGACTACGTTCACACTTCCCCAATGAAAAAATCAACGCTGTTAATCCGTTACGCCATTGTGACCTCCCTGCTCCTGGTGACCCTGGGCGGGTTTGGCGTGCTGGGTATCTACCTCTATCTCAACCCCAAACTGCCGGCCATCGACAGCCTGAAGGATGTGCAGTTGCAGGTGCCGCTTCGCGTCTACTCCGCCGATGGCCTGCTCATTGCCGAATATGGTGAAATCAAGCGGATACCGCTGGAGTACGTCCAATTCCCGACAGCCATGACCCAGGCGGTGCTGGCGGCCGAAGACAGCCGCTTTTTCGAGCACCCCGGCGTCGACTACCAGGGGCTGTTGCGTGCGGCGGCCCACCTGCTCACCACCGGAGAGCGGGGACAGGGCGGCAGCACCATCACCATGCAGGTAGCGCGCAACTTCTTTCTCAGTCGTGAGCGCACCTTTACCCGCAAGTTTAACGAGATCCTGCTCTCACTGAAGATCGAGAACGAGATGAGCAAGGAGGAGATCCTCTCTCTCTACCTCAACAAGATCTTTCTGGGCCATCGCGCCTACGGTGTCGCCGCCGCCGCGCAAGTTTACTACGGCAAAGAGCTGGCCGAGCTGTCACTGTCACAGATCGCCATGATCGCCGGCCTGCCCAAGGCGCCCTCCACCTACAATCCGGTAACCAACCCGCAACGGGCACAGTTACGCCGTGACTATGTGCTACGCCGCATGCTTGAGCTTAATTTCATCACCGCCGAGCAGTTTGCAGAGGCCAGCAGCCAGCCTGTCAGCGCCGCCCTTCACGGCAACCCCACCGAGATCTCGGCCCCCTACCTGGCCGAGATGGTGCGTGATGAGATGATCGGACGTTACGGCAAGGAGGTCTACACGCAGGGGCTGAAGGTCTACACCACGATCAAGGGCCCTCTGCAGGCAGCGGCAAATCAGGCGCTGCACAACAATCTGATGGCCTATGAGCAGCGCCACGGTTTTCGCGGCGCGGAGCGACATATACAGCTAAGCGAACAGGCGGGCGCCGAGGAGTGGGCGGCAGCGCTCAAGGAGCTGGGCACGGTAGGCGGCCTGCAACCGGCACTGGTTGTCGGGCTGGCCGAACAATCCGCTGTGCTCTACCTGCCGGATGGCACCCTGCAGTTGCTCCAGTGGGAGGGGATGCAGTGGGCGCGCCACTATATCGATGACAACACCATGGGACCCGAGCCCGAGAGCGCCGCCGAGATTCTGCAGGTGGGTGACATCGTGCGCCTCGATAAACATGCCGAGGGCAACTGGCTGCTGGCGCAACAACCCCAGATCGGTGGCGCCCTGGTATCGATAAATCCGCAAAATGGCGCGGTGCTGGCGCTGGTGGGGGGATTTGACTTTTTTCAGAGCCATTTCAACCGCGTCACCCAGGCGGTGCGTCAGCCTGGCTCCAGCTTCAAACCCTTTATCTACTCCGCGGCACTGGATAAAGGTTTCACCGCCGCCAGTCTGATCAACGACGCCCCGGTAGTATTTGAAGACAGCAAACTGGAGGGCGAGTGGCGTCCGGAGAACTACAGCGGCAAGTTCTACGGCCCGACCCGCCTGCGTGAGGCACTGGTCAATTCACGCAACCTGGTCTCCATTCGACTGCTGCAGAGCACCGGCATCCGCACTGCCATCAAACACATCAGCGGCTTCGGTTTCGACCCCTCACAGCTCTCACGCGACCTCTCGCTGGCGCTGGGCAGTGCCGCCATTACCCCCTACGATCTGTCGCGTGGCTACGCCGTGTTTGCCAACGGCGGTTACCTGATTGAGCCGCACTTTATCGAGCGCATTGAAGACAGTCAGGGGAATACCCTCTTTCAGGTCGACCCACCCTTTGCCTGTGAACCCGAGGCCTGCCCGTTGCGTCCGCTACCCGAGGTGGCCGCACAGGATGAGGCGCCGGTCGAGAATACCGGCGCCACCGACGCCGACCACCTCGTTGAGGAGATACCAGGCCACACAGAGGTGCCGCAGCGCCTCCGGGCAGCGCCCCGCGTTGCCGAGCCGCGCAATATCTACCTCATCACCACCATGATGCAGGATGTCATTCGACGTGGCACTGGCCGCGCCGCCCTGCAACTGGGGCGTAACGATCTGGCCGGCAAGACCGGCACCACCAACGACCAGCAGGACGCCTGGTTCACCGGCTTCAACCGGGATGTGGTCACCACCGCCTGGGTCGGCTTCGATACCCCGCGCTCCATGGGCCACCGCGAAACCGGTGCACGCGCCGCCCTGCCGATGTGGATTGACTACATGCGCGAGGCACTGAAGGGGAGCAGCGAACAGATCCCGCAGCAACCCGCAGGGATCGTCTCGGCGCGCATCGATGTCGAAACCGGACAGTTCACCGCCGCCGACAACCCCAATGCCATCTTTGAGCTGTTCCGGGTCGAAAATGTACCAGCCACCGCCGGCGCGGCGCCCGACGAAAAGGAGGGTGGAGTGAAAAACGGCACGCTCACCGGCGAGCTATTTTAGCCCGGATGACACGAGTACCAGAACGCCACCGCGAGGCGCAACAGCGCAGCCTGCTGGCCCAGGCCGCCGCCCGCCTGATGGCCCAAAGCGGGCTGCGTGATTTCGCCGCCGCCAAACGCAAGGCAGCGGCACAGCTGGGGCTCCACCCCAGCCGCAACCTGCCCGGCAATGAGGAGATAGAGGCCGCCCTGCATGACTACCAGCGCCTGTTTCAGCACGAGCCGCAGCGCCAACAACTGCACCAGCTACGGCAAACCGCACTGCAGGCGATGCGCTTGCTGACTCCCTTTTCACCGCGACTGGTCGGCGCGGTACTTAACGGCACCGCCGACCGGCACTGCCCGATTCAGCTTCACCTCTTTGCCGACACGAGTGAAGAGGTGGGGATCTTTTTACTGGAACACAGGATCCCCTGCGAACAGGGCGAACAACGCATTCACTACGCCAGGGGAAATGAGGAACAGCGCCCGCTACTGCGCTTCATTGCCGGAGAGAGCACACTGGAGTTGACGCTGTTTGCACACAGGGAGCGGCGCCACTCGCCACTCAGCCAGGTCAATGGACGGCCGATGCAGCGGGCCGATTCGGAGCAATTGCAACGACTGCTGGCCACGGATGAAGGGTGAGGTGGCCACCGACACCCCACAAAAAAGGGGCGCCCCGTGCAGGACGCCCCTCTCTTTTGCCGAAGCAGCGGTGAGATTAGCTGCGTGAGTACTTTTGGCGGAACTTGTCTACGCGGCCCGCAGTGTCGAGAACCTTCTGCTTACCGGTGAAAAACGGGTGACAGACGGAACAGACATCCAGGTTCAGATCGCGAGCCAGGGTGGATTTGGTCTGAAAGCTGTTGCCGCAACTGCAGGTGGCGGTGATCTCAGCATACTTCGGGTGAATATCCGGTTTCATGGTTGTGAACCTCATGGTACATGGTTATCGCGCCGCTATGCCTCCCCATCACTTTCTGGATGAGCGCACACCGCGCCGGCCTTTAAATCGAGCACAGCATCTTACGAGAAAGTTGCAACCACGGCAAGGGCTATCGATCGCTATTGCTCCGTCTGTTTGCCCTGGGTACCGGGGAAGGGAAGCACCCTCTTCCCTCCCGGTATCGCAACCCTGCGCGGAGACGGCCCATCACTGAGGATCTGCGCCAGTCCACCCTTGCCGGCGAATGACTCCCACATCATCCGGTTGAGCGAAACACAGGCTGCCAGCGGATTGGCGGCGTGATCCCGCATCAAATCGATACGCCACTGCAGACCGCGCAGACGCCGTTGTCGCCTCGGCGAGGAGGAGTCAATCAGCGCCTCAATCAACTCGAGGCGCCGCGCCTCAAAGCCCGCTGGGTCCCGTTTTGCCAGCTCTCGCCACTGCTCAAAATCTATCGACTGCGGGTGAAAAGGGGACATGGGGCTCTCCACATCGGCAACTCATAGCCAAACTATAAACCACCGAGCGAATATCGCCAGAAACCCCAGACAATACAGTGTTATTGACACACAAAGGGGTGCCGCGGCACCCCCTTGTCAGCCGACTGATTAGCCGCTTGTCAGCGCTTCATCAGACCGAAAAACTCATCATTGGTCTTGGTCGATTTAATCTTGTCATGCAGGAACTCCATCGCCGCCAGCTCATCCATCTCATGCACCAGCTTGCGCAGGATCCACATCATATGCAGCTCATCCGGCTTGGTCAGCAGCTCCTCGCGACGGGTGCCCGAACGGTTGATGTTAATCGCCGGATAGATGCGCTTCTCGGCAATACGGCGATCCAGATGCACCTCGGAGTTTCCGGTACCCTTAAACTCCTCATAGATCACATCGTCCATGCGCGAGCCGGTCTCCACCAGGGCGGTGGCGAGGATGGTCAACGACCCCCCCTCCTCGATATTGCGCGCCGCGCCAAAGAAGCGCTTGGGGCGGTGCAGGGCGTTGGCATCGACACCACCAGTAAGTACCTTGCCGGAGGAGGGGATCACGGTGTTATAGGCGCGGGCCAGACGGGTGATGGAGTCGAGCAGGATCACCACATCACGCTTGTGCTCCACCAGGCGCTTGGCCTTCTCGATCACCATTTCGGCCACCTGCACGTGGCGGCTGGCCGGCTCATCAAAGGTGGAAGAGACCACCTCGCCGCGCACCGAGCGGGCCATCTCGGTCACCTCTTCCGGGCGCTCGTCGATGAGCAACACGATGAGATAACACTCCGGATGTTTAGCGGCAATCGACTGGGCGATGTTCTGCAACATCATGGTCTTGCCGGTCTTGGGCGGGGCAACGATAAGGCCGCGCTGCCCCTTGCCGATGGGGGCCACCAGATCGATGACACGGGCGGTTACATCCTCGGTGCTGCCGTTACCCATCTCCAGCACAAAACGGTCATTGGCGTGCAGTGGCGTGAGGTTGGAGAACACCACCTTGTTTTTGGCATTTTCCGGCGGCTCGTAGTTGATCTCATCAACCTTGAGCAGGGCGAAGTAGCGCTCCCCCTCCTTGGGCGGGCGAATCTTGCCGGAGACGGTATCACCTGTGCGCAGGTTGAAACGGCGAATTTGACTGGGGGAGACGTAGATATCGTCGGGGCCGGCAAGGTAGGAACTATCGGGCGAGCGCAGAAAGCCAAAGCCATCCTGTAAAATCTCCAGCACCCCATCACCGTAAATATCTTCACCGCTCTTGGCGTGTGACTTGAGGATGGCGAAGATCACCGCCTCCTTGCGCGAGCGCGCAATATCTTCAATGCCCATGGATTCGGCAAGGGAAATGAGTTCAGATGCAGGTTTTCTTTTGAGTTCCGTCAGATTCATGGATTACGGCCGTTTAGCAGGATAGATTGAAAGGGAAGGTGTTCGGGGTTGTTGTTCCAGGATCAACGCGATGCCGCTGACCGGGTGAAAATCGAACGAGGTGTTTGTTTTTAGGTAGTTAAAACTGGAATTGCCGAGAGTCTAGCACCATGCCTGTATGGCGTCCAGCACTGCTTGACCCCGCCAATCAACGCACGGTGCCACGACGCAGCATCACCTCAAACTCGGCGGCGGGCAGGGGGCGGCTGTAGAAGAAGCCCTGCACCGTGCCGCACCCCTGTTCGGTGAGAAACTGGATATGTTCCGCCGTCTCCGCCCCCTCGGCCACCACCTCCAGATCCAGCCCGCGGGAGAGGCCGATAATGGCACGGGCGATCTCGGCGGTACTCCTGTTGTTCTCCAGGTCGTGAATAAAGGCGCGATCAATCTTCAGGGTGGTGATGGGGAAGCGGCTCAGATAACTCAGGCTGGAGTAGCCGGTACCAAAATCGTCAATGGCAATCTTCAGCCCCAGTCGGCGAAAGCCGTGCAGCTTCTCCTCGATTGCATCAAGGTCGCCGATCAGCAGCCCCTCGGTGATCTCCAGCTCCAGCAGTTTGGCTGGCAAACCGGACTCGGCCAGGATAGCCGCCACCTGCGCCACGATATCCCGCTCCCGAAACTGTGGCGCGGCCATGTTCACCGAGACACAAACCGCACCCAAACCACCCTTCAGCCACGTACGATTCTGTCGGCACGCCTCGCGCATCACCCAGGCGCCAATCGGGCCGATAAGTCCACTCTCTTCGGCCACCGGAATAAACTCGCCCGGCTGCACCATACCGCGTTCGGGGTGTTGCCAGCGGATCAGCGCTTCGGCACCGACGATGGCGCCGCTGCGCACATCCACCTTGGGCTGGTAGTAGAGCAGAAACTGCTGCTGTTCGATGGCTTGGCGTAGGGCATTTTCAAGGTCGATGCGCCGCCGCGCCCGCTCATTCATCTCGGAGGAGAAGAACTGGTAACTGTCGCCCCCAGTATGTTTGCAGTGGCGCATCGCGCTCTCGGCCTGCTTGATCAGGATGTCGGCGGAGTCGCCGTCGGCGGGGAATACCGAGATGCCGATGCTGGCGGTGAGGGTCAAATCCTGCCCATTCAGCCTAAAGGGCTGCTTCAAGGCACGCAGCAGCTTTTCGGTGACCACCACGCCGTCATCGGGTGAGGTCATCACCACCACGCAATCAAACTGATCACCCCCCATGCGGGCGATGCTGTCGCTATTGCGCAGCGCCCCCTTGAGCCGCTGCCCGGTCTCCTTGAGGACGTGGTCACCGAACTCGTGACCGAGGCCATCATTAATGCGCGAAAAGCCGTCAATACCCAGACTAAGGAAGGCCACCGATTGGCGGTGGCGCCGCGAATTGAGCATCGCCTGCTCCGCCCGATCCATAAACAGCACACGGCTGGGCAGCCCGGTAAGGAGATCGTACTGCGGACGCCTCTCGGCCACCTCAACAGGGGAGTCAACCGGACGCATGATCCACAGTCGACAGGGCTCACCCGCCAGCACGACGGAGTGCAGCGTCACCGTGTGCAGCACCGTGTTGCGGTAGCGATCCCTTAGCAGCAACTGCCCCTGCCAGCTTCCCTCAGCGGCCAGGGCCTGCTCCATTGCCGCGCCCCCCTCCAGCAACAAGAACTCATAGCAGGGGCGACCAAGCAGCGCCTCGCGCTCTTCGCCGACAAAGCGGAGAAAACAGCTGCCCGCCTCACGGATGCGATGATCTTCGGCAGTAACGAGCAGATGTTCACTGCTGCTATTGAGTAGCGCGGTGAGTAGTGTATTGGTGGACGCTGGCACAGGCTGTCTTCCTGACAAGTACGAAACCCCTTTAGTATTACAGAAAAAGGGCGCCGCATTGCAATTGGCATGTGATTTCTGATAGAAATAAGGTCTTCCCCCGGAGGCAAACCCACCATGCAGCTAACAAAAAAAATGACCCTCTTCTCCGGCCTTCTCACCTCACTGCTGATAGTGGTTCTGGTTCTGGTAGGACTGCTCTCCTTCCGCCACTTCTCAATCAAGGCCGCCACCGAGCACACCAAGAGCGCCGCTGAAATCGTGCGGGTCAGCCTGACCGAGGCGATGATCAATGGCGTCATCGACAAACGGGGCAACTTCCTCGCCCGCCTCGCCGAGGTGCAAAACCTGCAGACTGCCCGCGTGATCCGCGGCCCCGAGGTGGTCAAGCAGCATGGCCCGGGGCTGGACAACGAACAACCCACCGATGATATCGAACGTGAGGTAATGGCCAGCGGAAAGCCGGTGTTCCGGGTACTGGACAACAACGCGGAACCGGTATTTCGCGGCACCATTCCCTTTGTTGCCAACAGCCGCGGCACCCCGAACTGCCTGCAGTGCCATCAGGTCAAGGAGGGGACGGTGCTTGGCGCCATTACCATCACCATGTCACTCGCCGACATGAAAGAAAATGCCATCCTCACCGTCGGCTCCATGACCCTGGCGCTGGCCCTCTTCACCATCCTCATCCTCTTTCTGCTCCACCGCCTGACCCGCCCCCTGGTCGAGACCGCCAGTGACGTGCAATTGGCGGTGCGCGAGGCACTGGAGGGGAACTTTCATGAACGCATCCGCGTACGCAGCCAGGATGAGATTGGCCAGATCGCCCACGACCTCAACCACCTTATGGCCTTTCTGGAGAAGGGGCTGCGCAGCATCCGCGACCAGGTGGCCCAGCTGATTCAGTGCAAACCCTCCACCCAGACCAATCTGCTGACCAACACCATGGAGATGGTCGACGGCCTGGTCGATGCCGCCCACTTCAAACAGGCCATCGAAGAGGACGAGACCAAGCTGGAGGTCTATCAGCGGCTGGCCCATGTGCTGGAGAACGAGTTCCAGATCCGCCACTACTCGCTCTACGAGGTGGCCAACAGCAAAAATCGCCTCTACCCCATCGTGGTCGACAGTGAGCAGGAGAGCGGTTGCCGCTGGTGTGACGCCGATGTCCTGATCCGTTCGGAGGCGTGCCGCGCGCGTCGCACCGGCCATACCATTAACAGCATCGATACGCCCGATATCTGCAACGCCTTTCGCCCCGGCGACCACCATGAGGCCGAACACATCTGCATCCCGGTACTGCAATCCGGTGGCGTCGGCAGCGTGGTGCAACTGGTGGCCATGCCCGAGCAGGTGCCACGCCTCTCCTCGGCCATTACCCTGCTGAATGTCTACCTGCGCGAGGCGGCCCCGGTGATTGAGGCCAAACGCCTGATGGATACCCTGCGTGAATCCAACATGCGTGACCCGATGACCGGGCTGCACAACCGTCGCTTCCTGGAGGAGTACGTCGACACTATCGTCGCCGCTACCAGCCGGCGCAAGAGCGATCTCTCCATCCTGATGCTCGACCTCGACTACTTCAAGAAGGTCAACGACAGCTATGGCCACGATGCCGGCGACACCGTGATCAAGACCATGGCCAAGATCTTCCGCGGTTGCGTGCGCGCCTCTGACCTGGTGATCCGCTACGGTGGTGAGGAGTTTATGGTGATCCTGCAGGACACCAGCGGCGACGCCGCCATAGCGGTAGCGGAGAAGATTCGCCAGACGGTGGAGGAAACCCGCATCCAGCTGCCCGGTACCCAGCTGCAAAAGACCCTCTCCATCGGTATTGCCGACTTCCCGGCCCACAGCGACACCTTCTGGCAGGCGATCAAATTCGCCGATGTCGCCCTCTACCAGGCCAAGGAGCAGGGGCGCAACCGGGTGGTACGTTTTGCGCCGGAGATGTGGCAGGACAAGGAGGAGTACTAGCAGCCTGTCGGACTTGGGACCGTTCTCCCACCGTGCTCGCTACGATCGCCCAAGTCCGACAGGCTGCTAGCCGTTGGAGTTTGGCCTCCGCCAACGGTAGACTAGCAGCCCTACAGGGTCGTGCTGGCGTGGTCGTAGCGAGCATGATCTACGCGCCAGACCACAAGTTGAAGGGACAATGCCGGATTATCGCAACGCACAGCAGTTACCACTCCCTGAGCTGGAAGGGACCGATCGCTTTACCCTGCGTAACAAATCCGAGATCCGTGCCCAGCTCATCACCCTGTCACGTCAACCCGATATCATCACCGCCTATTTCAACGAGGGAAAACGCTATTTTCTCACCGCCGTACTGGGGGTAATCGATGAGCGCGGGCTGCTGGTACTCGATGTCGGCCCCGACGAGGCCATCACCAAACTGGCCATCGCCTCGGGGCGGCTGGTCTGTAGCACCCGGCACAACGGCATACCGATCCGCTTTAGCTGCGAGAACCTGCAGAGCGCCCGCTTTCAGGCGCTGCCCGCCATCGCCGCCTCGCTGCCCGAGAGTTTGTACCGGATGCAACGGCGCGAGTATTTTCGCGTCACCACACCCAGGATTAACGGCCCGCGCTGCGAGATACCCGATCCACTGGGGGGCGAACCCTTCCTGCTGACGGTCACCGATATCTGCGCCGGCGGCCAGGGGCTGGTCGATACCTCGGGACGCATGGTGGCGGAGGTCATGGATCGCTTTGAGGGTTGCCGCATCCTCTTGCCAGAGCACGGCGAGATCCGCGTCAATCTGATGATCCGCAACTGCGGCACGCTAACCACCGCCAGCGGCGAGTTGCTGGCCCGTTACGGGGCCTCCTTCGAGGGGCTATCGGTCAGCGACAATGCCAGCCTGCAACGCTACATCTTTCAGCTGCAAGCACTGCAGCCGCGATAATCCGGATGTCTCACCCGTAATAACCCTACTGGGAAAAGTAATGCTGCAGGTAGTGGTCGAAATCGACCGTGTCTGCCGCCTCGATCTGCCGCTGGCACTGCAGCGAGCGCGCCACCTCCTGCTGCAGCATCGCCTCCCGCTCCGCCGCCAGCGGCTGCGCCTCAAAGTAACGCTGATGCTCCAGCGCCTTGCGTTGGGCGAAGGAGAAGAAACTCTCACCATTCTCGCGCATCTCGGCCAGCATGCGCGCCGACGGGGTAAGTTCGGGGTTGAGCACCACCTCACGTTGCCGCGCTACCGCGTTGCTGTAGGGTGTCGCAACCGCACCACCATCCAGCAACCGTGCATAGGGGAGCATCGCCTCGCACACCTCCAGCGCCCAGTCGCGCAGCGCCATGGCACGGCCGCAGCGCATCAGATTTAGTCCCGGCTCGCGCCCCCTGTGCGCCGTTTCCAGTTCGTTGAAATCGATCTCGCGCCGCTCGATGGCGCTGACGGGCGGGCTGAGACTGAACAGGCAGTAGAGCATCAATACCTCAAGAAAACAGAGCTGCTCCTCATTGACCCCCAGCGGGTCGAAGGCACTCACATCCAGCGAGCGCAGCTCCAGATAACGCACCCCCTCGCGCTGCAGGGCGCGGATCGGCTTCTCGTTGCCCTGGAGCAACGGCTTGGGGCGCACCGTGCTGTAGTACTCGTTCTCGATCTGCAAAATGTTGGCGTTTAGCTGGCGGTACTGGCCATCCACCTTCACCCCGATCTTTTCATACTCGGGACACGGCGTCTCAATGGCACATTCCAGGCTGGCCACATATTTCTCCAGGCTATCGTAGTTGGCCTTGATGCCATTCTCGTTCTCCTTGTTGTTCTGATAGCCGATATCCCCCATCCGCAGCGAGGTGGCATAGGGGGCGTGGAGGGTAAACTCATCGAACGGCTCCAGCCGCCCGGCATCACCACCGACAAAGGATTTGCACACCGCCGGCGAGGCGCCGAACAGATAGGGGATGAGCCAGCCGATGCGCAACATGTTGCGCAACAGGTCGAAGTAGCGTGCGGAGATGTACTCCTGCAGCGGCCGCCCATCTCCCTCGAACTGCTGCAGCGCAGGCCAGAAGGCGTCACTGAGGGAGTAGTTGAAGTGCACCCCGGCGATCACCTGCATGGTGCGCCCATAGCGGTAGCCGAGCCCACGGCGGTAGACGGTCTTCATAGTGCCGGCATTGGAGCTGCCGTAGCGCGCCAGCGGAATGCTCGACTCACCGGGGATCACACAGGGCATGCTGCCCGACCAGAGCAGCTCATCCTGCAGCCGCGCATAGACAAAACGCTGCACCTCGCAGAGAAAGGCGAGCGCCTCGGCACTGCTCTCACAGGGGGGGGTGATGAGTTCCAGCAGCGCCTCGGAGTAGTCGGTGGTGATGTAGGGGTGGGTCAATGGCGAGCCCAGTGCCGCCGGGTGCGGGGTCTGCGCGATCTGCCCCTCGCGGTTGACCCGCAGACACTCCTTCTCCAGACCAATGCGTCCCTGGCGCAACAAGGGGGCGATACCGGCGGCATCAAGCCGGCTGACAATGTGGTGAGAGGAGGGCTGCACGTAGATCTATTCCGTGGTGGGGTGTTGGGGAGAACGCCCGGTCAACGTGCCGGGAGGGTACGAACCGGGGCGAGGCGTCGGCCGATTATAGCGCGAACGGCCCAATGCCGGTTCAATCCAGGCTCAATCCAGGCTCAGCTTGCTGGTGTCGATCTGCGGCTTCGGCACCTCCTCATGCTCCACCAGGGTCACCCCCGGCTCATCCAGGTGCAACTCACCGAACTCCACCTCCAGCACCTCGACTGGCTCTGCCTCGACCAGGATCTCACCGGGCTCGCCCATGGAGAGGGCACTGAGATCCACCCGCGGCGGCGCCACCTCTTCATGCTGTGTCAACTCGGCGTCGGTCTGATCCAGACTCAGCTGGCTGGTGTCGATCTGCGGCGCGGCCACCTCACGATGCTCCACTAGGATAACGCCAGGGGCATCGACGCTGGCCCCGTCCAACTCACCCAGCCCCGTCGGTGCCGCCTTGACCACCGACTTTTGCAGGCCCAGGGCAGAGGAGTCCTCCTCCACAGCTGGGCGCGCGGGCGCATCGGCTGGCGGCACGGCGGCACGGTTCACCACCTGACAGATCGCCCCCGCCTGCAACAGCGCCTGCCGGTAGCGTTGCGCGGTCGCCTCATCCAGCCCCTTCTTGATGGCGACGGTGGCACCGCTAAAGAGCCGCTCCACCCTGGCCACCTCAACCTTGAACAGCGCCGCGACATTGCCCTTCACCTGCTCCGGCGCCGCACCCTCGCTCAGCTCGCCGCTGAATATCACCTCAAAGGTGTTGTCACTCATAGCCATCCGCTTCCCTTGAAATTAGTCATCTGCTGAAAAAATACCCCCTGCCAGAGGTGGCGGCAAGTATCATCGACCAGCAGCATCGGCCAGCGTGCCCCATCAATGCCGCAGCGCCGCCAGCCGCTGGTAGAGTCCCCGCTCCTCATCACTCAAGCGCTCGGGAATAACCACCTCGATGCGCAGAATAAGGTCACCGAGCCCCTTGGCGCGATAACGCGGCAGCCCCTTGCCGCGCAGCCGCAGCATCTCGTCGGGCTGCATCCCCGGCGGGATAGTGACATCCACCTCGCCATCCACCGTCGGCACCCGCAACTTCGCTCCCAGCACCGCATGAGGCACGCTGAGACGCTCGGTGTGCCACAGATCGGCACCGTGACGCTGAAACCGGGGATCCCCAAGGGTATAGACCTCCACATAGAGATCACCGGCTGGCATCCCCGCCTCTCCTGCCGGCAGGCCGTGTCCGGGCACCCGCATCACACTGCCATCCTCGATACCGGCGGGAATGGTGATCTTCAGGCTCTCCTCCCTCTCCACCTCTGCCGTGCCCCCGCATCGCGGGCAGGGATCGTCAATCACGACACCACGTCCATGGCACGCCGGACAACTCACCACCCGCTGGAGCTGGATATAGTCCTGGCCGCCTCCCTCCTCACTGGCGATAACCTGGCGACCGCTGCCCTGACAGCGTTGACACTGCGCGGGCGGCTTGCCCGAACGGGTACCGTGACCGTGGCAGGCGGGGCAGGCCACACGCCGGGTAAAGCGCAACAATTCGCTGCCGCCATGGCAGACGCGGTCAAGCGTTACCGGCATGCGCACCCGCAGATCCACACCGTGGGTCTGGCGCTGCTGCGGCTGGCGGAAAAACCGGTCAAAGATAGAGCCGCCTCCAACGCCAAAATCGACGCCAAAACCACCAAAAATGTCGCCAAAATCGACGTTACGGAAGAGATCTTCGTCGCTGAAGTGGGAGACACCGCCCATGCCGCCGGCATCGTACATCTTGCGTTTTTGCGGATCGGAGAGGAGGGCGTAGGCCTTGGCGAGCTCCTTGAATTTCTCCTCGGCATCCGGATCCTTGTTGCGATCCGGGTGGTACTTCATCGCCTGGCGCTTATAGGCCCGCTTGATCGCCTTCTCGTCAGCGTCACGGGGGACCCCCAGCACCTCGTAATAGTCACGCTCACCGCTACTCATTGCCCGACTCCCCTGCCATTGACGAAAGAGTGATCGCCGTCGCCGCCATGCCCGCCAACCGCGAGGCAGTTCTCGGCGGCAACAGGGACTGCACAGAAGCATACCTCAATTTCCACAGGCTGCCGTCGCCAGCAGGTCACGGCTCGTAACGGAGAAAAAGGGAGGGGAATAAAGAAAGGCCGGTAGTCCATACCGGCCTTTGAAGGGGGCTTACCATCCTTGGCACGGCCATCCTGGCCTAATCCCTGGAGGAGTCACTCCGCGCTGCATCCATACAGCTTGAGATCATATTACATCGACACCCCTGCAGGCGCTGTAGGAGAAATCCTACATTCATGTAGGATGTCCCGATTTGCACCGCCACCACCATCAATCGCGTGTCAGACGGCGGATACGGTAGTTCAGGCGGCTGGTTTTATGCTGCGGATTGAGCCCCGCCACACCACGCAGCCGCTCACGCAACGCGGCCGACGTCGCCGGCTGGCAGGCAAAGGCGCCAATCGCGTTTTCATAGCGCGGGGTGGTGAGCTGAAAGGCGCTCACCAGCCGTTTGGCAACGGCGGGTTGCCGGAACCAGGCGCACTCGTTGAGCTCCTGGGGCGAGCCGAAGTTGCAGACCAGCACCCCTGCCGGGGCCAGCAGCTTGAGCAGACTCCGCAGCCACGGCCCATCGACCGCCACCGCCCGTTGCGGCTCGCCGCCGGTATCGGAGAAGAGGTCGTCGATAATCATGTCGAAGGGGGCGCCACGATACTGTTTAAGCCACCAGCGGGCATCGGCCTGATGGAGCTCCACACTCTCCCGCTCCACCCCGAAGTGCTCGCGCGCCACCTGCAGGTGCACCGCATCGAGCTCCACCCCGACGATCACCTCCGGTGCCAGAAAGTGGTTGAGCTGGCGGATCACCGCGCCGCCGCCCACCCCCAGCACCAGCACACGGCGCACCGCCCCGGCGGGCAGCAGGAAGGCGGGGAGCAACAGCAGATCCCAGACGCTGCCGGTGAGCGGCTGACGCGGATTGTACTGACTGTGAAAGACGCCGTTGGTGTAGAGGCGGCGGGTATGGCCCGCGCCCCGCACCTCGTAGCGGGTCTCACCCTCCTGTTTGCACCAGAGTATCGCCACGCACCACCCTCATCGGCTTATGTTATCAACACGCCCCCAGCGCCACCGGCAGGTAGAAGAAGACGAAGCGCCCCTGCTCGATATCGACCTTGAGGGTGGCGCCGTGGTGGATGCCGTAATCGACATAGCCCGGTGTGGCACTCGCCTGGTGGCACTCGCTGGAGTGCTGTGGCGACTCAAAGTCACGATCGCGATCGTACCAGGAGAGCAGCATATACTCCCCCAGCCGCTCGGCGGCCACCCGGTCGGCACGCGCCATCGCCGCCCGGTAATCTGCCAGCGGCGGCTCGCCGGTCAACACTACCACCGTCACCGCACCCAGATTCGGCGCACGCCCGATACCGCAACTCTCCAGCTCGTCCATCTCGCACTCCATTATTCGGTGGGGTGCGATATGCTACTCTCACCCCTTTACGGTTAACTATAGATCCCATGGCCCCACTTCACCGCCGCCGCGCACCATGAGCACCATCCTCCTCACCACCCTCAACGCCCGCTTCAGCCACGCCTCGCTGGGGCTGCGCTACCTGCTGGCCAACATGGGGGCGCTGCGTGGGCAGACACAACTGCTGGAGTTCACCATCAAGCAGCGGCCCATCGACATCGTCGAACAGCTGCTGGCGGCCCGGCCGCGGATCATCGGCCTGGGGGTCTATATCTGGAACGCCCGCGAGTGTGCCGAGGTGGTGGCGCTGCTCAAGTGCCTCCGCCCCGAGGTGACGGTAGTTCTCGGCGGCCCCGAGGTGAGCCACGAAAGCGAGCGGCAGGCCATCTGCCAACAGGCCGATTATGTCATCGCCGGTCAGGCCGATGTAGCCTTCGCCGCGCTCTGCCAGCAGCTGCTGGCGGGGACACCACCGGCCACGCGCCTCATCGCCGCGCCGCCCGTGGCGCTGGAACAGCTGACCCTCCCCTATGCGGAGTACCGCGACGAGGACCTCGCCCATCGCGTGATCTATGTGGAGGCCTCGCGCGGCTGCCCATTCAAGTGCGAGTTCTGCCTCTCGGCCCTCGACAAGACCGCATCCCCCTTTCCACTGGCGCCGTTTCTCGAGGAGCTGGCCACCCTCTACCGGCGCGGCCTGCGCCACTTCAAGTTCGTCGACCGCACCTTTAATCTCAAGGTCGATAGCAGCCTGCAGATCCTGGAGTTCTTCCTTGCGCGTCTGGATGTGCCACACGATGAGCCCAGCCATGAGCCGCTGTTCCTGCACTTTGAGCTGATCCCCGACCACCTGCCGCCGCGACTCAGGGCAGCGATCCAGCGCTTCCCTCCCGGCACCCTGCAGTTCGAGATCGGGGTGCAGAGCCTCAATCAGGAGGTGCAGCAACGTATCAGCCGCAAACAGGACAACGCCAAAACGGCGCAAAACCTACGCTGGCTGCGCGATGAGAGCCACGCCCACCTCCACGCCGATCTCATCATCGGCCTGCCCGGCGAGGGGGTGGAGAGCTTCGCCGCCGGCTTCGATCAGCTGTGGCAGATGGGGCCGCACGAAATACAGGTCGGCATCCTCAAGCGGCTGCGCGGCTCGCCCATCATCCGCCATAGCGCCGCCTTCGACCTGCGCTTCAACCCACAACCGCCCTACAACCTGCTCAGCACCAACACTATCGACTTCGCCACCATGCAGCGGCTCAGCCGTTTCGCCCGCTACTGGGAGCTGGTCGCCAACTCCGGGCGCTTTCACGCCACCCTGCCGCTACTGCTCGGGGAGAGCCCCTTTGCGCGCTTCATGAGCCTAAGCGACTGGCTCTACGCCACCACCGGCCAGTCCGACAGCATCCAGCTACCGCGACTCTTCGAGCTGGTCTATCGCGGCGCGTGCGAGGCGCTGCAGCTTGAGGCGACAACGCTGCAACAGACGCTGCTCACCGACTTCCTGCGCGTCGGACTGAAGGGCGTGCCGCGCTTTTTACGTGACGCCCCCGAGCCGGCCAGCCGCGCACCGTCACAGCGCACCCGCCGCCAGCAGCGCCACCAGTAAAGTGAGAAAATTGCTCTTCCATACCCTATGCTAATCCTGCCCACAATTTACAAGGAGTCGTCATGAACACCCCGCCCCTCCTCCTCTGTCTCCTGCTCGCCCTGCCCGTGGCCACCCCCGCCGCCACCCTCACCCCAGCCCGCAACGCCATCGACGCGGTAACGGTCTTTCTCGATCGCGCCGAGGTGACGCGCCTGCTCGATGTCGAGCTGCCCGCAGGGGCGCACACCATCGAGGTGCCTGGCCTGCCGGCACAGCTCATCGAGCCCTCGCTGCGCGCCGCCGGTCAGGGGCCCCAGGGGCTGCGCATCGGCTCGGTCGAGACGCGTCGCCTCTTTGGCAGCGAGGCGGCACAGGAGCAGGAGCGCACCCTGCGCGCCGAGCTGCAGACGCTCACCGAGCGCAAGGCGCAGCTGGAGGGCAAGGTGCAGGCGCTGGATACCCAGGCCGCCTTCATCCAGCGCCTCGCCACCCTGCCGGGCGAGGAGCAAAAGGAGGGCAACCGCCTCTTCACCCCAGAGAAGTGGCCCGCCGCCTGGCAGGCCATCGGCCAGGGGATGGCCGAGACCAACGCCGCGCGCCTCACCCTGCAACAGGAGGGGCGCACCCTGACACGGCAAATTCAGCAACTGGAAGAGCGGCTACGGCAGATCCAGACCGGCCGGCGCGACACCCTCACCGCCCTGCTCCACATCGAGTCGGCCAGTGGCGGCAGCGCCCGTTTTACCCTCAGCTACCAGCTGCCCAACGCCACTTGGTCGCCCAGCTACGACGCCCAACTCGCCACCGAGCAGGGGACGCTGGAGCTGACGCAACGCGCCAGCGTGCGCCAGGCAAGCGGCGAGGCGTGGGAGGGGGTCGCCCTTAGCGTCTCCACCGCCCGCCCCAGCGCCGGGGTAGTGATGCCGTCACTCACCCCCTGGTGGATCGACTTCAGCCGCCCGCCCCTCCCCGCCGCCAGGATGCGACTGGAGAAGTCGCAGCGGGCCGACGAGATGATCGCCGGGGCGATGGCGCCCGACACCACCTTGCCGGCCGAGGCCGAAGAGGTGGTCGCCGCCGTACAGGCCACGGAGTTCAGCGTGCGTTATCGCATCCCCGGACGGGTGAGCGTGCCGGCCGACAACAGTCGGCAGCGCTTCGTCCTTGGCAAGCAGCAGTTCAGCAGCCGCCTGGCGGCCCGCGCCACCCCCAAACGCGACCCGCGCGCCTTCCTCTACGCCGAGTTCGACTACAGCGGCGAGAGCCCGCTACTCGCCGGCAGCTGGCAGTTACAGCGCGACGGCATCTATGTCGGTACCGCCGAGCAGGCGGTGGTGCGTCCCGGTGAGGCCATGGCCCTCCCCTTCGGCCCGGATGAGGCGATCAAGGTTGAGCACCAGCTGCTCAAGGATGAACGCGGCACCCAGGGGCTGCTCAAGCGCGAGCAGCGCGTCGAGCGGCGCTACCGCATCACCCTCACCAATGGTCACCAGCGCGCCATTCCCATCACCGTCTATGACCAGCTGCCGGTGGCGCGCAATGAAACCATTAACGTCGCCCTGAGTGACGACAGCACCCCACCAAACGCCACCAATGTCGATGAGCGCAGCGGCGTGATTAGCTGGCAACAGGCGCTCGCCCCCAAGAAACCGTGGCAGATCGACTTCGGCTATGACATCAGCTTCCCGCGCGAGAAGGAGATACCAGGCTTCTAGCAAACCATCCCCCAGCCACCGATCACAGTGGCTGGGATATACTCCGCCACCCACCCACCGAGCAGGTAACACCATGGGACGCTGGCGCCCCCCGCAACCGAAAAAATCCCCCTACATCACCGCCGCCGGCTACACCGTGCTGGAGCAGGAGCTGAAGGGGCTCTGGACACGCCGTGCCGATGTCACCCGCGCCCTCAGTGCCGCCGCTGCCGAGGGGGATCGCTCGGAGAACGCCGAATATATCTATCGCAAGAGGGAACTGGCGGGGATCGACCGGCGCATCCGCTACCTGCAAAAGCGCCTGCCCGATCTCACCGTGGTAAGTGGCCCGCCCACCGATCCGCAGCGTATCTTCTTCGGCGCCTACATTACGCTGGAGGATGAGGCGGGCGCGGAACACCACTACCGCATCGTCGGCCCCGACGAGTTCGATCCGCAGCAAGGGTGGATCAGCATGGACTCACCGATGGCCCGGGCAGTGATGAAAAAGGGTGTTGATGACGAGGTACAGGTAGAGACACCGCAGGGGACGCGCCACTACTTCATTGTTGCCATCCGTTACGCCACATAATAATCCCGAAGAAACGGGCCTATACTCACACCATACCCCACCACACCAGCAGGAGAGTTGAGATGGCCGCAGCAAAAAAGAAGGTACCGCGCAAAACCACCAGCCGCAAAAAAACCACCACCACCAAAAAGCGTGTCACCACCAAAAAAACCACCGGCGCCAAGGCGCCGACCCCCGCCGTCAACCGGCGCACTGCCGCAACAAAAAACAGGGAGCTGAACGCCAAGCTGCGCGCCGATCTCAAGGCGAGCAGGGAGGCACTGCGTGCCGCCAGAATCGCCGCCAGGGAGGAGGTCAAACTGGCGCGTGATGCGATCAAGGCCGAAATGATCGTGCTAAAGGATCAACTCAACGCCGCATTAAAACGTGAACGGGAGCTGATCGCACTGGGCGAAAAGAAGACACAAATGATGCTGGCCGCCGGCGCCCGCTGGGAGAGGGCGCAAATGAAAAAGATCCAGAATATCGGCACCGCTATCAGGCGCCGCGTAAAGAAAAAATAGTCTCCATCGGCAGCCCCGCCGCCGCGCGGGGCATCTTCAACGGCACGCTGCACCCATCACCACGATTCGCTATCATTACCCCATGTCACCGCTCGCCATCTCCACCCACGTTACCATCACCGATGAGGAGATCGAGATCCATGCGATCCGCTCACAGGGGGCCGGCGGGCAGAACGTCAACAAGGTGGCCACGGCCATTCACCTGCGTTTCGCCATCACCGGCTCCTCGCTGCCCGAGTTCTACAAGCAGCGCCTGCTGGCGCTCAAGGATCGGCGCATCAGCAGCGAGGGGGTGATCGTGCTCAAGGCGCAGCGTTTTCGCACCCAGGAGAAGAATCGCGAGGATGCCCTGGCGCGTCTGCGCGAACTGATTCGCGGCGTTGCCGTGAGCCAGAAAAAACGCATCGCCACCAAACCCACGCACGGTTCACAACAACGGCGCATGGACAGCAAAACCAGACAGAGCCGACAAAAGGCGCTACGGGGTAAAGTCATCTGATGGCAATCAAGGCCACTATCTTCAAGGCACAACTAAACATCGCCGACATGGATCGCCACTACTACGGCGACCATACACTGACCATCGCCCGCCACCCCTCCGAGAACGATGAACGGATGATGGTGCGGCTGCTCGCCTTCGCCCTCAACGCCAGCGACACGCTGGCCTTTACCCGCGGCATCAGCAGTGAGGATGAGCCCGACCTGTGGCAGAAAAACCTAAACGACGAAATCGAACTCTGGATCGAACTTGGGCAACCCGATGAGAGGCGAATTCGCAAGGCCTGCACCCGCGCGGCGCAAGTGATCATCTACACCTATCAGCCGCGCAGCGCCCCCGTCTGGTGGCAACAGCTGCAAGGCAAGCTCGAGCGCTTCGACAACCTGCGGGTGTTTCACCTGGCCGACGATTGCGCCGCGCAACTCGCCCTCCTCGCCGCGCGCACCATGCAGCTACAGTGCACGATACAGGACGGTGCGGCCTGGTTCAGCAGCGGCGAACAGGGTCTCACCATCACCCCGCAACGGTGGCGCTAAACCCCGGCCCTGCCCGTGCCGGCGGCTGCATTCACTCCCGCTATCGGCTACCATGGCCCCCCCGACCGCGTTAACCGATAGTCACCACGATGAGCCAGAGCGAACTGCTGGGCCAACTCAACGGCCTGCACCAAATGATCAACCACCTGCTGGAGAGCAGCGACGATGCCGCCTGCCGCCGCCGCTTTGTGACGGGGCTGCCACCCCTCGCCTGGCTCTTCGGCCGCGCCATCTACCTGGAGAGCTACTGGCTGCGCGAGGTGGTATTGGGCGACAGCGATATCACCGCCCGCGTTCGCCACCTCTTCGGTCACGGGGTTGATCCCGACGAGGCCATCGTGCAGCAGCTCCCCCCGCGTGAGCACCTGCTCAACTGGGCGCTGGAGCTACAGGAAGAGAACCTCACCCTGCTTGCCAATCCCCGGCATCTGCCCGCGCACGAACTGCTCGACGAAGGGCGCCTCCTCTACCGCCTGGTGGAGGAGCTGGGCGAACTGTGCGAGGCGATGATCGCGCAGCTCACCGAGAGCCGCCTCACCGCCGCCCCGACTATCGGGTGGCGAACCGCCTCACCCCGCTCTCCCCCTCCGAGGTGCACGGCGACGTGCACAAGGGCCACTATCGCATCGGCGCACGGCATGAAGATCCCAGCGCCCGCGACAACGAGCTCCCCCCCAATATCGTCGAACTGCACGCCTTTCGCATCGACAGCCAGCCGGTGAGCAACGGCGCCTTTCTCGGCTTCATCCAGGCCGGCGGTTATGACAACGACAACTACTGGGACGAGGCCGGCAAGGCGTGGCGCCAGGACCACACCAAACGCCCCCATCACTGGCGCAAGGACCTGGCGGGCAACTGGTACGCCATTGGCCTTAACGGGCCATTTGAACTTGTCGCAGAAGATGCCGTCAC
Source organism: Gammaproteobacteria bacterium (assembly GCA_026196575.1). Classification (GTDB taxonomy): domain Bacteria; phylum Pseudomonadota; class Gammaproteobacteria; order Thiohalomonadales; family Thiohalomonadaceae; genus JAPHSX01. Next base: position 4,355 of record JAPHSX010000028.1, on the reverse strand, counting down.
CGGCATCAGCCAGCACGAGGCCAGCGCCTACGCCAACTGGGTGGCCACGCACGGCGGCAAACTGGCGGGCGCCGTGGTGCAGCACGAATATCAATGGGAGGTAGCGGTACGCACCAAGGTCATCAGCGACTATGGCCGCGCCTGGGAGTGGTGCAGCAACCCGTTTCACCGCTACACCGGCTACCTTGAACCGGCCAACCCCGAGGCCGCCACCCAACAGTTCGACGACGGCCACTACACCCTGCGCGGCGGTTCACTGCACAGCCAGAAGATGCAGCGGCGCTCCAGCCACCGCCACCACGCCCTGCCCGGCGATCGCTATCGCTTCAGCGGCACCCGCCTCGTCTTCCCCGGAAGCGTCATGGCATGGCATAAGGGCTGACCGCCCGGGCAATGTGCAAGCTTTAACAAGGTCAACTTACAGAGAAGGGGGCTACCGGTCATGAACAACGACATCACACCCGCCACCCAGGCAGCGACACCACCACCCACCACCCCCGGCAGGGGGCGCTCCGCCCTGCGGATAGCGGGGTTGATGCTGCTCACCGTGCTGCTCTCGGTTGGCCTCACCATCTGGCTGGTCACCGCCTACCTCTTCCCCACCGAATTCAAACCGGTCACCCTCAACCAGAGCGAACAGCAGCAGCTCGAGCGCAAACTGCAGCGCCTCGACACCCTGCAACACCCACCCGGCAAGCGACAGGCAAGCGACGGCAAAACAGCCCTCACCCCGGAACGTTACAGCGAAGAGGGGGCCAGCCGCGAGATCGCCCTTAGCGAGAGGGAGCTCAACGCGCTGCTCGCCAACAACACCGAGCTCGCCTCCCGCCTCGCCATCGACCTGGCCGACGACCTCGCCAGCGCCAAACTGCTGGTGCCGCTCGACCCCGAGCTCCCCCTCCTCGGCGGCAAGACCCTCAAGCTCACCGCCGGGGTGGAGATGCGCTACGCCGAGGGCAGGCCGGTGATTATCCTCAAGGGGATCAGCCTCTGGGGCGTCCCGCTACCCAATGCCTGGCTCGGCAACATGAAAAACATCGACCTGGTGCAAGAGTTCGGCAGCAACCAGGGCTTCTGGCAAGCCTTCGCCGACGGGGTGGAGAAGATTGAAATCGCGGAGGGAAAGTTGCGGATTAGACTGAAGGAGTAAGCACCGCAAGTAAATACGGAGCTATGCCGAATTTTTATTCTTCAAAAGGGTATCGACTTCTTAGCCGCGACCCTTTTGGCTTCTTGCCAGGCCGTCAAAAGCGCACCTCATTTACCCCGGATACAACTCATAAGGGCATAACTTCAAACGCCGAAACCATGGAACCAGAGTAAGTTGCTTCGTCGTCACCGTGGCACGCCAGCCACAGACGCTTGCGGCTGCAGCCGGATCTTCACCCGATTATTCGTATCACGACTACGGAGAATTAACGCGTCACTGGCGCAGTGTGGCGAGAGCTTCGCCATCCGATCGTAGAGCACCACATTCACCGTCGCCGCCAGATTCATGCAGCCGGTGGTGGGGACATAGATCACCTCATCGGCCCTGTCGATCAGTGCCTGATCGAGGGTGCCATCCTCCGGGCCAAAGAGATAAAACGCCCGCGGCGGATGCTGGTAGAGCGGCAGCGGCGTCGCCCCGACCACCAGCTCCACGCAGACAATCTTCGTCCCCGCCCGCGTCGCCTCGGGCAGACACTCCAGCAGCGACTCCACCCCGGTGAGCGGGATATCACGCACCACGTTTTTGGTGTCTGTGTTGTAACTGGCGGCACGGGGATAACGCACCCCGGTGAAGTAGACAGAGTGAGCCTGATAACATCCGGCAGCGCGCATCACCGCGCCGACATTGGCAGGACTTTTCGGGTCGAGCAGGCCGATCACCGCTATGGGGTCATTCATCCAGGTATTTCACAAATTGGCGCCGAAGACGGCGAGCTTCCCATTCTGCCGCAGTTACTCGCCATCCGCCATCCTGCGCGCCGTTCTAATCCGACCTGTGCAAAAAAATCGATTGGGTGACACTCAAAAGTTCTGGCTTCTTTAATTCGGATAAAACCGTGATATCAAGATTTTTCTCTACCCTTTTTTTCCGGGATAATTATCCGTAGGTTGGGCTGACGAAGGAAGCCCAACACTCCCAACACAACCGACAATCACAACCTCTCTCCCCAACATCGCTGTTCGTGCGCCTGCGCCTCACCGCCCCAATCTACAGGAAGAATGCCTCGCTCGATATACTCATGCAACGTCGAGTGCGGCCAATCCACGGCGCGCGCCACCCAGCCATGTTTGACCGGGTTGTAATGGATGTAATCAACGTGATGGGCCAAATCCAGTTCATCCCGAATCTGGTGTTCCCAATAACGCCGCTGCCAGATGCCACGTTCGCGCTTCGCCACTCTGGCGGGGCGGATTGTTTCCCCTGCCGGTATGCGGCGTGAGAAACCCGCCTTAATCAAAGACCAGCGCTTTGCATAGTCGGCATCCCCCTCGGGAAGCCGCCATATCGCATGCAGGTGTTCGGGTAACACCACCATCGCGACGATTGAAAATGGGTGCGCCTGTTTTACCTTGTGCACAACGGAACGAAATTCATCGACGTAGCGCACCAGGGTATCGGTGTTTCGGTTCGCCAGATTGACGGTAAAGAAGAAGGTGCCACCGGCCATCCTGGCGCGTCGGTATTGCATTGTTTCGCCTCCGTTGCGATGTGTTGTTGGGCTTCCTGCGTCAGCCCAACCTACAGGCTACGGGCAGGTGAGGTTCACTCCTCAAAATAATCAGTATCTATCTTTGGGATTTTTAGTGATCGCAGGCTAACTCCGACTTCGTGATCCATCATGAATTGCGCCAATCTCACACCATCCACCAATACGATGCGCTCTACAGAACTCGCGAACTCTGAGGCTTGCGATGTAAATGATGACGTAGTAATAAAAACACCTTTATTTGCTTTTTGCCCTGCCAATGCACCATAAAATGCTTGAATTTCAGGACGTCCAACAGAACTTTGCCAACGCTTAGCCTGCACATATACCTTTTCCAGCCCGAGCTTGTCGAGTGATATCACACCATCGATGCCTCCATCACTAACACCACCAACCCTCTGTAGATCTGACCGACTAGCTCCGTAACCAAGTTTATGCAGAACATCCAGTACTATCGTCTCAAAATATGTTGGGCTCACACCTGCGAGCATTTCTAGTATTTCTGTCGCTACCGATTCTCTAATCTCAGAAATAGCTGTTTCTAATCTTTCATCTGGACTAACACTTTCAGAACCAACAGACATTGGCTGATTGTCATTGACACATGCAATGTCCCTCGTATTTTTTGTATCACTCAGACGCACACCCATATAACCTACCGCAATTTTTTCAATCTCTTCTTTTGAGAGCTGGGATGGCCTCTCTTGAATAAATTTCATTCCTTCATCGGTCAATCTCCAATAACCTCTTTTGGGACTTTTTGATAATCCCGCCCGCTTGAGTCGGTCATGCGCCCAACCTGCTCGATTTTTATATACTGCTTGCACGCCGCTTGGTAACATTTCTTGTCTTTCTTCATTAGTCAAACCAAGCGCTGTTGCTGCAGCTTCATGCGCATCTTTAGCTACTGCCCCTTCAGGACATGTCGCTAAATATCGTAATACTGGCTCGATAAATTGATCATATGTTGGAATTGTCAATTAACTCTCCCTATGTATTTTCCTAATTAAAAAGGGCCTCAACAGAGACCCCCTTCAACTCCCACAATTAATAATTTATCAGCTCCCTTGCCTTCAGCGCCGCCTCCCGCACCCTCTCCGGCGCCGTGCCGCCGATATGGTTCCGCGCCGCGACCGACCCCTCCAGGGTCAGATACTCAAAGACATCCTCCTTAATCGCAGTAGAGAACTGCTGCAGCTCTTCAAGCGACATCTCGGAGAGATCCTTGTGGTGTTTTACGCCGTAGGCGACGGCCTTGCCGACGATCTCGTGGGCATCGCGGAAGGGCACGCCGTTGCGCACGACGTAGTCGGCGAGATCGGTGGCGGTGGAGAAGCCGCGCAGGGCGGCCTCGCGCATCTGCTTCGGCTTGAGGGTGATCTGATCCATCATATCGGCGTATACCTTGAGGCAGCCCTTGACGGTGTCGATGGTGTCGAACAGCGGCTCTTTGTCTTCCTGGTTGTCCTTGTTATAGGCGAGCGGCTGGCCCTTCATGATCATCAGCATCGAGGCGAGGGAGCCGAAGACGCGGCCGCTCTTGCCGCGTACCAGTTCGGGGACGTCGGGGTTCTTCTTCTGCGGCATGATGGATGATCCGGTGCAGAAGGCGTCGCCGAGGTCGACCCAGTCGAACTGGCTGGAGGACCAGAGGAT
>JAPHSX010000022.1 GCA_026196575.1 Gammaproteobacteria bacterium | reverse complement strand
TAATCCCCCGGCTTTGCCGGGGGATACTTACTTAGAGCCCTTATCGTCTTTTCATGTCTGACAGGTGATGCGCGGCGGATGAGCCTGTTCCGCTCTTGATGTATATCATTTGGCAGCCGTTGTCCCTGTTGCATAATCTCCCGCCCGTAAGGTCGTCGCGCCATGTGCGATGATTTTGGTTTGTCCGCAACCAGCTGAAGAGTCTACTCAATGACCATTTTTCTGTTCAGGGCCCTCCGCCTTGTCGCTGCCCTTGCCTTTGTCGCCCAGCTCTCCGGTTGTGGCGGTGGCAGCTCATCCTCTACCTCGACGGCCGTTAGCGAGCCGAATGCCGCCGGCAAGGCGCTTTACGATAGCGTCTGTTTTGCCTGTCACGGCAGTGATGGCGGGGGACGGTTTGCCCGCATTAGTATTCGTGATCTCACGGCGGGGCGGATCAACCGGGGGATCGCCAATGTCCCGTCGATGAATTTTCTTGATGGGCAGTTGAGCAGCGAGGATCTGACCAATCTGGAGCAGTATCTCGCCTGGCTACCCGCCACCAGCAACCCGGAGCGGCTCACCGCAACGGGCGATGTGGTGGCAGGTGAGGCGCTCTTTCGCACGAACTGCACCGGTTGCCACGCCCTGGATACGGGTTCTACTCCGCGTATCGGCCCCGATCTTTTTGGTCACTCGGTCGGCTGCGCTGACGCCACCACCAGCCGCACCTCGACCTGTGAGCGGCTGATGGCCTTTATCGCCGAGCCGCGGGCGATGGCGACTCACGCCTACTCCGCAGCCGAGCTTGATGCTTACCCCTACACCATGCCCGATCTCAATCTATCGGATCTCAATGCACTCGATATCGCCACCTATATCGGCCAGCAGGCCAGTCCGCTGGTGCCAACCGCTCCGGTAACGCTCGATACCACCGCTTTCAACGCGACGAAGGAGATCTATTTCAACCGCTGCGCGGGGTGTCATGGCCTCTATCGCGCAGGCGCCACCGGTCCGGCCATCGGTGAGGCGGAGTCGATAGCGATCGGCACCGATGGCCTCGCTGCCATGATGCGTCACGGTACCCCTGGCGGGATGCCAAACTTTGGCACCGCCGGTATCCTCATCGAGGCGGAGATCACCGATCTGGCCGCCTATCTGCAGCTGCCGCCGCCCGCCGCGCCGGCCCTGGAGATGGCGGAGATCGAGGACAGCTGGGATTTGACGGTGCCGGTGGCGAGCCGTCCCACGGCCCCGCAGCACAGCCGTGACTGGGAGAATTTTTTCGGTGTGGTGTTGCGCGATGATGGCAAGGTCGCCATCTTCGACGGCGATAGCCATGAGGAGATCGCCCGGGTCGATGTCGGCTTTGCGGTGCATATCCTGCGCTCCTCGGCGAGCGGGCGTTATTTCTATGCCATTGGCCGCGATGGCTGGGTCAATATGATCGATCTCTGGGCGAGCACACCCAACGTGGTGGCGAAGGCGCGTGGTTGCCACGATGCTCGTAGCGTGGAGGGGAGCAAATTCACCGGTTATGAGGATCAATATCTGATCGAGGGGTGTTACTGGCCGCCGCAGTATGTGGTCTACGATGGCCTGACGCTGGAGCCGCAGAGCCGGGTCGATCTGCCGATGACCGATATTGATGGTGCAACCCTCGATGAGGTGCGGGTGGCGGCGATCATCGCCTCCCACGAAGCCACGGAGTGGGTGATCAACCAGAAGGAGACAGGGTATGTCGGCATTGTCGATTACGCCGTGGCAGGGGCGCCACTGGCACTCAACATCCCGACCGTGAAATTCCTGCACGATGGCGGCTGGGATCACACCCAGCGCTATTTCATCACCGCCGCCAATGCCAGCAACAAGTTGGTGGTGGTCGATGTGCAGAGTCGCACGCAGGTGGCGACCATTGATGTCGGTACCCTGCCGCACCCCGGTCGTGGCGCCAACTGGGAGGACCCGCTCTATGGCTGGGTCAATGCCACGCCGCATCTGGGCAGTCCCTTTGTCTCGGTCTACGGCGCCGACCCGGTGAACGATCCTGATAATGCCTGGAAGGTGGTGCGTCAGATCGAGTTGCCAGCGGCGGGTTCACTCTTTATCAAGACCCACCCGGCATCCCCCTGGGTGCTGGTGGATATGACGATGGATATGGACTCGGAACACGACCAGCAGATCTGCGCCATTGCCAAGGCGACCGGCACGCTCGACCGCTGCTTCGATGTCGCCATCGCTGGCAAGGCGGTCCATATGGAGTTCAATGCCGATGGCAGCGAGGTCTGGATCTCCGACTGGGCCAGCGAGGGGGGCGGCCAGGTGATCCTAGACAGTACGAGCCTGGAGGTGAAGGCGCGAATTGCGCTGCCGGCCACCACCGGCAAGTTCAACGTGACCAATACCGCGCAGGAGATCTACTAATCGGGGGCTAGAGGTTCCATTAACCGCTGGCGATGGCGGGCGAGGTGAGTGGCAAGGAATCCAGCACCGCCTGCAGCCTTTACGGGTTTGGCATCTCCCGGATTTCACATTGCATGCTCTGCAGATCACCTACGATGCAGCGCGCGCGATCCCATGCCGGCCACTGTGCCGGGATTGAGCAGCGGACACGTTCCCCTTATTGATGTTCTTGATTTCGCTGATCGCCGGGCGGTGCTCATGGGCGCAACAGACGATATCCCCGTCACCGGTCAGCGCCATCGCCTCGGCATAGTGGGGGTAGAGGATGATAAAGATGTGTTTTCCTCCCAGTTCCAGCCCGGCGTCTTGAGCGTGGTGGTCCCTGTACCAGCATGAACATGGCGTAGGTGTCACCGATATGTCGTCGTGCATCCCTGGCACTACCCGATAGTCAGTCAACGGTTCGATCTGACTGGCGAACCGTTCAAGTATTTGGGGTAAAAACTCTACGAACCGGTGGCGGGTGGGAATCAAGTGTGTTTAGTAAGCTGTCACCGTCATTACAGCGTGGATGCACCCATGCGCTGAACCAAAGGTCGAGCACCGCCGGGTATCCTTCAATAACGGCCACCCTTATGCCTCCCCGTGCAGCCCCATCAGTACGCGAATATGCTGCGCGCAGCTGCGCCCAAGGGCGTTGAGGGCGTAGCCCCCCTCCAGCAGCGAGACGAGGCGTCCCTGCGCATGGCGCGCCGCGGCATCGACCAGTTGCCGGGTGAGCCAGGCGTAGTCGCCGTCGGTGAGCTGCAGGGCGGACATCTCATCCTCAACGTGGCCGTCGAAACCGGCGGAGATGAAGATCATCTGCGGGGCGAAGGCCTCCAGCGCCGGCAGTAGGTGCTCGCTGTAGGCGGCACGCAGGGCGCTGCTGCCGTCACCGGCGCGTAGCGGGGCGTGAACGATATTGGGATGATGCGGCTTGAGGTCGGTGCCGGGGTAGAAGGGGTGCTGGAAGCTGGAGCAGAGCAGCACCCGATCGTCCGCCGCGAATATTGCCTCGCTGCCGTTGCCGTGGTGTACGTCGAAGTCGACAATGGCCACTCGCTGCAGACCGTGCGCGGCCAGGGCGTGGGCGACGCCAACGGCGATGTTATTGAAAAAACAGAAGCCCATGGCGCGCGCGGCCAGGGCGTGGTGGCCCGGCGGGCGCACCGCGCAGAAGGCGTTCTCCACCACGCCGCTCAGCACCAGATCGGTGGCCTGTACCGCGGCGCCCGCCGCGTGCCACGCCGCCTCCAGGGTGTGGGGGTTCATCATGGTATCGGGGTCGAGCTGACGGTAGCCCTGTTGTGGCGAGCGCTGTGCCAACAGATCGAGATAGTCGGCCGTGTGCACCCGCAGCAGCGCCTCACGGCTGGCGCGTGGCGCGCGGTAGTGGCGCAGCAGGTCGAACAGCCCACTGGCGATGAGGCGATCCTCGATGGCGTACAGCCGTGCCGGGCGCTCCGGGTGGTGGGCCCCCATTTCATGTTGCAGAAATACCGGATGAGTAAGATAGGCTGTCGACATGGCTTCCCCATTGCTATGTTAGGTGAGTATCGCACACCATTTGCTGATCGGCAGCGAGGGAGCAGGGCAGGGATTATGAGCAAACACTATCTGCATCAACTATTTGAGGCCCGTTCGGTGGCCATCTTCGGTGCCAGCAGCCGCGCCGGGTCGGTCGGCAGTCTGGTCTTCCAGAATATGCTGGAGGGAGGCTTCAAGGGGGAGGTCTACCCCATTAACCCCAAGTACACGCAGCTGGAGGGGCGCCCCTGTTACCCCGACATTGCCGCGGTGGGCAAAGCGGTCGACCTGGCGGTGATCGCCACCCCGGCGGCCACGGTGCCGGGGATCATCGAGCAGTGCGGCGAGCAAGGGGTGCGCGCCGCAGTGATCCTCTCGGCGGGCTTTCGTGAGGTGGGGCGCGAGGGGGAGCGGCTGGAGCGGCGGGTGGTGGAGAACGCCCGCCGTTACGGCCTGCGTTTTATCGGCCCCAACTGCCTCGGCATCATGCGCCCGGCGCTTGGCCTCAATGTCACCTTTAACCGCGGTGTTGCCCTCGATGGTCGTGTCGCCTTGGTCTCCCAGTCGGGGGCGCTCTGCACCGCGGTACTCGACTGGGCCGCCCCCAACGGTATCGGCTTCTCCTCGGTGATCTCCACCGGCATCGCCGCCGATATCGACTTCGGCGAGGTGCTCGACTATCTGGTGGCCGACAGCAAAACCGAGAGCATCCTGCTCTACATCGAGGGGATCCACCGCAGCCGCTCCTTCGTCAGCGCGTTGCGTGCCGCCGCGCGGGTCAAGCCGGTGATCGTCCTCAAGGTGGGGCGCCACGCCAGCGGCTCCCAGGCGGCCCTCTCCCACACCGGGGCGCTGGTGGGGGCCGACGATGTCTTCGCCGCCGTGCTGCGCCGTGCTGGGGTGGTGCGCGGGCTGCGCATTGGCGACCTCTTCTCCGCCGCCACCACCCTCTCCAGCCGTTTTCGCGCCCAGGGCGAGCGGTTGCTCATCGTCACCAACGGCGGCGGCCCCGGGGCGATGGCGAGCGACCGCAGTGCCGACCTCGGCATCCCGCTGAGCGAGCTTGGTGCCGAGACGGTGGCGAGGCTCGATGAGATCCTTCCCGTCACCTGGTCGCGCGGCAATCCGGTCGATCTCATCGGCGATGCCACCCCGGAACGCTATGCCGAGGCCCTCAAGGTGGTGCTGCAAGACCCGCAGGTTGACGGCGTGCTGGTGATCCTCACCCCGCAGGCGATGACTTGCCCTGAGGCGGTGGCCGTGGCGGTGGCACAACTGGCCCAGCAGCAGGCCAAGCCGCTCCTCAGCTGCTGGATGGGGCATACCCAGGTGGAGGCGGGGCGCAAGATCCTGCGCGAGGCGCGGATCCCCAGCTTCCACACCCCCGAGGCGGCGGTGGAGGCCTTCTCCTACCTCACCAGCTACTACCGCAACCAGCAGCTGCTGTTGCAGACCCCCGCCCCCAGCTCACAACGGCACGAGCCCGCCGACATCGACGGCGCGCGCCTGATTATCGAGAGCGCCCTGGCCGAGGGGCGCAAGGTGCTGAGCGAGAGTGAATCGAAGGCGGTGCTGCACGCCTTTCATATCCCCTGCGCCCAGGGGGTAGTGGTGCGCTCGGCCAACGAGGCGCTGGTGCAGGCTGAGTCCATCGGCCTGCCGGTGGCGCTCAAGATCAACTCCCCCGACATCAGCCACAAGTCGGATGCGGGCGGCATCCGCCTCGGCATTAACAGCGCGCAGGGGGTGCGTTCCGCCTATCATGAGCTGCTGGAGGCGGTGCGGCACAACCGCCCCGAGGCGCGTCTGGACGGCGTCACCGTCGAGCCGATGGTGCGCCGCGCCAACGGCCGCGAACTGCTGGTGGGGCTGATCAGCGACCCGGTCTTCGGCCCGGTGGTCACCTTCGGCGCCGGCGGTACCGCCGTGGAGATCATGGCGGATCGGGTGGTCACCCTGCCGCCGCTCAACCGTTTCCTGGTCGCCGATCTGATCTCGCGCACCCGCATCGCCAAAATGCTGGGGCCGTTCCGCCACATGCCCCCCATCGAGATGACGGTGCTGGAAAACATCCTGCTGCGTGTCTCGCAGATGGCCTGCGAGCTGCCGTGGCTGCGCGAGCTCGACATTAACCCGCTCATCGTCGACGAGCAGGGGGCCATCGCCGCCGATGCCCGCATCGTCATCGACTTCCACCCCTTCAGCCGTGAACGCTACGCCCATATGGCGATCCACCCCTATCCGGCGGAGATGGTGAGTCACTGGCAGCTGGCCGACGGCACCGATCTCACGGTGCGCCCCATTCGCCCCGAAGATGCCGCCATCGAGCAGGCCTTCGTGCGCGGCCTCTCCAGCCAGAGCAAATACTTCCGCTTTATGATGGCGCTCAACGAACTCCCCCCGGCGATGCTGGCGCGCTTCACCCAGATCGATTACGACCGCGAGATGGCGCTCATCGCGGTGGTCGAGGAGGAGGGGGCGGAGGTGGAGATCGGCGTGGCGCGTTACATCATCAACCCCGACGGCAAGAGCTGCGAATTTGCCATCGTCGTCGCCGATGCGTGGCGGCACCGCAGCATCGCCCACCGCCTGATGGAGGGGCTAATGCAGGCGGCCAATGGCCGTGATATCGAGCTGATGGAGGGGGAGGTACTGGCCAGCAACAGCGAGATGCTGCAACTGGTCAAAGGGTTGGGCTTCAGCATTGAGGTGCATGAGCAGGATCCGGGGTTGCGCTATGTGCGCAAATATCTCTAGCCCCCCTCATCTGCGCTTGAGGGGCAAGACCGGGACTGTTCGTGGCCTGAACCGGGCGTTAGTGGTGTTTTGCAGCGCCGCCCCCCAGCTCTACCTCCGGGTCGAAATCACGCACCTTGTCGAAGTCGGGGAAGGCGTAGCTGGCCATGCCGGCGACGATGTCGAGGGTGAGCTCGTTATAGTGCAAAACTTTGCCGCCATGTTTGGCGATGAAGGCCTCGGCCTGCTGCTTCTCGGCAAAGGGTGCCAGGGTGTGGCCCATCGCGCCATGCAGGTCGTGTTCTATTACATACCACGCCTCGTAGGCGTTGATGTAGCCGTTGTCGGGGGGGGATTGCCAGTTTGCCTCATGCATGTTGTGTACCCACACCTCCTTTACCGTGGCCGGGGTGTCGGGTTGGAAAAGGAAGGCCATCAGGTCGGTGGTGGAGCAGAAGGCGACCGGTTTGCCTCCGCCCACGAGTCGGGCCTGCCCCTTGGGGCCCTGTTGATCAAGGACGATCATGCCGCAGACATGGCAGCTGTCGGCGCGGCTCAGCGTGACCGGGCCGCTCTGTGCCGCTGGCGGCGCTTCGCTGCTGCAACCCCAGAGTAACAGGGTGGCGAACAGGGTGGCGATGGGTGCAAGGTGACGGTTCATTACCTCATCTCCTATAGGGTCTGATGGTCAGGCCTGGCGTCGGCTGAAGAGCCAGACGGCCAGGGAAAACGGTATGGCGATCCAGAGCGAAAGCACGCCCAGGAGGAAGCCCGGGCTGAGGATCTCCGGGGTGGCGATGGTGCTCAGGCCGGCATGGGCCTGTGCCGCCTCGAAGCCGGCCAGATTGGCCAGGCGGAATACGTCGGTGGGGTTGAGCAGCAGCAGGTAGGGAAAGATGTCGGCCCCCACCTTGCCCTCGGTGGCGACCAGCGCCCCGAGCAGGGCGAGGTCGAAGATCAGTACAAAGAGGAACCAGACCAGCAGGGCGAGTCCGGCGGCGCGGGTCTTCTCGGCCACCAGGACGCTGATCAGATGGGCGAAGGCGACGAAGACCAGCCCCAGCATCATGACCGAGACGATGAAATAGCTGTAGGCACCGAGCAGTTCGGCAAGCGCTGTCTCGTCGGAAAATGTCGCCATCACCACCCCGGCGATCCCGAAACCGAGTAGTGAGGAGATGCCGATGATCCCGGTGTGGCCCAGAAACTTGCCCGCCAGCAGCTGACCGCGGCCCAGCGGATAGGTGAGTAATAACAGCAGGGTGCCCTGTTCCTCCTCGCCCACCACTGTGTGGTAGGCCAGCAGCAGGGCGATCAGCGGCACGATGAAGATCGCCAGGCTGGCCAGGCTGATGATGGTGGTATCCAGTGAGGTAAAGCCGACGCGCCCGGAGGCGGCGGCGCCAAAATAGGCGAGCCCCAGTGAGAGTAGTGCGAAGATCAGGGTAATGGCAATGATCCAGCGGTTGCGCAGTCCATCGCGAAACTCCTTGCCGGCTACGGTCAGAATGGGATTCATGGGCGTGCCCCCTGCAGGCTGATGTGGGCGTAGAGTGTCTCCAGCGAGGGGGGCAAGACGTCGATGTCCTCGACTCCAGGTTGCTGCATCAAGCGGCGTAACACCTCCATCTTGGTGCTGGCCGAGCCTTTGACCTCCAGCTGATTTTCCTGCACCGGCGTACACGTCACGCCAAGACTGTCGAGTGCGTCGGCCTGCTCACGCGCATTGCCGCCACGCACCTGGATCAGCAGCGGCAGCTCGGCATGTTCACGCAACGCCTCCAGCGAGCCGACGGCCAGCAGGCGCCCCTGGCCCATAATGGCGGCGCGATCGATATGGCGCTCGATTCCCGGCAGTACATGGGAGGAGAGAATGATGGTGACCCCCTGTTTGCGCAACTGATCAAGCATGGCGTAGAGGTCGCGGGTGGCGAGCGGATCGAGTCCCACCGTGGGCTCATCCAGCAGCAGCAGGCGCGGTTCACCGAGCAGCGCCTGGGCGAGGCCAAGGCGCTGGCGCATCCCCTTGGAGTAGGTCTTCACCCGCTTCTGAATCGCCTCCTCTTTCAGGCCGACCTGCTCCAGCAGTGCCTCGCAACCGCGGGTATCGACCCGCTTGAGACGGGCGAAATAGCGCAACACCTCCAGGCCGGTGAGCTGCTCGTAAAAGCTGACGCTCTCCGGCAGATAGCCGAGTTTCTGGCGCAGGGTGTGGGCCTGTTGGCCGCTGGGGTCTTCGCCGAAGACCCGTACCGTGCCGCTGGTGGGGCTGGTGACACCGAGCAGCATCTTCATTGAGGTGGTCTTGCCGGCGCCGTTATGGCCGAGAAGTCCGATCACCTCACCCTGGTGGATCGTCAGATCGAGACCATCGACCGCGACGAAGCGGCCGTACTGCTTGCTCGCCTGGGTGAATTCAACAGCCGTGGGACTCATGCATTTTTCTCTTTAGGTGGGCGCATCAGCGGGTGGCTGTCCTGGACCCCCGGTGAGCGCAGTATGGGGAACTGTTTTTGCACCCAACGCAGGGTCTGTATCGCCGGGCTGTTCATCAGCATCTTCGCCAGGGGATATTTCCACAGCAATTTGTCGATGCCGTCGTTGGGTTCATAGGGCTGATCGCCGATGCCGTCATCGCCCAGGTCCCAACCCAGGTAGTCGCTCCAGAAGTTGCCACGACCATCGTGTGACCACTCCTGTTTGCGCGAGGCGACATATTTAACCTGGAACTGGTTGCGCATAAAGGCGTTGCCGTGGATCTCATTGCCCTCGGAACCGGCAGTGAGGTGAATGCCAATCTCGCTATCGGCAAAGATGTTATCCGTTATGGTGTTGTGCAGCGAGTTGTAGATGAAGACCGCCTTGCCATCGGCACCGAGCGTAATGCCATGTTCCTGTTCAAGCGGGCCGGACCAGCCGGTGACGGAGCGAAACACATTGTTGCGGATGGTGCTGTAGGTGATGAAGTTCATCAGCAAGCCGTAGTTTTGGTCATTTTCGGAGGTGTTGCCCTCCACCACCAGATCACGCGACATCATCAGGGCATAGCCGCTACGGGTGCGGGTGGTGTGATTGCCGGTGATGCGGCCATTGTGGGCATACATGTAGTGGATGCCATAGCGCAGATCGTGAAAGGTGTTGTCGCGAAACTGCAGGTTGCGGCTGGTATCGACGTAGATCCCGTCGCGCGTCTCCCACACGGTGTTGTGGCTGAACAGGCCGTTGGTGATATTGAACAGCCGTATGCCGTCACCGCGATCCTGTGAGGCATAGCGGGTATCGCCACGGATGCTGTTGTGGACGAAGCGGATATCCTCGGCGTGCCATACCCAGAGTCCGAAGGCATTGCCCTCCATCACGGTATCCTCGACCGCCAGGCGGTGCGCGCCACGCGCGCCATGGACGGCAGCATTCATCTTGGTCAGGTTGAAGCCGGAGTTGCGCAGGGTCAGGCCACGAATGGTCACGTCAACGGCCTCGACACGGACAACATCACCCACGCCACCGGCATCAATAATGGCGCTGGATGTGCCTTGCAGGGTCAGGGGTTTGTCGATCACTATCCCGCCTTGATAGAGGCCGGGGGCGAGGGTGATGGTATCTCCCGCACTGGCGTTGGCGATCAACTGTCGTAAAGAAGGCCCATCGGGGTGGGCCTGATATTCCGCTGCCATCACCACAGTTGTGTGTAAACAGAGCAGCAGAAAAAGAAATCGGTAATTCGGCATTTTCAGTATCGTGATAGGTACAGGGTAACGACGTACACAGTGGTACTGGTCATGGAAGCGCGTTTAATGGCACCCCCATGACCATCACCGCGACCGTGCCTGCCGTTGGCGGTAGTCGCGGTGAGGGCGTTACCCTGCAGGTTTACTTAGGCCTCGACCAGCATCCGTCCAGACATCTCCATGTGCAGAGCATGACAGAACCAGCTGCAATAGTACCAGTGTACACCAGGCTTGTTGGCGGTAAAGGTAACCGATGCGGTCGCCTGGGCACCAATTTCGATATTAACACCGTGGTTGGTCAGGGCGAAGCCGTGGTGCAGGTCTTCGATCTGGTCAATGTTGGTGATAACCACCGTTACCTCGTTGCCCTTCTTGACCTTGAAGTTGCTCAGGCCAAAGGTCGGAGCGGTCGTGGTCATGTAGACACGAACCTTGTTACCGTCGCGAATGACCTTGTTCTCCTTCTCCAGGACGACGCCATCGCGCTTGGCCATGGCTACGGTCTCGGCGAAGTAGGGGTCATCGCGGCTCCAGAGACGTGCAGGACGCACGATGTCGCGGCGCATCATGATGCAGTCATGGGGCTCGGGGAAGGTCGGGCCGTCGTGTACCAGCTTCATTTCGTCGCCGGAGATGTCGATCAGCTGATCATTCTCGGCGTGCAGCGGGCCAACCGGCAGGTAACGATCCTTGGAGAACTTGCACAGGGCCACCAGCCACTGGCCATCGGCCTCGTTGGTTTCGGCCATGGTCGCCTTGGTGTGGCCGATCTGGTAGTGCACGTCCAGCTTCTGGCGGATGTAGTTGACCTTCTTGCCCTTGGCGGCGCTGATGGCGTCCTGGATGTTCCACTTCACCACCTGGCTGTCGAGGAAGACCGAGGTGTAGGCGTTGCCGCGACCATCGTAGGTGGTGTGGAGCGGCCCCAGGCCAACTTCGGGCTCGGCGATAACGGCATCACGCGGGTCCTTGAACTTGCCGGCGAACCACTGGTCGACCTTGGCGATCTCGATGATGGTGACGGTGGGCGACAGCTTGCCGTTGGCGATGAAGTACTTGCCATCCGGGGTGGTGTTGAGGCCGTGTGGGCTGCGCGGTACCGGGACATACATGGTGAATTTGGAGCCGCCCTTCTCGGCACCACGGCCGTCGATGACCGGAACCTTGGAGTCGCCGATAGTCTTGTACTTGCCGGCCTTGACCGCCGCCTCGATGGCGGGGATGTTGAAGACAACGGCCCAGTCACGCTCCGGTCCCATCATCTCAGGCAGGGTTACGCCGCGCGCAGAGTTGTAGCAGGTGGAGCAGGCGTATTTGCCGGTGTAGTCGGTGTCGACGTTGTCGAGGTTGCCGTCAACGATGATCTGCCATACCACTTCCATGGTTTCGCCGTCGATAGCGGAGAGCATGGTCCAGTAGTTGGCAGGGGTCTCCAGGTCGCGTCCGTCGTTGGGCTGGGGAATGATCATCTCGCCGTTGGCGAAGATCAGGCCGCTCTTCGGGTACTTCTGCAGGCGGATGCCGTGGATGCTGGTGACGTTGGGGACGGTAACGATTTTGTCCGTCTTCATGATATCCATGCGGATACGCGCGACACGGGTATTGAGCTTGTCGTTGACATAGAGGTAACGGCCATCGTAGGTGCCGTTGGTGTAGCTGCCGTGAACGTGGTGCGTGTCGCCGTTCATGAACTCGGAGCTGTCACCCAGGATACGTTTGCTCTCGTTGGTCTGGCCCCAGCCGGTGGCCGAATCGCGGTTGAACACCGGGATACGCATCAGTTCGCGCATCGAGGGGACACCCAGAATACGCACCTCACCCGATTGACCACCGCTCCAGAAGCCGTAGTAATCGTCCAGCTCGCCTGGATCAACGTGGAATTTCAGGCCATTGGCGTTGGTTTTGCTGCTTGCCTCGGCGTTCTTGATGCCGGGAATCATGCCGCTGCTCAGGCCTGCCCCCGCCACGCCCGCTGCCGCGGTGGCGCCGAGGAAGGTACGGCGGCTGATGCCGGTTTTGTCGTCGTCTTTAAGGTCGTCTCTTTGGTCAGTCATGGTAGTGCTTCTCCTGTGTTTACCCTTCTTTTGTGGTTGTTCCGCCTGAGGGCGGGGTTCTGCTTGCTCCATGTGGTTACATGGTTTTTTTAACTCTGTTTGGCCTGCTCCGCCCGTTCACGGCGTTTGACTCTTTCCACCAACGGCGGACACTTGTGCTGGTCGTGATAGGTGACCTGGCAGTCCAGGCAGTAGTGGCATTCGTTCATATTGATCACACCAATGCGGTCAATGGCCCGTACCTCGCATTCGTTGGCGCAGATCTGGCATGGGCGTCCGCACTCTTTGCGACGGTGCAGCCACTCGAACAGGCGGATCTTTCCGACCACCGCCAGCGCCGCCCCCAGCGGACAGACATAACGGCAGTAAAATTTGTGGTTGAAGGCGCCAATCAGCAGCAGTGCGCCGGCGTAGAGCAGATAGCCCCACTCACGCTGGAAGTGCAGGATGATGGCGGTCTTGAAGGGTTCGACCTCGGCGTAACGCTCGGCGCTGGCCAGGGATTGCAGCGAGATGCCGAACAGCACGATCAATATGATGTACTTGATGGCCCAGAGGCGCTCATGCACGGCAGCGGGAAACTCCAGTTGCCGCACCTTGAAATAACGGGCGATGCGATTGATGAACTCTTGCAGGGCACCGAACGGGCAGAGCCAGCCGCAGTAGATCCCGCGGCCCACCAGCAGGACGCTGACCGCGACGAAGGTCCAGAGGATGAACATCAGCGGGTCCATGAGGAAGGTATCCCAACGGAATCCGTTGATGATGGAGTAGGTAAAGGTGAGGACGTTGACCACCGAAAGCTGTGCCAGTGAGTACCAGCCGATATAGAACAGGGTGAAGAGCAGGAAGCCGGTACGCAGCCGATTCAGCAGACGCGGGCGTTTTACCAGCCACTCCTGAAACATCAGGATCATGCTAAGCACGCCAAGGGCGGTTACCAGCACGACAATCTGGAAGCTCTTGTCACGCCAGATGGTGACCCAAATCGGCTCGTCGACCTCGGCCTCGATTACTGGTGCCGGGGGGTACTCTACGTAGGCGTCCGGGATCAGGTAATCACCGCTGAAGCTGACATAGCTTCTCTCCAGCGGCGTGGTCTGACGCACCACCAGTAGCTCCGCCTGCCACGGTTGACCAGGGTCGAACTCATGTTCGTTGCGAATGATGAAGATCACCGACTCGCCAAAGCCCGGCATATCGGTGAGCGGCTGACCGAGTGCGGTGGGGTGGTGGTAGTCCATGTCGCGGAAGCTGATGCCGCGATCATTCTGCCACAGCTGGAAGCGGTCGAAGATCCCGCCGCGGACAAAACCGGTGCCGCGGAACGAGTAGTTGCCGTTGGCCATCACCGCGATGGCGTGCTCGTTCTCTCCAAGCTGGGTCATCAGCCAGTGGTATTCGCGATCACCCAGCAGGTTGCGGCCGACGATGGGGGAGTTGAGGTAGGCGTAGTACATGTCGATGAAGGTGTCGCCCTTTGTCTCGGCACTCGCCTCATCGATCCCCTCGCCGGGGGTGCCGACAAAGGCGGCGTCGACGTCGCCGTAGGTAACATGCATGCGGCGAATGGCGCCGTTACCGGTGAGAAACTCCCAGCTCGAAGGCTCGTAGTTATCCATCTTCACCCTGGCGCGAGGCTGCGCGAGTGCCGGATCGGATTTAATAATGCCGTGGGCTACCGCCAGCTGGCGTACCGAGCGCATGATTGCCTCGTTCTGCACGATCACGGTAACGGTCGCCCCGCTGACGCCGTCCAGGTTGACAAAACCCTCGCGCGTGCCGGAACCGACGCGAATGCGATCGGAGACGTGTTTCTCCACATATTGGGCGGCGAAACGGTGCAGGCGCTCCTCGGGGATCCCGGCGAGCATGATGGGTTCATGGTGTTCAATGACATAGGCGCCGCGAATCTTGCCCGCCATGTCGATACCCACGAGATGGTTGATCGGCTTGCCGGAGTAGGCGGGGACGGGGGCGATATCATTGGTCAGCAGCACATAACCGACCAGCTCATCGCCTTTGAGTGCCTTGGCGGCAACGGGCTCCCCCTCGAAGGGGCCGAAGCTGTCGGCCTCGGGAAACATCGTCTTGACCTGCGGGAAATCACTGATGCTGGCGGCGCCAGCGGAGAGAGAGACGAGCAGCAGCGCGGCAAGTAGCAGGTGATGCGTGATGGTTCCAACAGCTCCGAACTTCATTGATTACCTCGGTTATTAACGGGGCCCTCGTTTGGGAGGGTAGTCTCGGTCAGGGTTAACCGAGCGCAGCGTAGTAGAGCATGTGAGTCTTTCTCGGGCATTGATGAAGATCAAGTTGCGCGGGTCATTTGCCACAAATTGTGTGATTTGACGCACTTTAGCATCTGCCCTGTGGGCTGTCGACCTGGGCGAATAACTATTTATGGGCTCGCACGGTGGGCACGAGGGACCACTCCGGCCATTCCAGAGTGAGTAATTTCCTCGATCTGGGTGGATAAAGCGGTGAAATGTGTCGATTGTGGTTATTTGCAACGGATCGTTGCCGGAGTGTCGATGCGGGGGCCCTCGCAAGGTATCGGTCACGCGCCTCAACGAGGGTGGTAAAGGGGTGTGGTTACATCTCGAAACCGGCCTTTTTGTAGTAGGCCAGCGCCTTCTCTTCATCCTTCTCTACGCCATAACCGTCCTGATACATCATCCCCAGGGTGGTAAGGGAGCCTTGCAGGCCATGCGTGGCGGCCTTTTCAAACCACTCGATCGCCTGTCGGCTGTCCTTCTCCACACCCTCGCCCTCAAGGTACATCACGGCGAGGCCATGCTGGGCCAGGCCGTGTCCCTGTTCGGCGGCGGCGCGCATATATTTGACCGCCATGGCCATATTCGGTGCGCCAATCAGGCCGCCCTGTTGCATGATGGCGACACGATACTGCGCCTCGGGATGGCCCTGCTCGGCCAGGGGGGAGAGCAGTTGCATGGCGGTGGCAAAGTGCTTGCCTTCAAAGGCGGCGATGCCGCTACCCAGATCCATGTCGTCATTAGCAGAGTGGCTCACAGGGTTACCTCAAATCAGTAGTGGATGGTGTGAGGTGCCGCGGCGCCTCCTATCCGGTTAGCATGGGTTCATGGTGGCCATTTTTAAAGGCTGGCCTTGCCGGTCACGGGGCATCATTATAAGGTGAATTGGG
>JAPHSX010000008.1 GCA_026196575.1 Gammaproteobacteria bacterium | reverse complement strand
GCCTCCGCCCGCTACCTCGACACCCTGCCGGAACAGGGTAACGAATACGGCCAGGCCTTTCGTGATCGCGCCCTGGAGCAGCAGGTGCTGCAACTCACCCGCGAGCTGGGCATTGGCGCCCAGTTCGGCGGCAAGTACTTCGCCCACGATGTGCGTGTCATCCGCCTGCCGCGCCACGGTGCCTCCTGCCCGGTCGGCATCGGCGTCTCCTGCTCGGCCGATCGCAACATCCTCGGGCGCATTGACCGTGACGGCATCTGGCTGGAGGCGCTGGAACGCGAACCGGCGAAATACCTGCCCGAGGCGCGACCGCAAGCATTGAGTGACGAGGTAGTCAGCATTGACCTCAACCGCCCAATGAACGAGATAAGGGCCGAACTCTCCCGCTACCCGATCAAGACCCGCCTGCTGCTCAACGGCCCCATCATCGTCGCCCGTGACATCGCCCACGCCAAACTCAAAGAGCGGCTGGAACGCGGCGAAGGGCTGCCCGACTACTTCAAGGAGCACATCGTCTACTACGCCGGGCCGGCCAAGACCCCCACAGGCTACGCCTCCGGCTCCTTCGGCCCCACCACAGCGGGAAGGATGGACAGTTATGTCGAACTGTTCCAGCAACACGGCGGCTCACTGGTAATGCTGGCCAAGGGCAATCGCACCCGCCAGGTCACCGAATCATGCAAACGGCACAAGGGGTTTTATCTGGGCTCCATCGGCGGCGCCGCCGCCATCCTCGCCCAACAGAACATCACCCGCTCCGAGGTCATTGACTACCCCGAACTCGGCATGGAGGCGGTCTACCGCATCGAGGTAAGAGAGTTCCCCGCCTTTATCATCATCGATGACAAGGGCAACGACTTTTTCGCCGAGTTGGGGATGTAACGCTCCTGACAGGTTGTTGGAACAGGCACGGTGAGCATTTAAACATAACGGGTAATCCCCCTCTAAACCAACAGGAAGAGCTTGTGGCTGGCGGAATTTTTGCGATTTTGGATGATGTGGCGATGCTGCTCGACGACGTCGCGGTGATGGGCAAGGTGGCGGCAAAAAAGACCGCCGGCCTGCTGGGTGACGACCTGGCGGTCAACGCCGAGAAGGCGACCGGATTTCACGCCAGCCGTGAACTGCCTGTGATCTGGGCCATCACCAAGGGGTCGCTTATCAACAAGCTCATCATCCTGCCCGTCGCCTTCCTGCTCAGCAGCTGGCTGCCGTGGCTCATCGTCCCCATCCTGCTCATCGGCGGCGCCTACCTCAGCTACGAGGGAACAGAGAAGGTCTACGAGATGTTCGCCGGTCACCACGGCGCGTCGATTGCCGCACGCGAAACGGAAGATGCCGACGAATTGGTGGCGCGCGAGGCAAGCAAGATCAAGGCGGCCGTGCGCACCGACTTCATCCTCTCCATCGAGATCATCGTCATCGCCCTGGGCACGGTGATGGAAGAGTCACTGGCACTCCAGGTGGCCGTGGTCAGCTTCATCGCCCTGCTTGCCACCGCCGGGGTCTACGGAGTGGTCGCCCTGCTGGTGCGCATGGACGATGTCGGGCTACACCTCATCGAACGGGCCACCAACAATCAGGGGATCCGCGCACGCGGTCTCAAGACCAGCGGACAACTACTGGTCAACGCGCTGCCACAGGTGATCCGCCTGCTCGGGGTGATCGGCACCCTCGCCATGTTGCTGGTCGGTGGCGGGATGTTCGTGCACAACATCGAGACCGTGCACCACCTGCTCGAAGCGCTTCCCGCGCTAATCGGCGACCTGCTGGCCGGCATGGTAGTCGGCGCGGTCATGATAGGCGCGGTGCGGTTAATGAGGATGATGGGTGCAAAGGTCGCTGTTTAACCAACGTATCCACTCTGAGGCGCAAGGGTCGATGCTTATGTTATTGAAATGACGCGTTTTTTTGTGTATATTCCCGCGCTGGCACGAGATGGCCTGAAATTTAACCCGGAAATCACAAATTACACACGCCCTCGCCAGCCTGTTCATGGCACAGCGAACATTTTTTCGTCGGGTGTATGAATGACGGCAACTGCTTCGCCGGAAAATTCACTGTACCATCACACCCCCGAGCGGCAACATGCAGGGCGCCCGGGAGCGGCATTGTTGTAATTTGTGAAACATCCATATCACTATCCCTTGCACATCCCTAGGAGAACCCGTGACAGAAACCGAAGCCGAATTACAACTCAGGGTCTGGAAAGATCTCGCGATTAGTAAACAAGTGCTGATGATGGCGGCGACAGACGCCCTGAAGCTGGACGCAAACTGCACCCCCCAGGAGCTCAAACTGGCGCTCGAGACAACTATCCAGCGCTCCCGCGATGCCGAACTCGACGTGAGCAAGGCACGGGAACAGGCACGGCTCGATGTCGCCGCGGTGGAACAGCAGCTGGCAGAGAGCAGAAAATCCCTGGCTGCCGTTGAGGCCGCCCTTGCCGAGGCGCAGGCCAACCAGCAGAAACTCCAGCAGCAGATCCTTAACGATCGCAACAACAACGAACTGCAGCTGAAAAAACTCAAGGAGAGCCTGGCGGAGAAGGAGCGCGCCATCAAGGCCATCAGCACCACCCTCTCGGATACGCCGGAAAACGTGGTGAAGAAGCTAAAGACGCTGAAAAAGCAGAAGATGGATGAGTCCGATGCCCGCAAAAAGGCAGAAGAGGCCCTCGCCACCCTGCGCAAGGAGAAGCAGAAACTGGAGCAGACCGTGAAGGAGCTGCAGGCGGCGCAGGAGAAGTCTGGGGAAGAAGAGATAGCGGCGTAACTATCGCGCACCCTGTGCATGACGCGAGCAGGGTGCCGAGCATGGAGAGACGACAGTTTACTTCCTGGTGAAGAGGGCGATCGACTCCACGTGGGCGGTGTGGGGAAACATATCCATCACGCCGGCACTCTCCAGGGTGTAACCGTGTTCATTGACCAGCAGCCCCGCATCACGGGCCAGGGTGGCGGGGTTGCAGGAGACGTAGACAATACGTCTCGCTCCCAGTTTGGCAATATGGGGAATCGCCTCCATCGCACCATCGCGGGCCGGGTCGAGCAGCACCTTGTCGAAGCCTTGTCCCCACCAGGGGAGCATCTCCACCGCCTTGGCGAGGTCGGCCACATGGAACTCGACATTGGTGATGCTGTTCAGGGCGGCGTTCTCGCGTCCCCGCTGCACCAGAATGTCGAGCCCCTCGACCCCCACCACCTCTTTGGCGCGACGCGCCAGCGGCAGGGTGAAGTTACCGATGCCGCAGAAGAGGTCGAGCACCCGATCGTGCGGCTGCACCTGCAGCAAATCGATGGCGTAGGGCACCATCTTGCGGTTGATGTCGGTATTGACCTGGGTAAAACCGACGGGGGTGAAGTTGAAGCGCACGTCGAACTCGGGCAGGGCATAGCTCAGCTGGATCTGCTCAGGCCACAGCGGCTCCACACTCTCCGTTCCTCCCGGCTGCAGAAAGAGGCAGAGGTTGTGCGCCTTGGCGTGGGCAGTGAGTTTCGCCTTGTCCTCATCACACAGGGGGTCGAGATTGCGCAGCACCAGGGCGGTCTGGCGATCATCCACCGCCACCTCGATCTGACAGATGCGGTTGCTCGCCTGTAGCGAACCGATAAGCGCGCTCAGCTCCTCCAGATGCTCACCGACACTGGGATGCAACACCTCGCAGCGCTGCATATTAGCGATATAGGCACTGCGCTTTTCGCGAAAGCCCACCAGCACCCGCCCCTTGGCCGCGACCTCCTTCACCCCCAGACGCGCCTTGCGCCGATAGCCCCAGTGGGGGCCGGTGAGCGGCGGCAACACCGCCTTCGGTCGCACCTTGCCGATGCGCTCAAAGCTCTCCAGCAACACCTCCTGCTTGGCGAGGATCTGCGCCCCCTCCTCCATGTGTTGCAGCGAGCAACCACCGCACAGGCCATAGGCGGCACACTTGGGCTCGACCCGCAGCGGCGAGGCCTGGTGAATCTCCTGCACCACGCCGACATCGTAGCCGCGATGCTGCTCGACATAGAGAAAGCTCACCTCCTCCCCCTTCAGCGCCCCCTCGACAAACACCGTCTTGTCGTTGGCATGGGCGACGCCCCGCCCGTCGTGGGTGAGGCCGTGAATGGTGACCCGCACCAGATCCTTGGGGAGCTCTTTGCGTCTATGTCGTCTGGGCATGAAAAAAATCGTACCTGTGGCAAAAGGTGGGTGGGGCGGAAGACTACTCGGCGGGGAAGACCCCGGTGGAGAGGTAGCGGTCGCCGCGATCGCAGATGATGGCGACGATCACCGCCTGCTCCACCTCTCTGGAGAGCGCCAGCGCCGCCGCGACGGCGCCGCCGGAGGAGACGCCGCAGAAGATCCCCTCCTCGGCCGCCAGCCGACGGGTGGTCTCCTCGGCGGCCTGCTGTGCGATATCGATAGTGCGATCGACACGGCTCGCCTCGAAGATAGAGGGGAGATAGGCCGGCGGCCAGCGGCGGATGCCGGGAATGGAGGCCCCCTCCTCGGGCTGCACCCCGATGATCTGGATGGCGGGGTTGACCTCCTTGAGGTAACGCGAGGTGCCCATGATGGTGCCGGTAGTGCCCATGGCGCTGACGAAGTGGGTGATCTGCTGCCGACTGTCGCGCCAGATCTCCGGTCCGGTGGTCTCATAGTGGGCGCGCGGATTATCCGGGTTGGAGAACTGATCGAGCACCCGCCCCTTGCCCTCGGCCTGCATCTGCAGCGCCAGGTCGCGTGCCCCCTCCATCCCCGCCTCACGGCTGACGATGATGAGCTCCGCGCCGTAGGCACGCATCGAGGCGCGGCGCTCCACGCTCATGTTCTCCGGCATGATCAGCACCATGCGGTAGCCCTTGATCGCCGCCGCCATCGCCAGGGCAATGCCGGTGTTGCCTGAGGTCGCCTCGATCAGGGTATCCCCCGGCCTGATCTCGCCGCGCACCTCGGCGTACTGGATCATGGCGAGGGCGGGCCGATCCTTGACCGAACCGGCCGGGTTGTTCCCCTCCAGCTTCACCAGGATGGTGTTGCTGCATTGCTCACTGGCACCAGGCAGGCGCTGCAGGCGTACCAGCGGCGTGTTGCCGACAAAGGATTCGATGGTGGGAAAGGTCATGGCAGGCCGTCTCGCTTCAGTAAAACCGGGGCCGATTATAGCAGGCTTGTGCCGGATAACGATTACGGCTAAGTTTGCGTTATCACACTTTTTCACCACAAGGACACAAGGAGTAGACAGGGATGAATTCACCATTGCGTACTATCGATGCTGCCCTGGCGCTGGAGCGGGCCGGTGGCAACCGGGAGCTGGCCTGCGAGCTCTACCAGATGCTGCAAAAGGAGCTGCCCGACTATCTCACCGCCATCACGCAACACCATGACAGCGGCAACTTCGCCGCCCTGCTGGAGGTGGTGCATAAACTCCACGGTTCGGCCACCTACTGCGGCGTGCCGGCACTGAGGGAGGCCGCCGCCACCCTGGAGCGCCGCCTCAAACAGGGGGCGGAGGATGGCTACAGCCGCGACGTAGACGACATCGTGCGTGAAATCCGCCATCTGCAACAGACCCCCAAACTGACACTGTAACCCCCGCAAGGGCACCCGGAGAGCCCCTGCCGGCATCCATTTCGGCCAGATTTCTTGAGTAATTTTAATATTTATCAGTTAGTTGCAGCCAATACTTGAACAATAGGATTACATTGGTACACTTCGACTATCCCGCAGAAAAAAGGGCGTCGCCATGAGAAGAACAACCCTACCACTACTGCTCCTGTTACTGACCGGCACGACTCTCGCCTCGGTGAGTGAACAACCGGGCGTCAACGAGGCCAAGACCTACCAGCTACGCACCATTGCCGTGGTGCGCAGCGCCCCCGATGGAGAAATTGTCGATGTCTGGAACAGCGACACCCTCCTCACCTCCAGCGAGATGCGGGGCGACTGGGTTCGAGTAACCGGCCACTTTCCCGATGGCGGCAACTGGCAACCCAGCGACCAGCAGGCGTGGATCAACCGCCACTACCTCACCACCGTCAAACGCCAGCCCCAGCCAAGGTCGTCCAACCGCCCCGATGGGGTAGTTCGTTATATTGAGGTGGAGAAGTCCAGTTTCGAACTGCGGGTGGTAGAGCAGCGCGACACAACGAAGGAGGTTCTGCTCAAGACCACGGTGGCACTTGGCATGGATCGCTGCCTGCCCCGGGAGAAGGGTGGCAAGTGCTACTACACCGATCCGGGGGAGTATAACGTGCGCTGGAAGGTACACGACCCGGAGGGGATCGAGTGGTGCATACCCAGGAGCATGGAGCAGGAGTACGCCGCCTCGCTCGCAAGGGGTGAGCGCTGCTTTCGCGGCGCCATCGGCAGCCATGCCCTCAATATCGGCAAGAGCTACGCCATCCACGGCACCAGCAATGCCAACAGCCTGGGCAAAAAGGTCTCCCACGGCTGCGTGCGCACCGCCAATCAGAAAATGGCGCAGATCTACGAGTTAATGGATGTGGGCGACAAGGTCTACATCATCGAGTAAACACTGCGATCCCAGTCACAACGCCGCCTTGACGTAGACATCGAAGCGGTGTTTCTTCCCCTCAATCTGCATCGTCGCCGCCCGCCCGGCCAGCGGGGGAGCATAGTCGGGGCGCTTCACCACCACCCGTTTGCCGGCGATACGCAGCGCCGCCGTGAGCAGCGTCCCCTCCTCCTCATCAAAGCCCAACAGCTTCTGGAACAGGCGCATCTCCTTCTTGACCAGGGCGCTCTTCTGCCGGTGGGGGAACATCGGGTCGAGATAGACCACGTCGGGAAAGGCCTCCTGCACCAGTGCGTCCATCCACGCCACGGCATCGGCATGCACCAGCCGCAGACGCTCGCCGACCCAACCGCCGATCTCGCGATCGGCGATGGTGCGCTGCAAGCCATCGGCCAGCAGCGCCGCCACCACCGCCGAGCGCTCCACCATGGTGACGCGGCACCCCAGCGAGGCGAGCACAAAGGCGTCACGCCCCAGTCCGGCGGTAGCATCGACCACCGAGGGGGTGTTGCCCCCCTTCAGCCCCACCGCCCTGGCGATGGTCTGGCCGCGCCCGCCGCCAAAGTGCAGGCGATGGGCGACGGCTCCGGCGAGAAAATCGACGAACACCGGCCCCGGCGCCCCGGCGGCCAACTCCACCAGTTGCAACCGCTCAGGGGTCAACTGCAGCACAAACGGGGGGGCGTCACTGCCTTCACACTCCAGCCCGAACCGTGCCGCCAGCTGGTGCGCCGCCTCCTGCAGCGCCGCCTCGCTCGCCCGCACCACGACCCGCTGCAGTTCGCCCCCGCTCATCAGGCGAAGAGCCAGGAGACAGCCGCCACGGCGGCGATGATCGCCACCAGATCGGCGGTCAGCGCCGTCCACAGGGCGTGGCGGATGCGCTTGATCTGCACCGCCCCAAAGTAGACCGCCAGCACATAGAAGGTGGTCTCGGTGGAGCCCTGCAGGGTAGTGACCAGATAGCCGGTATAGCTGTCGGGGCCGATGGCCGGGTCGTTGATAATCGAGGCCATCACCCCGTAGGCACCGGAGCCGGAGAGCGGGCGCAGCAGCGCCATCGGCAGCGCCTCCGCCGGCATCCCCAGGGCCAGCGTCCAGGCGCCGATGGCCCCGACCAGCGCATCGAGGGCGCCGCTGGCGCGAAACATCCCCACCGCCACCAGGATCGCCACCAGGTAGGGGATGATCCTCACCGCCACCTGAAACCCCTCCTTCGCCCCCTCGACAAAGACCTCGTAGATACTCACCCGGCGCACCACCCCGAAGAGCAGAAAGCCGACCATCAGCCCCGGCAGGATCCAGGGCGCGATCACCTTGCCGTAGAGCACGGTGAGCGGGATCAGCGCCAACAGCCCGCCGAGTGCCAGCAGCGAGACCCAGAGCGGATAGGCCCCCTCCCCCTGCGGCAACGGCGCCTCATCCAGCCCTGACACCACTCCCTCCTCGCTCACCCCACCGCTCACCGGCGTGAGCGGAAAGAAGCGCCGGTAGAGCAGGGCCGCACCAATCGCGGCAGCAGTGGAACAGGCGGTGGCAAACAAGGTGGTGGGAAGAATAGCCGCCGGATCGGCGGAGCCCGCCGCGGCGCGCAGCGCGATCACCCCGGTCGGCAACAGGGTGACACTGGAGGTGTTGATCGCCAAAAACAGTACCATCGAGTCCGTCGCCGTGCCCGGCATCTTGTTGAGCTTATTCAGCTCCTGCATCGCACGGATACCAAAGGGGGTCGCCGCGTTGCCCAGCCCCAGGGCATTGGCCGAGATATTGAGGATCATCGCCCCCATCGCCGGATGGTCGGCGGGGACATCGGGGAAGAGCCGCACCATCAGCGGGCGGATGAGGCGCGCCAGGATGGTCAGCATCCCCCCCGCCTCCGCCACCTTCATCAGACCAAGAAAGAGGGTCATCACCCCCACCAGCCCCAGCGCCAGCTCCACCGAACCGGCCGCCGAATCGACCATCGCCCGGGAGAGAGCATCCATTGGCGAGGGATCGCCACCGGTGCCGCCAAGCTGCTGCCACGCGGCAACAAGAAAGGCGCTGAGGACAATGACCAGGAAGACCGTATTCATCGGCCGATGGTATGCGTGGCAAAGCCCCTTATCAACCCTTACACCGACACAGCGTTCCGATGACACCGCCCCATCTCCCCCTGCCCCCGCAAGGGAACGCAAAACCCGTCTTGCACGCATGGTACGTCGGTACTACGATACGACTACCACCAGTACGGAGTTGATTACCTCATGCCGATAGTCTCCACATCAATAAAGCTTCCCGAAGAACTCAAGGCCCGAATCAAGAGATTGGCCGATTTGAGCCACCGTTCACCCCACAGTGTGATGGTGGAAGCACTGGAGCGGGAGATCTCACGAGAGGAGCGACTGCATGAGTTCGTGCAGGAGGCGATGCAGGCAGACAGGGATATCGAAGAGGGAGGCAACATATACCGCGCTGACGACGTGCATGGCTGGCTGAAACAGCTGGCGCAGGGAGCCGCCAGCAAAAGACCACAACCTTGGCGCAAGTAGTCTATTCCGAAAATGCGCTCGCAAATCTGGAGCGCCTCTTCAACTTCCTGCTCGAACAGGACCCAGCAATGGCCTTGGCGATGGCCGACCTCATTACCGGCGCGGTGGATACACTCAAGACACACCCCCTGATTGGCCGGTGCCTCCAGGGCGACATCCGCGAGTTGATCATCTCCTACGGCAAATCAGGCTACGTCACCCTCTACCGTTTCATCCCCGCACGCGATCAGGTGCGCATCCTCGCCATCCGCCATCAATTGGAACTGGACTACCCGGTATAGAGAAGAGTCAACACCACAAGAGATTGGGTACCACTGCCACACTCATCCGCGGTGCAACTGCTGCCATCGGCACCGCCCCACAGCAGCAGTGAAAAAGGGGGCAGATTTATTTACCCTTTCTAGTCTAGCGATAATGGCTGATAAATAAATCCGCCCCCTTTAATCGGGGAGATCGCAGAATTCTTCGAGATTCATCTTGCGACAGTTGGGCGTGTTATTCGTCAGGCGATGCTACAATGCGAGACCTGACCCCTTTCTTCGCTGCGCTGACAGGTGACTGCCAACACTCGACCAGCGCCACTCTTCTGCCCGCTCAACCAGCCCAGCACGAACCGGGTTTATCGAGACATATCGCACGGCATGAGCCAGGTGTTCCTCATCCATTACAACTGAGCCAAACCGCCCTTGCCATAAATGCCCTGTCACTCGCAGGCGGGCATTTATATAACCGGTATAACGCCGATGTGCATCGGCAAAAGTACGGCGCAATCCATCTTCATCTGAAGGAACGATTATGATATGCACATGATTGGGCATCAGGCAGTAACACCAAATCTCAGCCTCGGCCTTTCGGGCTGCCTCTCCCAGCAATGCCCCATAAAGCTCGTAGTCGCCATCCTCAAAGAATGTCTGAGCACGGCGATTACCACGTTGTGTCACATGATGTGGATAGCCGGGAATTACAATACGTGGCAAGCGTGCCATGTTAGCAGCGTGGCATAATTAGTGTATTTAGTAAACTGTCACCGTAATTCGGGATCAACTTGTCAGTGACGGCGCTGATAGTCGCGCTGGAGACGCTCAGGCCGTACATGTCGGCCACATGGCCGGCGATGTCCTGATAGCTCATCCCCAGGCTGAACATCGAGATCACTTTGCGTTCGATCTCATCGGTGAGGTGGGTCTGGTGTTTCTTGATCAGCTGCGGCTCGAAGGTACCGCTACGGTCACGCGGGGTCTCCAGTTCAAAGTTGCCGGAGATCGACTTGATGGTCTTGCGGGTGCTGCCGTTCTTACGGTTGGGGACCTCGTCTCCAGCCAGATGGGCCTCCAGCTCTGCTTTGAGTGCCGCCTCGGTCAGTTGCTTGATTAGCGGAGTCAGGATCCCGTCTTTGCCGTTCAGATCCTGCCCGCGGCGCAGGGCAGCAACCGCTTCATTGAAATCGAAAGTATTGGTCATGTGTCATTCCTCTTTTTGCTCATACTACTGAAATGACACAGAATTTCTAACACTCCCGTAGCGCTACCAGATCAGCCAGTTTTTGCTTCGTGGCTTCATTCTCAACTGCTTCATTTACTAACGCCTTGAAGCCTAGAACGTCAATAAAAGCTACTGCGCGATCTTCGAATTCCATAAAACTCCCGAGGCACCTAACGCCAAAGTTAAGCGGCCCGCCAACCAGTATGGCAATTAACTTTGACCGTTCTAATTTGTTGAATCTAGCTCAAGAAAACGCGCGTGCTCGCGGGTCAGCTTGAACGCATTGTTATGTGATTTCAGGCACATAAGCTTGTTACACCTCTGCTTTGTAGTTTTAAAATTTGAAAATTTTTACCAAAGTTCAGCTTTGGTAAGTGCTTCTACGCATACCATTAATTTGACTTTACATCGCACCCAAATAAGCCAAAGCACCTGCAATACCTGCAGGCATAGAAATAAGGAAAACTATAGTTGAAACTACCTTCACTAATCCATCAAAAGCGTTAGGTGAATTTTCATTTTTAGATTCTCCTTCTGACCAAAAACCCATCGAGACACCTATTAACCCAATAAGAAACAGTTTACCTTTTGCTGCATTAACAGCATATGTGATCGGCGAAGCATCACCTGAAACTGATATTTTAGTATCTAATACTAACATTGCCAGTATCACAATAACTAGTACTGCAGAAATTCTAATAAATGATGATTTTTCCAAAATGCTATACTCTTTTCTTAAGGGTTTTTAATTAGCATAATTTCAGGCACTTGGCCTGTTGTTTAATGCTTAATTGTTGATTGATATTTTTATTGTAAATTTCCAATCATATTGATTACATCAATAGGGTTTTTATTCTTGATTTTTATAGTCGTGTGAGCAAATTTACGACCTTCATATGTGTGAAGTAAACAAGGTGAATTATTTTTGCAGTCAATCCAAATCTCATTCTGTATCACGCTGGAGTTTGACTTCATTGTTTCAAAATCCAGCATATCGATATCAATAGCATATCCAAAAGACTCCAATTCACCATCATTAGGGAAAAACTTTGAATCAGTAAATAAAGTACCATCTTTAAATTTTATAGTTTGCATTGTTGTCCCATGTTCACCTTTAAAACTCCCTTCAATTTCTAATCTTAGTTTGTCAACTTTTTTGGTAGTATTGTCACTACTACAACCTGTAGACGCAAACAAAATAATAGTTAGAGCAACCAATATTTTAATTTTCTTCATAGCTATCCTCGCATATTAATTAAATTGAACCTTTATCCTACTACATAACATGTTATAGCCAGCCGCATCTAATATCGATCTAGACAGCGACTGTATAGATCAGATAAATTAAAATCACCGCGTTCCAAAGGATGTCACATCAACCGAGGTGAAAAATGGACTTTAACCGCTATCAATCCGCCACTTCTCGGTTCCAGCATTCATCCCGTCCCGAGCAGAATCCCTCCATACGACATTTCAACATCAACTGGGATCTGTTCCGTAACACCCTGATAAAAAAGAAACTATCACAGAAATCACACTATTGGTATACCCTGCGTGCAGAGCGATTTTTGGCTTATCTGGCCAAACACCACATTTCAGAAATATCCGACACGCATGTAAGAAAATACCTACAAGCGGCACTGAATGACTCTCGCCTGAAAGAGTGGCAGGTGCGCCAGGTGATCGGATCTATACAGATTCTATGC
>JAPHSX010000034.1 GCA_026196575.1 Gammaproteobacteria bacterium | reverse complement strand
GACCACGATCGGCAGACAGATCCTGCCGAACAGAGACGGGATGGATGGCTTCTATTACGCCTGTATCGAAAAGCAGCTTGTCTAGGCAACCAGGGCGACCAACCCCAAAGCGATGGGGCTGGCTGCGGCTGCTCGCCATCACCCTCTGCCTCGCCACCGGCCAGCGCGCCCAGGCCGCGGACTTTTTCATCTCCGATATCCGTACCGAGGTAAAGGATGGGGTCTATGTGCTCGATGCCGATATCGACTACCGCTTCAGCGACGAGGCGCTGCGCGCCCTGAGCAACGGGGTGCCGCTCACGGTACAGCTCTCGCTGGAGATCGAGCGGTTGCGCAAATGGTGGCTGAACGAGAAGATCGCCACCCTGGAGCAGCGCTACAGCCTGCAATACCACGCCCTCACCCATCAGTACCTGTTGCGCAATCTCAACAGCGGCGCCTTCTACAGCCTGCCCCACTATCCGGCGGCGATAGAGGCGCTGGGCACCCTGCGCGACCTGCCGCTGCTCGACAAAAAACTGGTCCTCCCCGAGGAGCACTATCAGGTGGCGATTCGGGTGGAGCTCGACATCGAGGCACTCCCCTCGCCGCTGCGCCCGGTCGCCTATATCACCCCCGACTGGCACCTGCGAAGTGACTGGCATACATGGTCCTTGACACCCTAAGGCGTCTCACCTCCGGCCCCAAGCCGGTAGCCCTGCTGTTCGTGCTGCTGCTCGCCTCGCTCTATCTGATGAGCGCTGCGACCCAGAACTCCGCCACCTTCGGCCGCCTCTACTCGCTGCTGCTGGGTATCAACATCCTCGCCCTGCTGCTGCTGGTTGCCCTCATCGCCCGCAACCTCATCTCGCTCATCAGTCAGTACCGCCGCCGCGACGTCGGCTCGCGCCTCACCACCCGCCTGGTCATTATGTTCGCCATCCTCGCCGTCTCCCCCATCTCGGTACTCTACTACTTCTCGCTGCAGTTTCTGCACCGCGGCATCGACAGCTGGTTCGACCTGCGCATCGAAAGCGCGCTGGAGGATGCGCTGGAGCTGGGGCGCAGCGCCCTGGACAGCCGTCTGCGCGAACTGCTGCGCGACAGCCGCCAGATCGGCGTGGAGCTGGCGCAAAAGCCCGACAGCACCATCGTGCTGAGCATCCACACCATCCGTCAGGCAAGCGATGCCACCGAGATGACACTGCTCTCATTCGACGGCCGGGTGATGAGCAGCAGCAGCCTCGACCCGAGCAGCGTGATCCCCGCCCTGCCGAACCAGGCGATCCTGCAGCAGTTACGCCACGGCCTGGAGTACGCCGCGCTGGAACCGGTAAAGGAGCACGGCCTGCAATACCGCATCGTCACCCCCATCACCAACCCCGACCCGCTGGGCGAACCGCGCCTGCTGCACGCCCTCTACCCCATTCCCGAGCGCATCGACACCCTGGCCGCCAGCGTGCAGGGGGCCTTTACCCAGTACCGTGAGCTGAGCTTCCTGCGCCAGCCGCTGAAACAGAGCTTCACCCTCACCCTCTCGCTGGTGCTGCTGCTCTCCCTGCTCACCGCGGTATGGGCCGCCTTCTTCTCGGCCCGTCGGCTGGTGGCGCCGATTCGCAACCTGGCCAAGGGCACCCGTGCCGTGGCCGACGGCGACTACGACATGCGCCTGCCGCTGCCCGGGCGCGACGAGCTGGGCTTTCTGGTGCGCTCCTTCAACGAGATGACACGCAAACTGGCCCGCGCCCGCGACAGCGCCCAGCAGAGCCAGGCCCAGGCCGAGGAGCAGCACGCCTATCTGGAGGCGGTGCTCGCCTGCCTCTCCTCTGGGGTGCTGACCCTCAATCAGCAAGGCCGGCTGCACACCGTTAACAGCGCTGCCGCCGCCATCCTCGGTGTCGATCTGGCCCCGCTCTCCGGCCTCTCGCTGCAGGAGGCGAGCGCCCGCTACCCGATGCTGGAGCCGTTGCTGGAGACCATCGCCGCCCACCTCGAGCCGGAACAGGGGGCGTGGCAGGCCGAGGTGATACTGTTTGGCGCCAGCGGCCGCTCCGTACTCATCTGCCGTGGCTCGGCGCTACGCACCGAACCCAGGCTTCCGGGCGAACATGTGATCGTCTTCGACGACGTTACCGCCCTTATCCAGGCACAGCGCGATGCCGCCTGGGGCGAGGTGGCACGCCGCCTGGCCCATGAGATCAAGAATCCACTGACCCCCATCCAGCTCAGCGCCGAACGGTTGCGCCACAAATACCTCAAGCAGATGTCGGGCGAGGATGCCGAGGTGATGGATCGCGCCACCCACACGATCGTGCAGCAGGTGGAGAGCATGAAGGAGATGGTGAACGCCTTCTCCGACTACGCCCGTCCCCCGCGCCTGCAACTCACCCCGGTGGCGCTGGGACACCTGATCCGTGAGGTACTCGACCTCTACCAGGGCGATACGCGCCTGCAGATCACCCTCGACAGCAACGGCGAGCTGCCTACCATCGAGGCCGATATCGGGCGGCTGCGCCAGCTGCTGCACAACCTTATCAAAAACGCCATCGAGGCCAATAGCAGCGGCCAGCCCGCACAGCTGCGGCTGCTGGTACACTGTGCGGAGAAGGGGAGTTGCCGCTTCGTCGAGCTGCGCTTCGAGGACAACGGCCCGGGGATCTCCGTGGAGATGCTGGAACAGCTGTTCGAGCCCTACATCACCTCCAAGCCCAAGGGCACCGGTCTGGGGCTGGCGGTGGTAAAGAAGATCGTCGAAGAGCACGGCGGCATCATCTGGGTCGGCAACCGCGACGAGGGCGGTGCCGTGATCACGGTACGCCTGCCGGTACACCCCAAACACAGCGCGCAGCGGCGCAACAATGGCACCCCCGGAACAGCTGAAACAGGAGCACCATGAACTCACCGCAACACATTCTGGTGGTGGATGATGAGCCCGACATCCGCACCCTGCTCCAGGAGATCCTGGAGGACGAGGGGTATCGCGTCACCACCGCCGAGAGTGCCGCCGCCGCCCGCAGCGCCCGCCAGCAGCACCGTCCCCACCTCATCCTGCTCGACATCTGGATGCCCGATATCGACGGCATCACCCTGCTCAAGGAGTGGACCGCCAAGGAGCCGCTCGACATCCCGGTGATCATTATGTCGGGCCACGCCACGGTGGAGACGGCGGTCGAGGCGACCCGCCTCGGCGCCCACGACTTTATCGAAAAGCCACTTTCGCTCGCCAAGCTGCTGCTCACCATCGAACACGCGCTGGAGAGTTTCAACCTGCAACGGGAAAACGCCGGTCTGCGCCGCGAGGTGCAGAGCCAGGAGGAGCCGCTGGGGCGCAGCAAGCGCCTGGTGCAGCTGCGCGAACAGGCGCTGCAGCTGGCCCCCTTCGACACCCCGGTACTGATCACCGGCGAGGGGGGGAGCGGCAAGGGGCTCTTCGCCCGTTATATTCATCGCCACAGCGGGCGTGGCAACACCCCTTTTCTGCGCGCCGACATCACCGCCCTCAATCTCGACGAAGGGTGCACCCGCCTCTTCGGCAGCGAGGAGGGGGGGGCGATCCAGCACGGCCTGCTGGAGCAGGCCCATGGCGGCACCCTCTATATCGACGATGTCGGTGAGCTGGGGCCGGACGGGCAGGGACGTCTGCTCACCCTGCTGCAGGATGGGAGCTTTGTGCGCCCGGGCGGCATCACCCCGGTCAATGTCGATGTGCGCCTGCTCGCCGCCAGCCGCCACCCGCTGGAGCAGCTAATCGCCCAGCAGCGCTTTCGCCAGGATCTCTACTACCAGCTCAACGTGGTCTCGCTCTACATCCCGGCGCTGCGCGAACATAGCGAGGATGTGCTCGATCTGCTCGGTTTCTACAGCGATTATTTTGTGGAGCGCGAAAAACTGCCCTATCGCAGCTTCACCATCGCCGCGCAAAACCGCCTGCGCCAGCACCCCTGGCCGGGCAATGTACGGGAGCTGAAGAACCTCATCCAGCGCCTGCTGATCACCGGGCGCGAGCGCCAGATCGACATCGACGAGGTGGAGGAGGCACTGGGTCAGCAGCACCGCACCCCGCTCGCCGATGCCGCCACCCTCGCCTACGAGCTGCCGCTGCGCCAGGCGCGCGAGCAGTTCGAGCGCCACTATTTCGACTCGCTGCTGCGCCGCTACGAGGGGAGCGTCAACCGGGTGGCTCAGCACGCCGGGGTCGAGCGCACCCACCTCTATCGCAAACTGCGCGCCCTCGGCATCGACCCCAAGGGCGCAAGCTGAGCACTCGCCTTTTTTAAGTGCGGGCAGCGGGCGGCCGCGCTAAAATGTGTCCCTGAAAACAGCACACGCAAGAGGCAACTTCACGTCACATGAAGATCATCATCCTCGGTGCCGGCCAGGTCGGCGCCTCGCTGGCCCACAACCTCGCCAGCGAGGCTAACGACATTACGGTGGTCGATGTCGACAGCCACCTGCTGCACGAACTGCAGGATCGCCTTGACCTGCGCACCGTGGCCGGCCACGCCTCCCACCCCGACGTGCTGCAGCGGGCCGGCGCCGAGGATGCCGACATGGTCATCGCGGTGACCAACAGCGATGAGACCAACATCGTCGCCTGCCAGGTCGCCTACACCCTGTTCCACACCCCGACCAAGATCGCCCGCGTGCGCTCCCAGGCCTACCTGCAGCACCCCGAGCTCTTCACCCAGGAGGCGATGCCGGTCGATGTCATCATCAGCCCCGAGCAGCTGGTCACCGACTATGTGTATCGCCTCATCGAGCACCCTGGTGCGCTGCAGGTGCTCGACTTCTCCGGCGGGCGGGTGCAGCTGGTAGCGGTCAAGGCCTTTTACGGCGGGCCGCTGGTGGGCCACGAGCTGAAGACCCTGCGCGATCACATGCCGGGGGTACAGAGCCGTGTTGCCGCCATCTACCGGCGCGGCCGCGCCCTCAACCCCCAGGGCAATACGGTGATCGAGGCCGATGACGAGGTCTTCTTTATCGCCGCGAAAAAGGATATCCGCTCGGTAATGAGTGAGCTGCGCCGGCTGGAAACGCCGGTCAAGCGGGTGATCATCGCCGGCGGCGGCAACATCGGCAAGCGCCTCGCCAAGGCGCTGGAGCATCGCTACCAGGTCAAGCTTATCGACCACAATGCACAGCGCACCCGTGCCATCTCCGAGGAGCTGGAGAACACCATCGTGCTGCAGGGCGATGCCGCCGACGAGGAGCTGCTGCTGGAGGAGAACATCGAGCAGACCGATGTCTTCTGCGCACTGACCAATGACGATGAGGTGAATATCCTCTCGGCGATGCTGGCCAAGCGGCTCGGGGCGCGCAAGACGATGGCGCTCATCAACCGCGCCGCCTATGTCGACCTGGTGGAGAGCGGCGATATCGACATCGCCATCTCACCGCCGCAGGCCACCATCGGCAGCCTGCTGGCCCATGTGCGCCGCGGCGACGTGGTAATGGTGCACTCGCTGCGGCGCGGTGCCGCCGAGGCGATCGAGGCGATCGCCCACGGCGATGCGCACTCCTCCAGGGTAGTGGGCCGTGCGATCGAGAATATCAAACTGCCGGAGGGGACCACCATCGGCGCCGTCGTGCGCGGCGAGGAGGTGCTTATCGCCCACCACGACACGGTGATCCAGGCAGAGGACCATGTGCTGCTGTTCGTGGTCAACAAGAAGCGCATCCCCGAGGTCGAGCGGCTGTTCCAGGTCGGGGCCATTTTCCTCTAGCCATGCAGTTCACTGCCATCCAGCGTATCGTCGGCCTGCTGCTGATGCTCTTCAGCACCACCATGCTGCCGCCGCTGTTCGTCTCCTGGCTCTACGCCGACGGTTTCCACCTCTCCTTCCTGCTCGCCCTTGCCCTCACCTTCCTCACCGGCACCGTCGCCTGGCTGCCGGTGCGCCAGATGCGCAAGGAGCTGCGGCTGCGCGACGGCTTTGTGGTGGTGGTGCTGTTCTGGTCGGTGCTGGGGCTCTATGGCGCACTGCCCTTCGCCGTGGGGGCGGAACCCAACCTCTCCATTACCGACTCGATCTTCGAATCGTTCTCCGGCCTCACCACCACCGGGGCCACCGTGATCACCAACATCGACCACCTCCCCCCTTCGCTGCTCTACTACCGCCAGCAGCTGCAGTGGCTGGGCGGCATGGGGATCATCGTGCTGGCCGTCGCCATCCTGCCAATGCTCGGTATCGGTGGCATGCAGCTCTATCGGGCCGAAACACCGGGGCCGATGAAGGACAACAAACTCACCCCGCGCATCACCGAGACCGCCAAGGCACTCTGGTACATCTACCTCTGGCTCACCATCGCCTGCGCCCTCGCCTACTGGTTCGCCGGCATGACCCCGTTCGACGCCATCGCCCACAGCTTCTCCACTGTCGCCATCGGCGGCTTCTCCACCCACGATGCGAGTATGGGCTACTTTCAGGGGCAGCCACTGATTGAGGTGGTGGCTATCCTCTTCATGCTGCTCTCCGGCGTCAACTTCGCCCTGCACTTTATCGCCTGGCGCGGCGCCAGCCTGCGCCCCTACCTGCACGATGCCGAATTCCGCACCTACGCCACCATCCTCGGCCTGGTCGCCGCGATCACCACCATTTATCTCTACATGAACGACATCTTCGCGAACTTCGGCCACACCCTGCTGC
Source organism: Gammaproteobacteria bacterium (assembly GCA_026196575.1). GTDB lineage: Bacteria > Pseudomonadota > Gammaproteobacteria > Thiohalomonadales > Thiohalomonadaceae > JAPHSX01. Next base: position 8,346 of record JAPHSX010000034.1, on the reverse strand, counting down.
ACGGCATCTTCCAGGCGGTCTCCATCGGCACCACCGCGGGTTTTACCACCAGCAACTACGCCCTGTGGCCCGGCTTTTTGCCGGTACTGCTGCTGTTCGCCAGTTTTATCGGTGGCTGTGCCGGCTCCACCGGCGGCGGCATGAAGGTGATCCGCTTCCTGCTACTGCTCAAGCAGGGGATGCGCGAGATCAGCCGCCTCATCCACCCCAACGCGGTGATTCCGATCAAGGTCGGCGGCAAGGCCCTGCCGGACCGTGTCATCGACTCGGTGTGGGGCTTCTTCGCCACCTATGTCGCCATCTTCAGCATCCTGCTGCTGCTGTTAATGATGACCGGCCTGGATCAGGTCACCGCCTTCTCCGCCGTCGCCGCCACCATCAACAACCTCGGCCCCGGCCTGGGTGATGTCGCCCTGCACTACGCCGACATCTCCGATTTCGCCAAGTGGGTGCTCTGCTTCGCCATGCTGCTGGGGCGCCTGGAGATCTTCACCCTGCTGGTACTGCTCACCCCCACCTTCTGGCGCAAGTAGTTGGACAGCGACGCCATTCGAGCGAAGTGGGACGCCCGCTACCGCAGCTCCCACAGCAGCGCCGAGGGCATTGCCGCGGTGCTGATCGATAACACTCCTCTACTGCCAACAGAGGGCAAGGCCCTCGACCTTGCCAGCGGCCTCGGCGCCAACGCCCTCTACCTTGCCGGGCAAGGCCTTGAGGTGCATGCCTGGGATATCTCCCCGGTCGCCATCGACAGGCTAAACCGCCGTGCCCAACAGCAGGGACTCACCCTCCACACCCAGGTTCGCGACTGCCTCGCCCGGCCGCCCGAGCCCGGCAGCTTCGACGTCATCGTCGTCAGCCGCTTCCTGGAGCGCGAGCTCTGCCCCGCCATCACTGTTGCACTCAAGCCCGGCGGCCTGCTCTTTTATCAAACCTACACACGGGCGAAACAGGGTGGCAGCGGGCCGGGCAACCCGCACTTTCTGCTGGAGGCGGGGGAGTTACCGAGGCTCTTTTCCGAGCTGGAGGTGGCATTCTATCGGGAGGGTGAGGAGGCACTGTTTGTCGGCCGAAAGGTGGAGTGATGTGTCTCAATGCACCTCGCAAACAACTCCGCCGGTTACGCCTGAAAAATATTTCACCACCCCCCTTCCATCCACCCTCCCCTTCGACTATAGAATAGTGCTCTCTCCCCCCTCACCCCCGATGGATGCCAGCGAAATGTATGCCCGCTAAACTCACCGCCGACGCACAGCCCCAGATGCCACCCCATTCGCCACCCCAGCCACGCCACCCTCATCTCGACACTCACCCGACCCACCGCTTTCTGAGTGTCGGTGAACGACGCCTCTACCCCCTGACCATCGACAGCAAACCGCTGTTCGACCACTACGTCGCCACCCAGCAGTTTGTCAGCGCCGACTTGAGCTTTGCCAACAATTTTATCTGGCTGACCCACATGAGCGCCTTCTATCAGGTGGTCGAGGAGTGCCTCTGTCTGTTCAGCCTGAGCGGCGAGCGGCTCAACATGCTGCTGCCGCCCATCGGCGCGAGCGGACAGCAGACCGCCGCGCTGGAGCAGTGCTTCGCGGCGATGGAGGCCTACAACGGCCCATCACACGAGGGGCTCATCGACTTCGTGCAGGGCGACTGGGCGGCGCTGCTGCAGCACGATAGCCGCTGGCGCCTCGAACCGCACCACCCCGACTACCTCTACCGCACCAGTGACCTCATCGAGCTGCGCGGCAACAGCTACAAAAGCAAGCGCGGCGAGATCAACCAGTTCCTGCGCCACTACCCGCAGGCCACCATCGAGAGTCTCGACCCCGAGCGCCACGGCGCCGGGGTGCGTGAGCTACTGCACCACTGGCTGCGCGCACGCCTGCAACACGCCGAGGGCGAGGAGCTGGCCGATCTGCTCGCCTCCACCGAGCTGGAGCGCCAGGGGATCGAGCGTTCGCTGCGCCACTTCGAGCCCCTCAGACTGAGCGGCCTCTGCCTCCTCATCGACGGGCGCATCGAGGGTTTTACCTTCGGCGAACGGGTCAACCCACGCGTCGCCAGCATCCTGGTGGAGAAGACCAACTTTGCGATCAGCGGTGCGGCCCAATTCCTGTTTCGGGAATTCTGCAAACGCTTTAGCGATTGCGACTTTATTAATGTCGGCGACGACCTGGGGCTGGAGAATATGCGGCGGGTGAAGATGAGCTACCGTCCGGTGATGTTCGCCGAAAAATATACCCTGCGCCGAATCAGGATCAACTGACCTTCTCAAACACCAAATCCCACACACCGTGGCCAAGCCGCAGGCCGCGGCGCTCGAACTTGGTCTCGGGCCGATAGTCGGGTTTGGGGAGATAGTCGCCTGTGGGTGAGGTGTTGCGGAATCCTTCGGCCGCACTAAGCACCTCGAGCATCTGCTCGGCATAGTTCTGCCAGTCGGTGGCCAGGTGCAGCCTGCCACCCAGCTTCAGCTTTCTTCTCACCAGTTGCGCCCAGGCCGGCTGCACCTGACGGCGCTTGTGATGTTTTTTCTTGTGCCACGGGTCGGGAAAAAAGAGCTGAAGGCCATCGAGGATGCCGTCGGCAAGCCGCTGCTCCAGCACCACTACCGCATCATCGCTCATCACCCGCAGATTGGTGAGTCCCAGCTCTTCAATGCGCATCAAAAGGTGACCCACACCGGGACGGTGAACCTCGATGCCAAGGTAGTCCTGTTCGGGGTGGTTACGGGCGATCTCAGCCAGTGACTCACCGTCACCAAAACCGATCTCGAGGATGCGCGGGGCGCTACGGCCAAAGAGGGCGTCGAGGTCGAGCAGCCCCTCGCCGGTCTCGATCCCGAAGCGGGGAAAGAGCTCGGTCATCGCCCGCTGCTGGCCTGGCGTGAGGCGCCCTTCACGGCGCACAAAAGAGCGAATACGACGCAGCTGGGTAGGCAAACTAACGGACACGGCAATTCCGGAAAGAGAGGGGTATTCCAGCACTACGGGAAAGCGGGAGGCGCCCCGCCCTGAACCGGACAGGGGCGCACCCCACCAAGCGAACTACAGGTTGCTGTCGATAAATGCGGTAAGCTGGGACTTGGAGACGGCGCCCACCTTGGTCGCCTCTACCTCGCCACCCTTGAACAGCATCAGGGTGGGAATGCCGCGAATGCCAAACTTGGGTGGGGTGTTGGGGTTTTCATCGATGTTCAGCTTGGCCACCTTCAGGCGCCCCGCGTACTCCTCGGCGATCTCATCAAGGATCGGCGCGATCATCTTGCAGGGGCCGCACCAGTCGGCCCAATAATCCACCAGCACCGTACCCTCCGCCTTGGTCACCTCCTGCTCAAAGGTGTCGTCGGTTACATATACGATTTTATCGCTCAAGGTCGTCTCTCCATTGGATTCATCTACTTCAGTGTCGGGAACCGGCACCGCCAAAATAGCATAGCCGCATTTGAGCCCAATCCGTCGACCATTTCAACCCCAAATCCCTTTATAAATTTGCTATGCTCCCTGCCCTATGAGTGATCACCACCTGTCAGGCACCCGCTTTGACGACTTTGCGCTGCCGCAGAGTCTGCTGCAAGGCATTGAAGAGACAGGCTTTTCACGTTGCACGCCGATTCAGGCCCAGACCCTGCCGCTGGCCCTGCAGGGTCGGGATGTGGCCGGACAGGCGCAGACCGGCACCGGCAAGACGGCGGCCTTTCTGATCGCCCTCTACCATCAGCTGCTAACCCACCCCGCCGGTGCCCCGCGCCGTGCCAACCAGCCCCGCGCCCTGGTACTCGCCCCCACCCGCGAGCTGGCGATTCAGATCCACAAGGATGCACTGGCACTGGGCCGCCACACCGGCCTTACCCTGGGGCTGGCCTACGGCGGCACCGGCTATGAGCAGCAGCGCAAGACGCTGGAGGAAGGGGTCGACATCCTCATCGGCACCCCCGGTCGCATTATCGACTACTACAAGCAGCGGATCTTTGACCTGCGCGCCCTGCAGGTGCTGGTACTGGATGAGGCCGACCGCATGTTCGACCTCGGCTTTATCAAGGATATCCGCTACCTGCTGGGTGGCATGCCCAAACCGCAACAGCGCCTCACCCTGCTCTTCTCCGCCACCCTCTCCTACCGGGTGAGCGAACTGGCCTACCTGCACATGAACAACCCCGAGACCATCACGGTGGTGCCCGAACAGGTCACCGCCGTGAGGGTGGAGGAGGCGGTCTACTACCCGGCCAAGGAGGAGAAGATCCCGCTGCTGCTCGGCCTGCTGGCGCAGGAGCAGCCGCCGCGCAGTATCGTCTTCGTCAATACCAAGCGGGTCGCCGATCGGGTGTGGGGCTATCTGGAGAGCAATGGCTATCCGGCGGCGGTGCTCTCCGGCGATGTGCCGCAGAACAAGCGCCAAAGCCTGTTGCAGAAATTTGCCGACGGCGAGCTGCCGGTGCTGGTCGCCACCGATGTGGCAGCGCGCGGGTTGCACATCCCCGAGGTGAGCCACGTCTTTAACTACGACCTGCCGCAGGATGCCGAGGATTATGTGCACCGCATCGGGCGCACCGCGCGCGCCGGGGCCAGCGGCAAGGCAATCAGCTTCGCCTGCGAGGAGTACGCCTTCTCGCTCTCGGAGATTGAGGCATACATCGGCCACAAGCTGCCGATGCAGCCGCTCGACGACACGCTGCTGCCAACGCCGCTACCACCCAAACGGTCGGAGCATAGCCAACGGCCAAAGCCGGGCGCCAGGAGAGGGGGACAGCGGGGGCAAACGCCACGCCGATAAGGAGAACAGGGGATCAGGGACAGTAGCGCGCCAGGGTGGCGAGCAGTCTGCCGCTCTCCACCGGCTTGGTGAGAAAGTCGTCCATCCCCGCCGCCGTACAGCGCTGCCGATCCTCCTCGCTGGCATTGGCGGTGAGGGCAATAATCGGCAGCCGCGTCCCCGCCTCTTCGGCGCGCCAGCGCCGCGCCGCCTCCAGCCCGTCCAGCCCCGGCATACGCATATCCATCAACACACAGTCGAAGGCGCCGAGGTGCAGCTGCGCCAACGCCGCCCCGCCATCCGTTACGTGTGTTACACGGTGGCCACCCTGCACCAGAAAGTGGCTGATGACGGTGGCATTGATCGCCTCGTCCTCCGCCAGCAGCACCGAGAGCGAGCGGTGCGCCCCCTCCCCCGCCGCATCCGGCACCGCCGCGCCGTGCCGCAGCAGCCGATGCAGTGCGGTCGGCAGCAGCGGCTTGTTCAGATGCGCAACGGCATCACCACCGGCGCGCACCCCGTTTACATAGACCAGCTGGCAGAGGCGGCCATTCGGCGCCATCCGCGGCAGCAGTTTTTCCAGCAGTGATGCATTGCAGGAGTCGCGGTTGTTCTCGCCAATAAAGATCCAGGTGTAATCTTCACCCGCCAGCGCCTCCCACAACGCCGCCTCATCTGCCACCCGCCGCACCGCAAAACCCTCTGCCTGCAGCATCCCCTGGATGGCAGCGGCAGCGGCGGGGTGGCGTTCCAGCAATAGCACCGGAAGGGCGGCTGCCGCTGTCGGCACCTGTTCCGCGCCGGATCCCCACGGCAGTTCAAACCAGAAGCAGCTCCCCTTGCCCGGCTCGCTCTGCAGCCCGATCGCGCCCCCCATCATCACCACCAGCTCGCGACTGACGGTGGTGCCAAGACCGCTGCCGCCGTAGTTGCGCGCATCCCCCTCGTCGAGCTGGGTGAAGCTCTCGAAGACCAGCGTTTGTTTCTCCGTGGGAATGCCGATGCCGCTATCGTGGATCTCAAAACGCAGGTGATGGCGTGAAACAGGCCGCACCCGCACCACCACCTCTCCCTCATCGGTGAATTTGATGGCGTTGGCGATAAGGTTGATCAGCACCTGGCGAAAGCGCAACGGGTCGCCCACCACCTCGCAGGGGAGGCCGCCAGCAAGATCCAGCACCAGCTCCAGCCCCTTGTGGTGTGCCGACGGGGCAAACATCACCATCACCCCCTCGATCGTCTCCAGCGGGGCAAAGGGGCGGTTCTGCAGGGTCAACTTGCCCACCTCCAGGCGGGCGAAGTCAAGGATGTCATCAATCAACTGGCGCAGCGACTGGGCGGCGCTCTCCAGGCTATCGATACAGTCGTGCTGGCGGCGATTGTCACTGCTGTCGCGCAGCAGTTGCAGCATGCCGATCATGCCGCTTAGCGGGGTACGGATCTCATGGCTCATGGTGGCCAGGAACTGACTCTTCGCCAGACTGGCCCCCTCGGCACGCTGCTGCGCCACCTGCAGCTCGCGGTTCTTCTGCTCCAGCGCCTGCAGCGTGTTGCGCAGCGACTCCGTCGCCTCGGCGACCTTGCGCTCCTGATGCTGGCGGTAGTCGGCCAGCTCACCGATCATGGCGTTGATCCCCTGCTGCAGCGCCAACAGCTCGTCACTGGCGTTCTCGGAGACCCGCACGGCAAAATCACCCCGGCGCACCCGCTCCGCGGTGTGGGCAAGACCGAGCAAGGGTTTGATCAGATGGCGTTCCAGATAGCGACTCAGCCAGAAGGCGATAAGCCCCACCAGCAGCGCCAGCAACAGCGACCAGCGCAACATCGCCGCCCGCTTCTCCTTAATCGACTGTAGCGACAGCGCCAGCTCGACATGGCCGAGTCGGGTCACTCTCGTTGCCAGCTCGGCATTCTCGTAGTCCCCCACGGTCAGTGCCGCCAGCAAAACAGGGGCGCAAAAGAGCAGGTGATCCTGGTTGCCCTCGCACTGGCCGCTGGCCAACACACTGGTCCCGACAGGGGAGAGGAGCACCACCTCCCCATGGGTGAAGATGATACGCCGCTCGGCGTCGTAAACCCGCAGCGCGACGATATCGCCCTCTATCACCGAGGCGCTGATGTGCTGCAGCTGCTCGGTGTTGCCGGTGATCACCGCGTATTCCGCCGCCGAGGCGAGGTAGCGGGCCACGGTCTCGCCGCGCTCGACCAGCGCCTCGTACATCAACTTGTTATCCTGGGCGATGAAGTGGCCGAGGATCACCAGCAACAGCGCCAGTGGCGGCAGCAGTATCAGCAGCAGCAGCTTGCGCCGCAGGGAGGTGCGTCTCATCGTGGCCACTCCCGCACTGCCTGTTGCAGGCTCTTCTCCGGGGGGAGGGTGATCCGCAGGGCGCGCGCCAGCTGATAGTTGATTGCCACCTCAAACTCCTCGGCATAACGCGCCGCCGGCAGCTGGCCGTTGGCAAAATAGTCGCTTACCATCGCCAGCGTCTCGTGCTGCAGGGCCGATGGCGGGGAGTAGACCGCCATCAGCGCCCCCGCCTTGACCAGGGCCTGTGAGTAACCGATGAGGGGGAGCCCCTGACGATAGCTGCCCAGCACCAGTGGTTTGACGGTGCGCCGGTTTACCACCGTCGGGTCGGGCAGCAACAGCAGTGTATCCTCGCCCGAGAGCGCCTGCTCAAACAGCGGCTCGATGGCGCCGCCCTCCTCAACGGCGATCACCCGCAACGCCATCCCCAACCGCCGTGTCTGCTCCGTCAGCTCTCCCACCAGCGCCTGCGACTCACTGCCCACCAGCACCGTCAGCCGCTGGCGCGCGGGCAGTGCGCTCTTCACCAGCTGCAGTTGCCGGCGCACCGGCTGCTCAAGATAGAGCGCCGAGACCGGACCCGCATACTGCGTGCGCAGTGCCTCGACGTTACGCCGCGTGATCAGGGTGTTAAGGGTCGGCAGCCCGCTCTGTGCCGCCTGCCGGGCGGCGGTGGCGCCAACCGTGATCAGCAGGGTTCGCCCCTTCAGGGCAGCAGGCGGCTGGCGCCACTCGGTGATGTCTACCTGCTCTACCCGCACCCCGGGGAGCGCCTCGCGCAGCAGCGCCGCGCTGCCTGCCACATAGTCGCGGTGGTGCTCGTTCTCTGCCTCATGGAGAAACCACGCGCTATCGCCCGCCGCTACCGGTAACGGCAGCAACAGCAACAGCAGAAACAACACGCGATCTATCTTCCCTGACACCCCTTTACCATCCCTGCCTTGTTCTTCCAGTGTTAAAAATCGACCTGCAACGTCAGATAACTGCGCCTGCCGGAGAGGGTCTCATCCTCGAAATCGAAGTAGGAGCCTAGCAAATCCTTCACCATAAAGCGCAGCCGGGCCGGGTTCCCCGCGAGTTTGAAACTCTGGCTGAGGGTAAAGTCGGCGCTCTGCACCCCCTCGGTCATATCTCCGCCATAAAACCTCATCGGCGACACCGCATAATAGTTGAGTCCCGCCCAGAGACCCGCCCCCAAGCGCATCGAGAGCAACAGACCGAGGGTGTGGCGCGGCACCGCCTCTGTCATCTCCTTGGTCTCTTCGGGAGTGATGCTGCTGAGG
>JAPHSX010000003.1 GCA_026196575.1 Gammaproteobacteria bacterium | reverse complement strand
CTCGCAACTGGTGATTATCGCCGATGGCGAACAGCCCCCCGCCGAGCTGCTGGCCACGGCACGGCAGAGCGCCATTCCACTCTGCACCTCGACCCTCTCCAGCCACAAACTGGCACGCGACATCGACTACTATCTGCGCCGCCTGCTGGGTGACGTCCTGGTGGTGCATGGTGTCTTCATGGAGGTGATGGGCATCGGCGTGCTCCTTACCGGACAGAGCGCCATCGGCAAGAGCGAGCTGGCACTGGAGCTTATTACCCGTGGCCACCGCCTGGTGGCCGACGATGCCCCCGCCTTTCGCCGCCATGCCCCGGAGAACCTCATCGGCCACTGCCCGGAGGCGCTGAAGAACTTCCTGGAGGTACGCGGCCTGGGCATCATGAACGTGCATGAGCTGTTCGGCGACAATGCGGTCAAACCGGAGATGACACTGCACCTTATCGTCCAGCTCACACCGGTTAACGGCGACAAGAACGTGCAACCGGATCGTCTCAAGGGCACTCGCCGCCTGCGCACCCTGCTCGATGTCGCCATCCCCGAGGTGGAGATCCCGGTAGCCCCGGGGCGCAACCTGGCGGTGCTGGTGGAGGCAGCCGCGCGCAACCAGATTCTGTATAATCGTGGCTACGATGCAGCAGAGGATTTCATTGCGCGCCAACAGCGCATGATTGAATAGAAATCACCATGAAATTGTTGATAATCAGCGGCACCTCCGGGGCCGGCAAGAGTGTGGTGCTGCACGCCCTGGAGGATATCGGCGGTTACTGTATCGACAATCTGCCCATGGCCCTGCTGCCCGCCTTTGCCAAAGAGATGATCGACGCCCCGCACCGCCACTACGAAATGATCGCCGTGGGGCTGGATGCCCGCAATCTCAACAACGACTTCGCCACCTTCCCCACCATACTGCAGCAGCTGAAAAAGAGCGGCCTCACCTGCGAGGTGATCTTCATCGACGCCACCGATGACATCCTCATCAAGCGCTTTAGCGAGACCCGCCGCCGCCACCCGCTGACCGACAATGAGGTGCCGCTGGAGGAGGCGATCCTGCAGGAACGCATGTTGCTCAAGCCGATTGCCGGTGAGGCGGATATCCAGCTCGACAGCAGCCGCACCAACATCCACCAGCTGCGCGAACTCATCCAGAAGACTGTCGGCGAACGCCACGATACGGAGATGTCGGTGCTGTTCCAGTCCTTCGGCTTCAAGCACGGGATCCCGCTGGAGGCCGACTTCATCTTTGATGTGCGCTGCCTGCCCAACCCCCACTGGGAGCCACGCCTGCGCCCCCTTAGCGGACGCGATCCCGAGGTGGCCCACTTTCTGGAGAACCACTTCGAGGTCAACCGCATGCTGGAGCATATCAGCGGCTTTCTCGAACAGTGGTTGCCGCAATTCGCTGCCGACAACCGCAGCTATCTGACGGTGGCCATTGGCTGCACTGGCGGCCAGCACCGCTCGGTCTTTCTGGTCGAACGCCTCAGCCAGCTGTTCCGCAAGAAGGGGATTGCCATCCTCACCCGCCACCGGGAGCTGTCATGAGCGTCGGCCTGTTAATCATCACCCACGCCCCCTTTGGCAAGGCCGCACTGGAGGCCGCCTGCGGCACCCTGGGTAGCCTGGCGCTCTCCACCCGCGTTATCGACATCCACTCCAGCTGCAATCTGGAGCAGGAGCGCGAGCACGCCAAAACCCTGCTGCATGAGCTGGACGAGGGCGATGGGGTACTGCTCCTTACCGACCTCTACGGCGCCACCCCCAGCAACATCGCCTGCAGCCTGATGGGGGGGGGACAGAAGCGGGTTCTGGTCTCCGGCCTCAACCTGGCGATGCTGATCCGCGTGATGAACTACGCCGATGAAAAACTGCCGGCCCTTGCCGAACGGGCAATTAACGGCGGACATGGCGGCATCCACCGCTATCCCCCACTGGCACAAGAGGAACCGCTGAACCATGCTTAGCAGGGAGATCACCATTGTCAACCGGCTGGGGCTGCATGCCCGCGCCGCCGCCAAATTCGTCAACCTCGCCTCGGCCTTCGACAGCGAGATCAGCCTCAGCCGCAATGGCCATACTGTTAATGGCAAGAGCATTATGGGGGTGATGATGCTGGCCGCCTCCCGCGGCACCACCCTGGGACTGAGCGCCGAGGGCAGCGATGCGCACGAGGCACTGCAACGGCTCGAGACGCTGGTAGCAGAGCGCTTCGGCGAAGAGGAGTAGCCCCACCCCGTTATTCAACCGTCAGGAGCAAGCATGCCCATCGCCCTATCTGGCATCGCGGTCTCAAAAGGGATCGCCATCGGCAAGGCCCGTGTGCTGCAGCACGGACAGCTTGATATCGCCGAATATGTGCTGCCGCCCCACCATATCGACAGCGAAGTCGCCCGCTTCAACCAGGCGCTGGAGACGGCGCGCGTACAACTGCGCACCATTCGCAACCAGATCCCCAAACAGACCCCGCAGGAGATCGCCGCCTTTATCGACACCCACCTGCTGATGTTGCAGGACGAGGCACTGAGCCGCGCCCCGGTCGCGCTGATCCGTCACCATCGCTGCAACGCCGAATGGGCGCTGAAGCTGCAACAGGATGCGCTGGTGCAGGCCTTCGATGCGATGGAGGATCCCTACCTGCGCACCCGCCGTGACGACGTGGAGCATGTGGTGCGGCGGGTACAACAGATCCTGTTGCGCGAGGAGCAGCAGAGCGGCGCCCTGGAGAGCGACAGGGACGAGCCACGCATCATCCTCGCCGTGGACATCGCCCCCAGCGACCTGGTGCTGCTCAGCAGCCGCCACCTCGCCGCCATTGTCACCGAGCGCGGCGGCCCGCTATCGCACACCGCGATCCTTGCCCGCAGCCTGGGGATCCCGGCGCTGGTGGGGGTGCCGCATGTGCACCAGTATGTGCGCAACGACGAGGTGGTGATCCTCGATGCCAATAACGGCAGCCTGCTGCTGGAGCCCGATGCGGCCACCCTCAAACACTACCGGGCACGCCAGCGGGCCGCGCAGCGCACGCGTCGTGAACTCTACAAGCTCAAGGACGATGCCTCACTCAGTCGGGACGGCATCCCCGTCACCCTGCACGCCAACATCGAACTCTCCGAGGACATCACCGCGCTGAAGCGGGTCGGCGCCGCCGGGGTCGGCCTCTACCGCACCGAGTTTCTCTTCATGAACCGCGAATTCCCGCCCGACGAGAATGAGCAGTACCAGACCTACCGCCACACCCTGCGCCGCCTCAACGGCCTGCCCCTGACCATTCGCACCCTCGACCTGGGGGCCGACAAGGAGATTGTCGCCGGCGCCACCGCCTGCACCAACCCGGCGCTGGGGCTGCGTGCCGTTCGCCTCTGCCTGAAAGAGCCACAGCTCTTCCTGCCACAGCTGCGTGCCATTCTGCGTGCCTCGGCCAAGGGACCGGTACGGCTACTCATCCCCATGCTCACCAGCGTGCAGGAGCTGGCCCAGGTGATGGCGCTGTTGGAGCAGGCACGGGCCGGGCTGCGCCGGGAGAAGAAACCCTTTGACCCGGCGCTGCCCATCGGCGCCATGATCGAGGTCCCCGCTGCCGCCATCTGTGCCGACCTTTTCGCCCAACGCCTCGACTTTCTCTCCATCGGCACCAATGACCTGATGCAGTACACCCTTGCCACCGATCGCATCGACGAGAGCGTCAATCACCTCTTCGACCCGCTCAATCCCGGTGTACTGCGGCTGATTCAGGGGGTGATCAAGGCTGGGGCAAAGGCCAACATTCCGGTCTCGATGTGTGGCGAGATGGCAGGCGATACCCGCTACACCCGCCTGCTGCTGGCGATGGGGCTGCGCGAGTTCAGCATGCCAGCGGCCAGTCTGCTGGAGGTCAAACAGCTGATACGCCAGTGCGATATCACAAAACTGCAACGCCCGCTGGCTAAACTGATGGCCAGCCCCAATCCGACCGCATGCGGCATCGAACTGGGCCTTATCGGCGCAGGATAAATAAAAGCCTGCCCCCACCCGGCTCGGCATTCCATAGGCCTTTCCCCCTTGCTACACTGCGCCACACACAACAGGGGACCATTTCATGGCTGAAGCGACAGAAAAAGAGTCGGTGCAAGAGCGTCTGCAAGCACTGCACGAGGCACTGTCACAACAGGATCCGCAGGCCGTTCATCAGGTCATCATCAACCTGCATCCCGCCGAGATCGCCCTGCTGCTCGAATCCCTGCCCGCAGATCAACGCACCATCGTCTGGGATCAGGTGGACCCCAGCTTCGATGGCGACATCCTGCTGCACGTCAACGACAACCTGCGCGCCAGCCTTATCCGCGACATGGAGTCGCACGAGCTGGTCGCCGCCGCCGAGAACCTTGACCTCGATGACCTGGCGGATCTGCTGCCGGAGATGCCCGAGGATGTCACGGCACAACTGCTGCAGAACATGGACGACCAGCACCGGCAGCGGCTGGAGGCGGTGCGCCACTTCGACGAGGATAGCGCCGGTGGTCTGATGAACGTCGATACCATCACCCTTCGTGCCGATATCAACCTCGACGTGGTGCTGCGCTACCTGCGCCGTCTCGGCAAGCTGCCGGAGAATACCGACAACCTGATGGTGGTGGACCGCGAGGGTCGCTACCTGGGGCTGCTGCCACTCACCACCCTGCTGACGCAAAACCCGACACAGGGGGTCGAAACGCTGATGAACAGCGCCTCGGAGGCGATCCTCGCCTCCACCCCGGCGCAGGAGGTAGCCACCCTGTTCGAACATCGTGACCTCATCAGCGCCCCGGTCGTCGACGAGCAGGGCAAGCTGCTCGGCCGTATCACCATCGACGACGTGGTCGATGTCATTCGCGACCGCGCCGACCACGACTTCATGGGTATGGCCGGTCTGAACGAGGAGGAGCACATCTTTGCCCCGGTGATCGCCAGCAGCGGCCGTCGCGCGGTGTGGCTGGGGATCAACCTGCTCACCGCCCTGCTCGCCTCCTGGGTGATCGGCCTGTTTGACGCTACCATCGAACAGCTGGTGGCGCTGGCGGTGCTGATGCCCATCGTCGCCAGCATGGGAGGGATCGCCGGCAGCCAGACCCTCACCCTGGTGATCCGTGCCCAGGCGCTGGGGCAGATCAGCAGCGGCAACGTGCGGCGCCTGCTCAGCAAGGAGATCGGCGTCAGCCTGGTCAACGGTCTCATCTGGGCTGCGGTTCTCGCCATCATCGCCAGCTTCTGGTTCAACAGCCAGGCACTGGGGCTGGTGATTGGCGCGGCCATCCTCGGTAACCTGCTGGTGGCCGCCATCTCCGGCGCCACCATTCCGCTGCTGCTAAAAAAGATGGGTGCCGACCCGGCACTCGCCGGTAGTGTGGTACTCACCACGGTCACCGACGTCTTCGGCTTCTTCGCCTTTCTCGGCCTGGCGGCACTCTTCCTGGTCTAAATTTTCTGGTCTAGAATCCAATGATAAATAACCACCCCGAACTGCCGACTGAGGACGATAATGACGAGGAGATAATCCTCATCAGCAAGAGTCAACTAAAGCGTGAAAGTCACGCCCTGACCGACCTGGGCAAGAAACTGGTGGAACTTTCACGGAGCAAGCTCAGCAAGATCCCGCTGGAAGAAGATCTCGCCGAGGCGATCGCTCTGGCCCAACGCATCAAGGAGCGCGGCGGGCGCAAACGCCAGCTGCAATATGTCGGCAAGCTGCTGCGCAACGCCGATGCCGAGCCGATCATCGCCGCGCTGGAAAAACTGGAGATCGAGCACGCCCAGGAGAACGCCCGACTGCACCGCCTGGAGCAGTGGCGCGAGCGCCTGTTACACGAGGGAGACAACGCTCTCGGCGAGCTACTGGCCAACAACCCTGGGCTGGATCGTCAGCAACTGCGCCAGTTACTGCGCAACGCCCACAAGGAGCAGGAGCAAAACAAGCCACCCAAATCGGCGCGTGAACTATTCAAATACCTGCGCGACCATATAGAAAAATAACCGGCACGGCAGCGGAAATCAGCCGGACTGGCACAATCCGCCGTGCCGGCAGCACAGCCCCCCTTGAAATTTACCGTCCGCCACTAAATATAGGGGCCAAGGGAGAGAGCTCCCGTCATTTCTTGAAGCCAAGATATAAGCCTCACATAGAGTGAGATAAACAGGAGAAACAACCATGGCCTATGAACTTCCCGCCCTGCCCTACGCCAAGAACGCACTGGAGCCCCACATCTCGACCGAGACGCTGGAGTTTCACCACGACAAACACCACGCCACCTATGTGACCAACCTCAACAACCTGGTCCCCGGCACTGAGTTTGAAGGCAAGAGTCTGGAGGAGATCATCACCTCGGCCCCGGCCGGTGGCATCTTTAACAACGCCGCCCAGGTGTGGAACCACACCTTCTACTGGAACTGTCTGAGCGCAAATGGCGGTGGTGAACCCACCGGCGCTCTAGCCGATGCCATCAACAGCGCCTTCGGCTCCTTTGCCGAATTCCAGCAGAAATTTGCCACCGCCTGCGCCACCAATTTCGGCTCCGGCTGGACCTGGCTGGTGAAAAACGGTGACGGCAGTGTGACGATAGCCAACACCTCCAACGCTGGTTGTCCGCTGACCAGCGGCCAAATTCCGCTGCTGACCTGCGATGTCTGGGAGCACGCCTACTACATCGACTACCGCAACGCCCGCCCCAAATATGTCGAGGCGTTCTGGAATTTGGTGAACTGGGAATTTGTGGCGCAAAACTTCGCCGCCTGATCGTCGCCAACAGCCCCGTAACAGGGGATAGCGGCGATTTGCCACCATCACGGAGTGGGGGTAAAATCCTCGCTCTGCCAAAATGGCAGTCTCTCTCTTGAGACTGCCATTTTTGTTTTTAGGGCACTGCGGCAGAGGCCCGTAGAGGAGACGGAACCACACCATGTCGAACGCACTGATGAGCACTTACGCCCGCCTGCCCGTCACCTTTGAAAGGGGTGAGGGGTGTGAACTGTGGGACAGTGACGGCAAGCGTTATCTGGATGCCCTGAGCGGCATCGCCGTATGCAATCTCGGCCACGCCCATCCGGCGCTGCGCGAGGCGATCTGCAACCAGGCGGCAAAACTGCTGCACACCTCCAATATTTACGGCATTGCCAAGCAGGAGACACTGGGAGAGAAGATCACCGCCCTTGCCGGTATGGACCGCGTCTTCTTCTGCAACTCCGGTGCCGAGGCCAATGAGGCGGCGATCAAACTGGCCCGCCTGTACGGCCACAACAAGGGCGTGGACGAGCCGGCCATCGTGGTCATGGAACACAGTTTCCACGGACGCACCCTGGCCACCCTCAGCGCCACCGGCAACCGCAAGGTACAGGCCGGTTTCGAGCCGCTGGTAAAGGGCTTTATTCGCGCCCCCTATGACGACATCGCGGCACTGGAGAACATCGCCCGCCATAGCCCCAATGTGGTGGCGGTACTGGTGGAACCCATCCAGGGCGAGGGTGGGGTACATGTGCCCGCCGCCAACTATCTCAATGAGGTGCGCCGGCTGTGTGACCAGCATGGCTGGCTGATGATGCTCGACGAGATTCAGACCGGCATGGGGCGCACCGGCAAGATGTTCGCCTTCCAGCACGGCGGTATCACCCCCGATGTGATGACCCTGGCCAAGGCGCTGGGCAACGGCGTGCCGATCGGCGCCTGCCTCGCCCGCGGCGTCGCCGCCGAGACCTTCCACCCCGGCAACCACGGCTCCACCTTTGGCGGCAATCCGCTCGCCTGCGCCGCCGCTCTGGCGGTGATCGACACCCTGACCGGCGAGGGGCTGGTGGAGCGCGCCGCCACCCTCGGCGAGCAGCTGCGGCAAAACTTTACCCTGGCCCTGGGCGAGCAGCCGTTTGTGCGCAACATTCGCGGCAAGGGGCTGATGCTCGGTATCGAACTGGATCGCCCCTGCACCGAACTGGTAGCCATGGCGTTGGCGCGTGGCCTGCTGATTAATGTCACCGCCGGCAACACCATTCGCCTGCTGCCGCCACTGGTAATGAGCGATGATGAAGCCGAGCAGCTGGTCACCACCCTGACCACACTCATCGGCGACTTTATCGCCAACGGCGGCAAATAACGGAACACAGTATGATGGCAACACGACACTTTCTTACCCTCCTCGACTTCAACAGTGGGGAGCTGAACCTCCTCATCCAGCGCGCCATTGAGCTGAAGGCGATGGTCAGGCGCGGCGAGCATTACGAGCCACTGAAAAATCAGACGCTGGGGATGATCTTTGAGAAATCCTCCACCCGCACCCGTGTCTCGTTCGAGGTCGGGATGGCGCAGTTTGGCGGCCACGCCCTTTTCCTCTCGCCCAACGATACCCAACTGGGACGCGGCGAGCCGATCGAGGACACCGCGCGCGTCCTCTCGCGCATGGTCGATGCGATCATGATCCGCACCTTCGAGCATGAGAAGATCGAGGCCTTTTCCCGCCACTCCCGGGTACCGGTGATCAACGGCCTCACCGATACCTATCACCCCTGCCAGCTGCTGGCCGACATGCAGACCTATAGTGAGCAGCGTGGCTCCATCGCCGGCAAGACCGTAGCGTGGATCGGCGATGGCAACAACATGTGCCACTCCTACATCAATGCCACCCTGCGCTTTGGTTTCAGACTGCAGGTTGCCTGCCCCCCCGGTTACCAACCCGACGCGGCAATCGTCGCCACTGCCGGGGATCGCGTCACCGTCATGCACGACCCCAGAGAGGCGGCCAGCGGCGCCAGCCTGGTCAGTACCGACGTCTGGGCCAGCATGGGGCAGGAGGAGGAGCAGAAGATCCGCAAGGCCGCCTTTAAGGGCTTTATGGTCGACGATGCGGTAATGGCCTGCGCCAACGCGGACGCACTGTTTCTCCACTGCCTGCCCGCCCATCGCGGTGAGGAGGTGAGCGCCTCGGTGATTGACGGCCCGCAGAGCGTGGTGTGGGAACAGGCGGAAAACCGCCTGCATGTGCAAAAGGCGCTGCTGGAGTTCCTGCTATGCAACGACGCCATCAAGTAACGGGCAGCCTCCTCGCCCTCCTCCTCACCCTTTCGCACCCGGCTGGCGCGGGTCCCCTCGACGATGGCCTGGCCGCCTTCAATGCCGGTGACTATGCACAGGCCTTTGCCATCTGGAAACCGCTGGCCGAGGCCGGCGACATCAAGGCCCGCTACAACCTCGGCCTGATGTTCCAGCAGGGACTCGGCGTGGCGAAAGATCCACATCAGGCGCGACAACTCTTTGCCGCCGCAGCCAAACAGGGGGATGCCGATGCCCAGTATCAGCTCGGCTTCATCTACTATCAGGGCGAGGGGGTCTTTCGCAGCAACAAGGATGCCCACCACTGGTGGAGCCTGGCCGCCGCGCAACACCACCCCAGGGCGCAGTACAACCTGGCGGTGCTGCACGCCTACGGTATCGGCATTGCGACGGATCACGACAAGGCGCTGAAGCTGTGGCACGCGGCGTCCATGCAGGGTTATCGCGACGCCATAGAGGTGATGATCCGTGTTTACCAGAACGGTGAATTTGGCGTCACTGCCGATCCGTCCAAGGCCGCCGAGTGGCGGCAGCGGCTCGGCGAATAACAGCTTCCTAACTCTCCGCCGTCACCGCCGCGACAAACTCCTCGCCGTAGTGAATGAAGATCTCGCTATCCTTGGGGATATTCTTCAGGGCAAAGAGCTCAAAGCCGTCGAACTCGGCACACGGCTCATGGTGGTGGTTGAGGTAACGCAGAATATTGCGCCCATCGCGCCCCACCCAGACCCCCTCCTCATCCTCCACCCACAGCACATGCGGGCCGCCATCCTCCAGATCGTGGCAGAGTGGCCCCCGGTAACTGCCCAGATACTCCCCCTCCTTGATCGCCCGCTTGGCGAACAGCCCCTTGCCATGGGTGGTCGATGCGGCAACGTAGAAGAGGTCGGAGAGTTTCACCTTTGACATAACAGCATCCGCTTGTTCATTTACCCGTAGCCAGAATAGCAAAAAGCGGGCATTGCCCGCCTTTGCGTTGCAAACGATGCGAATTCGCTAGCGCTCGCTGCGCACCTCTTCCTCCATCTGATCCAGCGAGACGTGACGCACATCCTTGCCCTTCACCAGATAGATCACATACTCGCTGATATTGCGTGCATGGTCACCGATACGCTCCAGCGCACGGGCAGCCCACATCACATCGAGTACGCGGCTGATAGTGCGCGGGTCCTCCATCATGAAGGTCATCAACTGGCGCATGATCGACTCATACTCGTTGTCGACCTTGATATCCTCGCGCGCCACATTGAGTGCCGCCACAGGGTCCATGCGGGCAAAGGCATCGAGCGCGCTGTGCAACATTTCACGCACATGATTACCGATGTGTTGCAACTCCACATAGTGGCTCTGCTTCATCTCGGCATCGACCAGGCGCACTGCCATCCGCCCGACACGCTCGGCCTGATCACCAATCCGTTCCAAA
Source organism: Gammaproteobacteria bacterium (assembly GCA_026196575.1). Lineage (GTDB taxonomy): Bacteria > Pseudomonadota > Gammaproteobacteria > Thiohalomonadales > Thiohalomonadaceae > JAPHSX01. Next base: position 116,905 of record JAPHSX010000003.1, on the reverse strand, counting down.
TCGGTAATGGTCTTGATCACCGCAACGATAAGGCGCAGATCCCCGGCGGCGGGCTGGCGCCTCGCCAGTACGCGCGAACACTCCTCGTCAATATTCACCTCCAGGCCGTTGACCCGATGGTCGTTGCTGATCACCTGCTCGCCCAATTCGCGGTTGCACTCGACCAACGCGATAATGGCATCGCTCAGCTGCTGCTCCACCAGACCACCCATCGCCATCACATGGTTGCGAATATCCTCCAGCTCCTCATTGAACTGCTGCGATATATGCTGACCGATATTCATTTCACTCTCCTCTCTCCGCTCACTTTTCTTTTTATTAAGTTCGCAGTAATGATCCGTTAACCGTAACGACCGGTAATGTAGTCTTCCGTCTGTTTCTTGCGCGGGTTGGTGAACAGGGTATCGGTATCACCAAACTCCACCAGCTCGCCCATATACATGAAGGCAGTATAGTCAGAAACGCGCGCCGCCTGCTGCATGTTGTGGGTGACGATGACGATGGTGTAGCGATCCTTGAGCTCGTAGATCAGCTCCTCGATCTTGAGAGTGGAGATCGGGTCCAGCGCCGAGGCCGGTTCATCCAGCAACAACACCTCAGGCTCGATAGCGATGGCGCGCGCGATCACCAGACGCTGCTGCTGACCGCCGGAGAGGCCAAGCGCCGAGTCATGCAACCGGTCCTTCACCTCGTCCCACAACGCAGCCCCCTTGAGCGCCTTCTCCACCACCTCGGCCAGCTCGCGCTTGCCGGGATTCCCCTGAATACGCAGCCCGTAGGCGACGTTCTCGAAGATCGATTTGGGGAAGGGGTTGGGCTTCTGGAACACCATGCCGACGCGACGACGCAACTCGGCGACATTGACGTGCGGCGCATACATATCCTCACCGTCGATCGCGATCTGACCGTCGATACGCACCCCGTCCACCAGGTCGTTCATGCGGTTAAAGCAGCGCAACAGGGTCGACTTGCCGCAGCCGGAGGGGCCGATGAAGGCCGACACTCGCTGCTTGGGGATCTGCATGTTGATCCCGCTCAGCGCCTGCTTGTCGCCGTAGTAGAGATTCAGATCCTTCACCTCAAGACAGATCGTCTCATCCTGCATCCTGAGGTGACGCGGTTCGCGATCCAGCGCGCCGATATCAATACCATGAGTTATGGCCGTAGCTTCTGTCATCACAACAAATCCCGTCTAATGTTCCAGGGCGCGATACTTCTCGCGCAGATGGTTACGAATGGCGATCGCCGCCAGATTGAGCAGCACAATCACCAGCACCAGCAGCAGGGCGGTGGCGTAGACCAGCGGGCGTGCCGCCTCGACGTTGGGGCTCTGAAAACCGACATCGAAGATGTGAAAGCCCAGGTGCATGAATTTCTGATCCAGGTGCAGGAAGGGGTAGTTGCCATCCAGCGCCAGCGAGGGGGCCATCTTCACCACCCCGACCAGCATCAGTGGCGCCACCTCACCGGCGGCACGCGCCACCGCGAGGATAAGGCCGGTCATCATCGCCGGGCTGGCCATCGGCAGCACGGTGCGCCACAGCGTCTCCGCCTTGGTGGCCCCCAGCGCCATCGAGCCCTCACGGATGGCGCGGGGGATGCGTGACAGCCCCTCCTCGGTGGCGACGATCACCACCGGCACGGTGAGGATCGCCAGGGTCAGCGAGGCCCACAGCAGACCGGGGGTACCGAAGGTGGGGGCGGGCAGCGACTCGGGGAAAAAGAGCTGATCGATATTGCCGCCCAGGAAGTAGACAAAGAAACCCAGACCAAATACCCCGTAGACAATCGACGGCACCCCGGCAAGGTTGTTGACCGCGATGCGAATGGTGCGGGTGAGCGGCCCCTGTTTGGCATATTCGCGCAAATAGACCGCGGCGACCACGCCAAAGGGGGTGACGAAGATCGACATCAGGATCACCATCAGCACGGTGCCGAAGATCGCCGGAAAGATCCCCCCCTCGGTGTTGGCCTCGCGTGGGTCATCACTGACAAACTCCCACAGCTTGCCCATGTAGAAGCCGACCTTGCCCACGGCCCCCATCGCATTGGGACGATAGGCACGTACCACCTTTGCCAGCGGGATCTCCACCACGCGCCCGTCCATCACCTCGGCACCAATGCTGTCGCGAGCGACCTGCTGTTGCAGTTCGCCGAGGCTCTGCTGCAGCCCTTCGTACTCGCGTTGCAGCGTCGCGCGCGCCTCGGCGAGGTCGAGATAGGCCCGGCTGCCCGGCGTCACCCTGTCCAGCTCCAGACGCCGTTCGGCCAGACGCAGCCGCTCCAGCCTGTAGTTCACCGAGCCGATGGCGTTCTTCTCGATCTGTCTGATCTGCGCGTGCAGCGCCCGGTTACGCTCCAGACGCTGTTGCAGCGTCTCCCATGCCGCCTCCCCCTCGGCCACCAGCGTGCCATCTTCACTCACGCTGCGCAGATAACCGTAGAAATTGCCCCACTCATAGCGCTCCAGCACCATCAGGGTTTCGGGGTAGCGCTTAGCCTTGATGCGCGACTCCAGTGCCCAGCGAAAGTCGAGACCACCGGTATCGCGATTGCCGGTCTTTACCAGATAGCGGCGCAGCGTGTCGACACCCGCCGCCACCGTCTCACCCGCCTCACGCAGGCGCTCGGCGGGAACCATCTCGCTGTCGTGGATCTCGCCAATCAGCAGCGTGATGCTGCCGTCGGCCTCGATATAGTCGGCCTCGAAAACCGGCTTGGCCCAGAAGTGGCCAAGCCCGCGCACCGCGATGAGGATAATCAGCGCCGCCACCATCACGATGCTAGCAGTGACCGCCCCGGCATTCATCCAGATCCAGGGCGAGCCGCTGCGGAACCATGCTCTCAACTCTTTCATCATCCGCTCCGGTTACAGGCTGCTGTACTTGCGGCGCAAGCGCTGACGCACAATCTCGGCCAGGGTGTTAAAGACGAAGGTGAAGAGGAACAGCACTAGCGCCGCCAGGAAAAGGATGCGGTAGTGGGTGCTGGCCACCTCCGACTCGGGCATCTCCACCGCGATATTGGCGGAGAGGGTGCGCATCCCCTGGAAGATGCTGAAGTCCATCACCGGGGTGTTGCCGGTGGCCATCAGGACGATCATGGTCTCGCCCACCGCGCGCCCCATGCCGATCATCACCGCCGAGAAAATGCCGGGGCTGGCGGTGAGAATGACCACCCGCACCATGGTCTGCCACGGGGTGGCCCCCAGCGCCAGGGAGCCGAAGGTGAGGTGTTTGGGCACACTGAAGATCGCATCCTCGGCGATGGAGAAGATGGTGGGGATCACCGCAAAACCCATGGCGATACCGACCACCAGCGAGTTGCGCTGATCGTAGTCAATGCCCATCTCGTTACTCAGCCAGGAGCGCATGTCACCGCCGAAGAGGAGATTCTCCAGCGGCAGGCTGAGGGTAAAACAGAGCCAGGTGACGCCCATCACCACCGGAACCAGTAGCGCCGCCTCCCACCCCTCGGGGATGCGGGCACGCAGCTCGCGCGGCAGCCGGTGGAAGGCGAAACCGGTGAGCAGCACCGCCAGTGGCATCAGCAGCAGCAACACGAAGATCGCCGGCAGGTGATTCTCCAGCACCGGGGCGAGCCACAACCCGGCAAGGAAACCGAGGATCACGGTCGGCAGCGCCTCCATGATCTCAATGGTCGGCTTGACCAGCTGGCGCATGCGCGGCGCCATGAAGTAGGCGGTGTAGATCGCCCCGAGGATCGCCAGCGGCACCGCGATCAGCATCGCGTAAAAGGCCGCCTTCAGGGTGCCAAAGGCGAGCGGGGTAAGGCTGAACTTGGGCTCGAAGTCGTTACTGGCGGAGGAGGACTGCCAGGTGTGGTTCGGCTTCTCGTACCCCTCGTAGTGCACCTTGCCCCACAGCGACGACCAGGAGATCTCCGGGTGTTCGTTGTGCACCCGCCAGAAGTGGAGGCGCCCCTGTGCATCCTCGGCGAGGAAGGCGTTGGAGCGCGGCGCGTTGCTCAGCTGGGTAATCGGCGATGAGGCCACCTGCTCCACCATAATGGTGCGGTGGGCGGTGGTGTGATAGATGCCGACGCGCCCCGAGGCATCGGCCGCGAGGAACCCCTTGCGCCGCTCCTCGGTGGCAATGCTGGCGATCCCCTGCTGCTGCGAGTGAAAATCACGGATGCGGGTGAGCTGGTAGTTGTTGTGTTCATCACGCACCGGAAACCACTGGCTGACCTCACCCTTATCGCTGCCGGCAAGTAGCGAGTAGCCCCCCACCAGCAACTCCAGACTGCGCAGCCCCTGCCCCTTGGGGGTGAGGCGAACCCGCTCCAGCAGGTGCGCCTCGTCATCACTGACGTCGTAGTGCAACAACTGACCGCTGGCCCCAGCCAGATAGAGGTGACGTTGCGAGGGCTCCAGCAACAGAAACTCGGCGGCCACCCCCTCGCCCTCCAGCACCAGCCCCTCGCGCTGCAGCGTCACCTCGTCATCCAGCAGTGAACTCTCCTTGTGGAACTTCACCACATGCAACCGCCCCGCGGCATCGGTGGCGGCGAGCAGCAACAGATCATCGCCCTCGCTCATCGCCAGCCGGGTCAGCGCCACCCCGCTATCGGCCACCTCCAGCGGCGTCTCGCCATAGGGGTAGAGGAGGGTCGGGGTAACGGTGCGCACATCATTGGGATAGCTGATGGCAAAGCGGTGTCGCACCACCACCGCCCGGCCATCACTCAGCCCCAGCACCAGCTGCTGGCTACCCTGGGCACCCCGCGCCACGCTGCTGATGCGGCTCTCGCCCAGACCGGCCAGCGTCACCTCGCCCAGCGTCGCGCCACTGGTGGTGTCGAAATAGATCGCCCTGCCCGCATCGGTATAGCGCACCGCCATCCCGGCATGCTCCTCCATCCCCAGATAGAGGGTACGTCCCTCGCCAGGGAGGGGATAGTCGGCCACCGCCTCACTGCTGGCGGGAACAAACAGCGGGAACACCACATAGAGCAGATAGAAGAAGATCAGCACAATGGCGATGATCACGCTGCTGCCGCCAAGGGCGACACCGTAACGCGCCATGCGATCCTTGAGCATGCGCCAGCTGTGGCGGGAGTCAACGGCGTCGAGACGACGCGCGGGGGAGAGGGTGGGCTCGGTCATGGGCGCATCATAGAGCGTCAACATGACAAAAATATTACAGCCGCATTATCACGGAAAAACAGACAGTTACTACATCAGACGATGGGCCTGCTCGTCCTTTAACCCCAAGACCTGCTGGACAATGGAGATCCCCTGCTCACAGAAGTGGTCCAGGTCACGCCACGCCGTCGAGCTATCGAGGTCGCGCTCCATATTGGGGGCGATGAGACGCAACGTATCCTCCTCGCTGCCCGCCACCTTCAGCGCCGCCACATAGAGGCAGGGCTCGCCCTTGCCATCCTGCACCGTCGCCAGCAGATAGCGATAGGCGCGCTCATCGCCACTCTCCACCTCACCCAGCACGGTAATGGCAAAGTCCCCCAGCTGATAGCGACGCTGGGGAATGGCGGTGGTGATCTTCGGTATCTGCATGTGACTCTCTCGGGACTGGTGAAAAATTATCGGCGAACGTTAAGGGGACAGGTCGAAATATTATTTCGACCTGTCCCCTAAAGATGCCGCCTGTTGCCGATGAATTCAAGCCACCCCCACGACCCGCCAGCTGAACTGGGGCGGTCGGCCGCGGCGGCGCAGCAACTTACTCTGGCCCTATTGCTTGCGATTACTTCGACTCCTAGTGGTATAGATAAACCAATGGTCATCAGGACGATGAGCATGAGGCCATAACGGAGCATGGGACCCCCGTCGCGACTGGTCATATTGAGGTAATGACGGTCAAAAACGTCTTGTCAGGATGAATCCGATATTGTTTATCCGGTAGGCACCGGTATCGATCCCGCTGTTCTCAAACAGTCCGGCACGCACGTCCAGCATCCAGTCGCGGTAGAGACCGATATAGGCCTCCAGCGCGAGTGAACCGCTGAAACCGAAGCCATCTGCGTTGTCATCCGTGTAGCCACCGGCGCTGGCGGTAATACTGAGCGCGTTGTCTTCACTGAATTTTCTGTAGGCATAGGCGTTCAGGGCATATCGCTCATAGCGATCCGGGGCGTAGTAACCGTGGCCCAGGTCGGTCTTATAACCCAGCCACTGGCCGCTAATACCGAGATCAAGATTCCAGTGCTGGTTGCGCACAATGGCTCGGCGTGGAGCAATTTGTTGCTCCCAGCGTTCATTGTTATCCGATAGTGTCGAACGGCTAATCAGGGCGTCGATAGTGTAGTTCAGGTTAGGTGACCAGGAGATGTCCAGCCGGTTAGTCCATTGTGAGATCTGTAGTGAGAGTGCGCGTGGTGAGACAGCAAAGAGTTCTTTGCCGCGGGAGAGGCGCAGACTCAAGCCGTCCTGCGGCCAGATATCGACGCCAGCCGCATAGAGGCCATGGTTATCACCGTCTTGTACATGGGCCAGACCCGCGTGGAGGTCGACTGACAGGGTGGGGGAGATAAGATGCTGAGCACCTAACAGGGCGCTCTGATATTGCGCCTCTTCCTCGCCGTTGATATTTTCATATCCGCTAGCCAGAGGCGCTTCAATCCAGAATTTTTCGCCACCCAGAGAAAGACGGGTTTGGGGTGAAACCACATACACCCCTTCCAGTCCCAGCTGACGTTGCCGGATGTCATTACTATCGCTCTGGTAGGCCCCGTTGAGATTAATGTGAGAACGCAGTGGGGTCTTTACATATTTCTGTATAGCGAGTGTGTCCTTGCTATCCGGGCGAAGTTCGATCAGCTTGGCGAGGCTAGCGACGGCCTCCGCTGGGCGGTGGTCGTTGTTGAGGGCGATGGTACGGGTGTAATGCATTTCGTAGTCATCAGCGGCCTCTGCCAGTCGTTGTGTGATGAGTGGCGTGGCGCTGGCTGGTCGTGCTGCCCAGGCATAGGTGCGTGCCTTTAGCTTGACGTATTCTGTGGTTTCACCAAAGTCGCCGCGGTACTGTTCCAGTAGCTGCAAGGCGTAGGCATAGTATCCGACCTCCGTTTCCAGACGAATATATTCAACCCAGGCCATCTGCACCTTTGGGTGTTTCTCCAGGTAGACCTTGTAGCCCGCGATTGCCCGGTCGGTATTGCCCTGCCAGTTGTTCACACGGGCGATGCCAAGCATTGCCCCGGAGTCATTGGGGGCGATGGCCAGGATACGCTGGTAGCTGTCGAGTACAGCGGCGTAATCACCACCCCAGGCCCCCAGGTTGGCTCGAGCCTGCAGGTACTCCAGATTTTCCGGCTCCAGTTCCAGTGCCCGATCAATGGCTGCCATGGCGTGCGGCACCTCCTCCCTGTCGGTGTAGCTGCGCGCGATGCGAAAATAGAGTGCCGCGTCATCGGGAGAATATCTGGCCGCATTGTTGAGGGCGTCGACGGAGGCGCGGTCATTACCGGCAAGGGCGTAGAGGTCGGCGACCCGTAACCAGTACTCCAGGCTTTCACCGTGGCGTTGACGATAGTCTTCCGCCAGCTTCGCCACTGCCGGGTAGTCACCACGCTCGGCCTCAACTTCCATCAACTCCAGTGTTGCCTCGCCATTCTCTGGCTGATGTTCAAGGTATTTCCGGAAAGCGGTGACGGCGCTGTCATTATCGCCCAACCACACACTACTGCGCGCTAACGACAGGGTGGCTTCATCATCCGCGGGATTCAGTGACAGGATATGCCGGTAACTCTGTTGTGCCAGGCGGTAGTCGCCGTTCCAGTTGGCATGACTGGCCCGCGCCTTCAAATAATCGGCGTGATCCGGTGCCAGTTCGACGGCACGGTTACTCGCCACTAGAGCTGCATCTTTATCGTTATTGCTGGCATGCAGCTGCGATAGACGGAAAAACAGCTCCGCATTACGTGGGGAGGCTTGTGTCGCTGCTTGCAGGCTGGTGATGGCCGCCGCGTTGTCGTTGAGGTGAGTCTGAATGTCTGCGATACGCATCCATAGATGGGGCTGCGCGGGTCTGTTCTTAAGTGTCTGGTGGTAGATCGTGATGGCGTTCACCCAGCGACCCTCCATCTCCGCCTTGAGCCCGTTATCGGGTACTGGTGCGCCGGCTGAACCAAGCAGGGGGAGGCATGCCAGCACGGCACTTAACAGGGATTTACACAGGATATTCATTTGCGCCACCGGTTATTTCTGAAGATCCACAGATCGGCCGCAAAGCGACCGATCGTTAGCAGGTCAAACAACAATGCACCATATCGTAGTGGTGTGACGATTATCCCCTTGAACAGATACTCCCAGCGACGCCCCTTGGCCACCACGGTGAGGATGGTGAGCGACAATACGGCCTCTATGCCAATCGTCAGTGCCAACGGCTCCCACAATTTTAATAGCGCCATAATAACTATCGCCGTGGGAAAACCGATCTTTTCAATGGCCGACATGAATAACACCCAGCCGATGGGACGCCCATATTGCAGTGTGTAGTCTTTGCCGAAGGGTTGGCGATATTGCTCTTTAAAGATGCGTTTTTCCTCAATAGAGGGTTTGCCGTCGATACTCTTCTTTTCCTCTTTGTGATGACGGTAGCGTTTCATGGCCTTAAACGGGCTGCGCACCAGCTCATCAAAGTAGTAGCAGCTTTGCAGAAATGAAGAGGACCAGAGGTAGAGCTGGTGCGGAACGGCCCCCACCTCAGGCTCCTGAGAGCGGGCATAGACGTCAGTCAGCTGGATGTTTCTGAAGCCGGAGTTGTTCATGGCAAAGCCGATAAAGATATCTTCCGAGTTGGTCAGGTCATCACCTAAAATCGGTTCATAGTGATCAAATACAATACTTTTCAGATCATTGCGACGGTAGGCAACGGCACAGCCAACCGGGTTAAGGATGCCGCCGAAGAATGTCATCTGCCCGCGATAGACAAATTTCTGTAAGAAGAAATAGAGTACATCCCGATAGAGATCGGTAATCCCCCGCTGCAGGTGGTGAAACCAGTTTCTGGTAGGGTAGATGGAGGCCGCAGGATTCACCGCCATAAATTTCTGCATCGTCTGTTCCGTGAGTAAGCTGCGACGATCCCTGTCGCGGAGTGGCAGTATCGTTCCACAGGCGCTGGCAATTCCCCGTCCCTGATATAGTTCCTGCACCATGCGGTCGATGTAGTTTTCTGACTCCAGAATCGTGTCACCGTCGAGGATGAATTCTACGTCTGAGTCGAACTCCCGTGACTGACGCTTCAGGGTGGGTGTCTTGCCAATGGATTCCTTGCGGCGAATAGCGATAAGTTCCATATCATTGAGCTCACAAAAGCTCTTTGCGTACTCCATGGTTTTGTCGCGGCTACCATCATCAATGAGAATGATGCGTTCTGGCTTGCGGGTCTGACGGGCCAGCGAGGCGAGACACAGGGCAATATTGTTCTCTTCGTTGAATGTGGGGATCACCACATCCACCGTCGCCTCATGCCAGTCTTCAGCCGGATTAGGCTCGGTTTTATCCGGCCCGTGCAGCAGGCCAATGATACTTAGCACCGTATTGGGACTGAGAACAAAATAGGGGGTGGTTGCCATGGTTAGAAGCCTGGGTTTTTCTGCTCTAAAAACGAAAAACGGTTGGTATTTCTCATGAGGCGGACTCTATAATCTGTATTTCCAGTGCAATCATCTCGTCAATGGTGTCGCGTAATACCCACTGCGCCCGATACCCGGTCAGTGCACGGAGTTTGTCCAGTATAGGGCGACGGTGGCTGACATCGTCAAACTCCTCACCGTAGGCCTCGTGATACGAAATGAAGTGTAGTTCAGAGCGGCTTGCCGCACGTTCCTTGATCAGCCTGGCCAGTGCCTCAATGGTGATCTCCTGTTCGTTGCCGATATTTACCACCTCGCCACTGGCTGCGGGGCAGGAGGCCAGTAGGTCGAGGGCGGTCACGGTGTCACGCACATCGCTAAATGAACGGGTCTGCTGGCCATCACCGTATACGGTGATGGGTTGATGACGGACGGCCTGATGAACAAAGGTGGGTACCACCATGCCATAGACCCCGCTCTGACGCGGCCCAACGGTATTGAAGAGCCGGGCGATGGCGATATTCAGATCGTATTTCCGGGCATAGGCAAAGGCGAGGTACTCATCGGCCAGTTTGGTGACCGCATAACTCCAGCGCAGACGACCGCCTGAACGCAACACCAGATCACAATTCTCATCAAAGGCCTCGGCTTCGTTGAAGCCGTAGACCTCGGAACTGGAGGCCACGACTACCTGCGGGTTGCCGCCGCCCTTATGGACTGCCCGTATAAGGCGCTCGGTGCCTGCCATATTGGTACTCATCACTCTGACCGGGTCCTGTAGTACCAGCTTAACCCCCACCACGGCAGCAAGGTGGTAGATGCGGTCAGCGGCCTCGATGGCACTTTGGAGTTTATCCCACACCAGGAGGTCGGCTTTGCTGAAATGAAAGTTCGGACTATTTAGTAGGTGGGCGATATTACTTCTGCACCCTGTGCTGAGATTGTCTACGACATGAACTGTATCACCACGTGCGATATGATAGTCGGCCATGTGTGAGCCGATAAATCCCGCACCACCCGTAATCAAGATATGCATCTAACCTCTCAGAGATATTACCATTCGTCACAATCACAACTATATGCAAATAGTTTCTATCTTAACAGCATTACACCATCGGATAGGCGGCCAGCTTACACGTGCCTATGCGTGAATATCCAGAAGGGCGCTGCTGAGCATACCAGTAGATAGCGGTAGGCGTGCTCATCGCCACTCTCCACCTTACCCAGCACGGTAAGGGCAAAGTCTCCTAACTGATAACGGCGCTTGGGAATAGCGGTGTTGATCTTAGTGATCTGGTTGCGGGTGCCCCGCCTAGGACTGCTATACAGGCGGCTCTTCCCGGGAGAGACGCTCGCGCTGCACGGCATCAGGCTCCGGCGCCTCCCCCTCGGGCCACTCGTCAAAGGGGTAGGGCAGCCGCTCACTATTAAAACTGAGAAAACGAAACACCTGATAGATATAACTGGAGAGCGCGGCGCCAAAGGTGAGTAACCGCGGATGGTTCACCTCATTTATAACACGGTAACCGAACTGCACTACCACCACCACCGCCAGCACAACCTCGGCCACACTGTAGAGCAGTGCGAACAGCAGCATGTAGAGGCCACGCTTCCAAATGGTCACCGTCGCCCGCCTCTCTCCCATTTCATCCACTGACTCGTGCATCGCTCATCCTCCCCTATACATTCACCTGGTAACAGCATAGTCGCAACCTGCGATAACGGCTAACACCCCGGCAGACCATCACTCATCATCGGCAAGGTGATAGTTTTTCAGTTGCGCTACAGGGAGACGCGGTCGATCCCCAGGATCTGTGCCGCCTTGGTACGGTTTCCTTTGCAGTGGGTCAGCACATAACAAATATAGTCGGCCTCGCGCTGCGCGAGTGTCGGCAGCGTCTTTCCATCCTCCCGTATGATATGGACGGCGCGTTGTGTCAGCTCCACAGACAGCTCCAGCGCATGGCGGAGGATCGCCATGCCATCGACACGTTCCATGCGCAGGCCGGTCAGCACCACGTCAAACTGTCCCTGTTCCAGCGCCTCCAGGCCACCGGGGCCGCTGCCACGGGTGACCACCTCGTAGTCCTGCTTGCGCATGGCGTAGGCAAGATTTTTCACCGCCACCGCCTCGTCATCGATCGCAAATTCGGCCGGGAGATCTGCAACCGCTGTGACAAAAGGGTATTCTTGGAGTGTGGTCCCAGACCGGCGCTTGAAGCTAGAATTGAGGCAATAACGTAACGCAACAAAGGAGGCCGTGTTGGCTACATCAGCACCCGAAGCACAGAGTGGTTCGCCCAACGTCATTCTGGACAGCAGACAAAAAATTGCCGCCGCACTGTTTTTACTGCTGGCGCTCTACATGACAACGGTGGTACCAACGGTCGAGGTCGCCTGGGTCAGCGCCATCCTGTTGCTGACCGTCTATCTCTTTGCCTTTGAGGTGGTGGGGGTCGATGTCGCCGCCGTCACGGTGATGGTGCTGCTGGGGCTAAGCTCGCTGCTGGCCCCGCTGATGGGGCTGCAACAGGGGCTGGTCGACAACAATCAGCTGTTTGACGGTTTCTCCTCCAATGCGGTTATCTCGATCATTGCGGTGATGATCATCGGCGCCGGCCTGGACAAGACCGGGCTGATGGCCAGTGTCGCCAACTTCATCCTGCGAGTCGGCGGCACCAGCGAGCGGCGCATCATCCCCATCATCTCCGGCACCGTGGGCATCATCTCCTCATTCATGCAGAACGTCGGCGCGGCGGCGCTGTTTCTGCCGGTGGTGGCGCGCATCTCGGCGCGCACCGGGCTGCCGATGTCGCGCCTGCTGATGCCGATGGGGTTTTGCGCCATCCTCGGCGGTACCGTCACCATGGTCGGCTCCAGCCCGCTGATTCTGCTTAACGACCTTATTCTCACCTCCAACCAGGCCCTGCCCGCAGGCCAGCAGATGGTGGGCTGGTCACTCTTCTCGGTCACCCCCATCGGTCTGGCGCTGGTGGCCAGCGGCATCCTCTACTTTGTGCTGGCCGGGCGCTTCATCCTGCCCGTCTACACCAGTGAGCGGGTCGAGGGGACGGGGCTGATGGAGTATTTCGACAAGACCTACGGGGTAAAGGACTTCGATGCCTACGAGCTGGTGGTTACGCAGGAGAGCCCGGTGGCGGGGCTCAGCATCGATGAGCTGGAGCGCCTCTACCGGATGCGCGTCATCGCCGTCAACAAGGGCGACGGGGTGCGCATCGGCACCGACGCCATCGACCGCACCCTTGGCATCAGCGATGGCACCATCCTCGGGGTGCTCTCCAGCGAGGCGGAGATCAGCAACTTTGCCGAAAAGACCGGGGTCTACCTCAAACCGGTACTCGACGTCTTTGCCGACGCCCTTTCGCCCAGCAAGTCTGGGATCGCCGAGATCGTTCTCCCCCCCAGCTCCAACCTCATCGGCAAGTCGGCGCGCGATCTGTGGTTGCGCAAGAGCTATGGCCTCTCGCTGCTCGCCATCCGCCGCGGCGACACCCTCATCAACTACCGGCAGGGTGGGGTGCGCGACACCCTCTTCCAGCCCAGCGACACGCTGATGGTGCACACCCTGTGGGCCGATCTGGGGCGCATTGCCAAGGACCGCAACTTCGTCGTCATTACCACCGAATACCCGCACGAGGAGCTGCGCCCGCACAAGGTGCCTTACGCCCTCACCTTCTTTGTCATCACCCTGGCGCTGGTGCTCTTCTCCGAGCTGCGCCTCTCGGTGGCGCTGCTGAGCGGGGCGGTGGGGATGATCCTGTCGCGGGTGCTGACCATCGAGGAGGCCTATCAGGCGGTCTCCTGGAAGACCGTCTTTCTGCTCGCCTCTCTAATCCCGCTGGGGCTGGCGGTCGAGACCAGCGGCACCGCCAAGTGGATCGCCGAGCAGACCCTGAGCGTGGTGGGCGGAATGCCCATTTGGGTGATTCAGAGCGCGGTGGCGCTGCTCGCCACCCTCTTCACCCTGGTAATGTCCAATGTCGGGGCCACCGTGCTGCTGGTGCCGCTGGCGGTCAATATCGCCATCGGCGCCGGAGGCGATCCGGCGGTGTTCGCCCTCACCGTCGCCCTCGCTACCTCCAACTCCTTCCTCATCCCCACCCATCAGGTCAACGCCCTGATCATGGGGCCAGCGGGCTATCGGGTGCCAGATTTTCTGCGCGCCGGCAGCATTATGACGCTGCTCTTTCTGGTAGTGATGCTGGTGATGATGAATCTGATATTTTGATGTGCTGCTGAAATTTAGTGCAACCGATGGAGTGCTTCGAGGAGAGCAACGAGGCAGCTCGGGGCTACCCGCCAAACGGCTGATGCAGCCAGGCGGGCACCACATGGGCCGCCTGTTTGAGCGCCCGCTCCAGGATTTTGTAGTGCGGCTCCTTGCTCTGCACCAGCGCCCAATAACGGAGGGAGTGGTTGAGATGGACGGTGTGGCAGAGCTCATGCACAAAAAGGTAGCGCACCAGATCGGGGGGTAGAAAGAGCAGCCCGTAGTTAAGATTGATATTCCCGGCAGCCGAACAACTGCCCCAGCGGCTGCGCTGCCCGCGTATGGTGACACCGGTGAAAGGCAGCTCCAGCTCGCGGCTGGTCTCGCGCAACCATGCCGGCAACCGCTCTTTGGCCCTGCGCTGCAACCAGCCCCTGAGCAGCTCACGCCGCTCTGTATCATGCTCGGCAGTGATCGCCAATTGCCCCGGCGCAAACTCACGGCAACCGTTACGCCCCCCGCTACGCGGCCGATACTCCAGCCGCCACTGCTCATCAATGGCCTGCAGGTTGAACTCCGTGGGGCGGGAAAACAAAGCGGCCTGCGGCCCATGGGGGGCATCAAAGCGGCCCAGCCGCTCATCTACCCAGGCGCTGTGGTGGTCGAGAATCGCGGGCAGGTCACGTTCATCAAAGCCCGGCGGCACCACCACCTCCACACGCCCGGGCCGGTGGATCTTGAGCCGCACATACTTGGCACGCGGATGGCGCCGCACCACCACTTCCCTGCGCCAGGCACCGTCTTCCATAGGTCGTCGCCCCTTACGTCGTCAGAAATTGTGACGCGATCATAACATCAACAGCGGGTGGAGGATGGTCCACCACGGGACGTCGTGGTGGCCGAAGGCAGGCTATTTATCAAGGAAATGCATGAAATTCACAAGATTGATACCATCCATCTCCTCCAGTTCGCTCACCTCGATATCATCATTGGGGGGCAACAGCAGATTAACCGCGCTATCCATCGCGAAGCCGAAAAACTCCTTGATATAGACGTAAATCGACTCCCCCCTGGCGTTGTACTGCTGCTCCACCTGCTCGATCACGAGACGTGCCAGCCGCTGTGCCTCCTGCGGGTCAGTGTCGATGGTGAAGCGTCGCCCATCGGTCACAAAGCCCTGCTCCCGCATCGCCTCGCTGATCGCACCAAACAACGCCTTGAGCTTGCCGTGCTCATGGCTTTGGTAGTCCAGATTAATAACCACCACATAGCGCATGACGTGCCCCTCCTCTTCTTGTCTTGTATTTCCAAGGATAGTACCGCAAATTCCCCCTAACCAATGGAGACCAAACATGCGCAAGTACCAGGGCGAGGTAATTCACCAGAGCCACGACCAGTTGGGGGTCATCGAGGTGGTGGAGGACAACCTCTCCCGTTCACTCCATTTCGGCACCGACGCGAGGCAAAGCAGCATGCTACTGCGCGACCCCTGTCAGCTGAGCCTCAGCTACACCCGCGCCATGTGTGCCGCCCTGCTCTTTTGCGAGGCGCCACGACGGGTACTGTTGCTGGGGCTGGGCGGAGGCTCGCTGGCCAAGTTCCTGCTGCACTACTATCCACAGTGCCACATCGATGCGGTGGAGTTTCGTCCCGAGGTACATCAGATCGCTCACCGCTACTTTGAGCTGCCCGAAGAGCCGCGACTGCATGTCATATACGATGACGCTGGCCACTTCGTGCGCCAGCACCCCATCGACCAGGCGGGCTACGATGTGATGCTGATCGACGCCTTTCTCGACAGGGGGGTCGCCTACTCGGTCTGTGGCAGTAGTTTCTTCGCCGCCTGCCGTGACCTGCTCGCCACCGAGGGGGTGCTGTCGATGAATCTCTGGTCCGATGACCGCGTCCATGCCAATGACTTCATCGAAGATATGTCGCTTAGCTTTGACAAGCAGGCGCTGCGTCTGCCGGTTGAGGGCAAGGCCAATGTGATCGGCATCGCCACCCGGCAGGCAACGGCCAGGAAGCAACTGCGCGGGCTCGACGACCGGGCCAGGCGCCTGGAGCTGCACACCGCTATCGAGTTTACGGCATTGCTGCACAGCCTGCGCAAATTCAACAAGCAGTTTTTTAGCGGTTTTTTATCTGTTCCCCCTGGTGGCGCTGTTTCGTAGGAGCGGTCTGTGACCGCGAGAAATCTGCCACCTCTGTTCGCGACTAAAGTCGCTCCTACGGCGCTAACACCCAAGGTGGAGAGGGGGTAGTTACGCGATTTTATTATTGGCTTTTTTTCTCGATTTTTTTCGTATTCTGGCGCCAGTGGCGGCGAAACAGCAGCGTGATCAACAGCGCCAGCGCAATCACCAGCACCGTGCTCCAGGGCGAGTTGAGCCAGTGTGGCGCCAGCAACAGTAGCAGACCCAGCCCCAGCATCATCAGCCCCGAGAGCAGCTTCAGCAACCGTCCGCCAAGCGCCTGCAGCTTACCCCGCGCCACCCCCAGCGAGAAGAGCAGCACCAGCAGCGCCAGTGGCGTCACATAGACCAGATTGTAGAGCAGCAGGTAGAGGTAATAGTCTGTCCGTGGCAGCAGCTCCAGGGTGAGGATGCGGGTGTAGACCATCGGCAGACCCGAGGTGCAGAGCAGCTCGTAGCTATTGGCCAGCAGCGCCAGCACCACTGTGGCCAGCAACAGTCCCGCCGTGCCCTGCAACTGCAACAACCCGCGCATGCGCCGGAACAGCCCCGGCTTGCGCTCATCGGGGATGGAGAGCGAGGGGCCGCTGCCAGGGTAGAGGGCATCCTTGATATTGAGGCTCGCCGCCAGCAGCGCCAGCAATGCCGCGACAATGGTGACCGGACGCATCCACCCCAGCAGCAAGAAGAGGTTGAGCCAGGCACTCATAAAGAGGAAGTAGAGCAGCGCGGAGAAAAAGACAAAGATCCCGCCCACCAGCAGCATGCGCCGTCGCTCGGCGGCGTGGCTCAACATACCGAGCAGAAACAGCAACACGAAGAAGGCACAGGGGTTAAAGGCATCGAGGGTGGCCAGCATCACCGTCAGCGTAACCAGGCCGAGATCCCCGCGTTCAACGCCCATCGGCAGCCGCGTCGTGGGCACGGGCCCCTGCATCCCCTCCCCCGCTCGCAACCGCTCACGACACGCCTCGATACCGTCAAACAGCTCCGCCCCGCCGTGCGCGGCATCGAACCCCACCTGCATCCCCCCGCAATAGAAGAAGGCGGGCACCGCACGCGCCTCGACTCCCAGCGACGCCGCCATCCTACGGTAACGCTCACGGTTGCTGGCGCTGGCACCGAGCTCCAGCGACTCCAGCCGCAACCAGGGGTGTGCCGCAGCGTAGGCCTCCACCAGCGGGCGTGCTGTTTCACAATGGGGGCAGAGCGTCGACCAGAAAAAGGTGAGCCGCAGCGAGACCTCACCCTGCGCATCGATCTGATACCATCCCGCATCCGCCGCCTCCGCCGCCTCCGCCGTGACATTCGGGAGGGCGCTAAAGAGCAGCAGTAGCAACAAAAAGAAATGCCCACCCCGGCGGCCTGACGGCGAGCAAAAATCATCAAATTTATTTATTGTTTTACGACTATCCATTACATCTCACGGAAAACCGGCGACTCAGTAACTACCGTAACAATAGCCGACAACCCCTTCATCACCAAAGGGAATCCTTTAGCGAAAACCACGCGATTCGCGCCCGATTTTGTCCACGCCGCAAAATCGCAAACGGGGAGATCACCATTCGCTGATTTTCAAATATGGAAATACGGGTCGAGTTGTCTACCCTGAAAAAACCCTCTGTGAACAGGGCACAACCAGGAAGGGCCGAAAATGGAGACGTCAATCAGCCACATCCCACCCCGGCCACACGATATCCGTGTGGTGCTTGACTACAGGCCGCTCGGCTTCGTGCGGGCCGTCACCGAGCACATCGGCCGGCACACCATGCGGGTGAACACCGGCGCCATCACCCTCAACCACCACGCCGAGGTCGAGATCGTGCTGAGCATCCCCGGTGCGCAATACAGCGAGCACCATCGCATCGCCGCGCAGGTAAGCCACTGCGGCGAGGGAGGCCATACCACCCTCAGCTTTCATTGCTGCGGTGAAGCGACGATGCAGGCACTGCTCCCCTACCTTAACCTCCATTAGCACCAACGAAAAAACGCCCCGACGGGGCGTTTTCTCTTTTACTGCCAACCCGCAGGCCGATGGTTAGTCCAGCAACTTCAGCTGTTTCTCCACCACGCTGGCGGGCAGCGCGATATACCCATCCTTCAACACCACCTCCTGTCCAGCCCTGGAGAGCACCATCTTGATGAACTCACGCTCCAGCGGGGCCAGCGGCTTGTTGGGGTGCTTGTTGACGTAGACGTAAAGGAAGCGGCTGAGCGGATAGGTGCTGTTCAGCGCATTCTCGGTGGTGGCCGCCACGAAGGGCTGCCCCGGTTTTTTCGCCAGCGCTACCGCCTTGACGCCGGAGGTCTTGTAACCCACGCCCGAGTAGCCGATACCGTTAATGGAGCTGGAGACCGACTGCACCACCGAGGCCGAACCGGGCTGCTCGTTGACGCTATTCTTGAAGTCACCCTTGCACAGTGCATGCTTCTTGAAGTAACCGTAGGTGCCGGAGACGGAGTTACGGCCGTAGATCTGGATATTCTTGCTGCCCAGGGAACCGGTTACCCCGGCCTCACCCCAGGTGGAGATATCGCCCTCACCGCCGCACTTGCGGGTGGCGGAGAAGATGGCATCCACCTGCGGAATGGTCAGCCCACTTACCGGGTTGTCCTTGTGCACATAGACGGCCAGGGCGTCGATGGCAACCGGAATGGCCAGCGGCTGATAACCGTGCTTCTTCTCGAAGGCCTCGATCTCCTTGTTCTTCATCTTGCGGCTCATCGGGCCGAGGTTCGAGGTCCCCTCAGTCAGGGCCGGCGGCGCGGTAGAGGAGCCTGCCGCCTGGATCTGGATATTGACGTTGGGGTAGAGGCGCTTGAACTCCTCGGCCCACAGGGTCATCAGGTTGGCCAGGGTATCAGAGCCGACACTGGAGATGTTGCCGGAGACACCGCTGGCCTTCTGGTAGACCGGCACGCCCGCATCCACCGTGGCGGCTGCCACTGCCTGGCCAGCCATCAAGGTTACACCGATCACGCCGGCGAGGATCTTCTTCACTGCTTTCATCGGAACTTCACTCCTGTTAATCATCATTTTGACTGTCGCCAGTCTGCGACACAAAGATGACAGAATGATGAATGCGTGGTGAAACTTTGATGACAAGCGGAGACAGTTTGCGGAAAGAAGAGGGCTGGGCAAGTGCCGTTAAGGGGGGCTGGTTGAAATACTCTATCCCTCTCAGGGGGAGCAGAACTGTAGGGTGGGCACTGCCCACCTCTACACCGCCACCTCAAATCCGTTTTGGTGGGCAGTGCCCACCCTACATGAAGAATAACGGTTAGCTGTTACCCGTTACCGCTCTTCCCCCACAATCAGTTCGGGCGGAAAGTGGCAACTGAAGGTGCTGCCGCGATTGAGGGTGCTGCGAATGCGCAGGTTAGCGTGGTGACGGTTCAGCACATGCTTGACGATGGCGAGCCCCAGGCCAGTCCCCCCCACATCGCGCGAGCGCCCCACATCGACCCGGTAGAAGCGCTCGGTAAGGCGCGGAATATGGTGTGGCGCAATACCCACACCGGTATCCTCCACCTCGAAGTGAGCACCCTGACTGTCGCCGTGCCAGCGCACCGTGACTCGCCCCCCCTGCGGGGTGTAGCGCAACGCGTTGGTAATGAGGTTACTGAAGGCACTGTAGAGCTCCTTCTCCGCGCCGTAGAGCCAGAGCCTTTCGTCACACTCAAACTGCAGCTGCAGCCCGCGCTCCTGCGCCAGCGGGTTAAGCCCTGCCGCCGCCACCTGCAACATGGCCGCCACCGCCACCCGTTCGCGCGGCGGGCGGTTGCTGTCGGTCTCCAGCCGTGACAGCAACAGCAGGTCCTCGACAATCTGACTCATCCGTCGCGCCTGTTGCGACATCAGTTGTAGCGAGCGGTGCAGCTGTTCGGGGGTAATCTCACCCTCATCGGACAGGGTCTCCAGAAAGCCGTTAACCACGGTCAGCGGGGTGCGCAACTCGTGGGAGACATTCGCCACAAAGTCGCGGCGCATCTGCTCCAGCCGCTGCTGCTGGCTCACATCACGGGCAATGAGCAGCCGCTGCTCCTTGCCGTAGGGCACCACACGAAAGCTGAGGATAATATGCTCATTAACCGGCGAGGCCATGCGCAGTGGCTCGCCGGGGGAGCCGAGGGCGAGAAAGGCGCGAAACTCGGGGTTGCGAATGAGGTTGACGATGCGCTGCCCCACGTCGCGTCCCGCCTGCAGCCCCAGCAGTGACTGCGCGGCGCCGTTGAACCACTCGATCCCCCCATCGGCGTCGAGGATCATGGTGGCATCGGGCATTGCCGCAGTCGCCTCCTGAAAGCGCTTGATAAGAGCGGTGAGGCGCTTCTTGCGCTTGCGG
The DNA here is from genome assembly GCA_026196575.1 of Gammaproteobacteria bacterium. GTDB lineage: Bacteria > Pseudomonadota > Gammaproteobacteria > Thiohalomonadales > Thiohalomonadaceae > JAPHSX01. Next base: position 96,569 of record JAPHSX010000003.1, on the reverse strand, counting down.
TTACGCAGCTGGTAGCGGTCGATAAGATTAAAGACATCGCCCCAGATCCCGGCGGCCTCGGGGGGGTGAAAGCGGCGCCCCTCGTTAAACCAGGTGTAGAGGCGGTGCAGGTTGCGCAGGTGCCACCCCAGATAGCCCGCCAGGACAAGGAACAGCAGCAGCGCCACCTCACCAAACAGAAGCCCGGCGATCAGGGCCAGCAGCAGCAGAAAAAAGAGCCGGCGAAATTCAGCAGACCAGGGATTGAACAAGTGAGCTGACCCTCTGCGCCCTAACTCTGTGCCGAGAAGCGGTAGCCGGCGCCGCGCACCGTCTGCACCATACGGTCGTAGCCTCCCTCTTCCAGCGCCTTGCGCAGGCGGCGGATATGCACATCCACCGTGCGCTCCTCGACAAAACTGCCGCGACTCCACACCATGTCGAGCAGCTGGGTCCGGCTGTAGACCCGCTCCGGGTGGGTCATGAAGAACTGCAACAGACGGAACTCGGTCGGCCCCATCTCCAGCGCCCTGCCGCCGGCACTCACGCGGTGGCTGTGGGTATCAAGCACCAGGCCATCGGCATCGACAGTGCCATCGGCCTCGACCGGACTGGCGCGGCGCAGCAGCGCCCTGATGCGGGCGATGAGTTCACGCGGCGAGAAGGGTTTGGTCACATAGTCATCGACACCGCTGTCGAGGCCGCGAACACAATCCTCCTCCTCGCTGCGGGCGGTAAGCATGATGATCGGCACCTTGCGCGTCACCTCGTCGCGGCGCAGCTGGCGGGCGATCTCCAGCCCCGAGGCACCGGGCAACATCCAGTCGAGCAGAATAAGGTCTGGCAGCCCGTCGGCCAGCAAGCGGTTGGCCTCTCCCCCGTCACCCGCCTGCCACACCACAAAGCCATCACGCTCCAGCGCCATGCAGACCATCTCGCGAATCGCCGCCTCGTCTTCAACCAGTAGTATCGTCTCGCCTCTCATCTCTACTATCCTGCAGCCACATCGACGCCATTAAAGAGAAGCCATATTACAGGGGTGTGACAATGCACCACCGAGATGACATTTTTATTAAGCAACGTGAGGCGCAGGTGACGGGTTGCGGGCTAAACCTGAACACACCCTGTTACCTGTTACCTGCAACCGCGCCTCTGCAGGCCGGGTGTGGTCGTGACCTTGATGGGCACGCTGCGCTTTGCCCATCCTACGGCGGTTACCTGGTACCTATTAGCTGCTACCTGATCTTATTTTCCAGCTGACTCACATCGCGCACCGCGCCGCGCGCCGCCGAGGTGGTCATCGCGGCGTAGGCCTTGAGGGCGTTGGAGACCACCCGCTCACGCTTGACCGGTTTCCACGCCCTAGGGCCCTTCAGCTCCATGGTGGCGCGGCGCTCGGCCAGCTCATCATCACTCAGGGCGACGTTAATGGTGCGCGCGGGGATGTCGATCGCGATGGTGTCCCCCTCCTCCACCAGGCCGATGGCCCCCCCCTCGGCCGCCTCGGGGGAGACGTGGCCGATGGAGAGGCCGGAGGTGCCGCCGGAGAAGCGCCCGTCGGTGAGCAGGGCGCACGCCTTGCCGAGGCCCATCGACTTGAGATAGGTGGTGGGGTAGAGCATCTCCTGCATCCCCGGCCCGCCGCGCGGCCCCTCGTAGCGAATGATCACCACATCGCCCTCGTTGATCTTGCCGCCGAGGATCGCCTCAACGGCGGAGTCCTGGCTCTCAAAGATGCGGGCGGGGCCGGCGAATTTGAGAATGGAGGCATCCACCCCGGCGGTCTTCACCACACAGCCATCCCGCGCAATGTTGCCGAAGAGCACGGCGAGCCCCCCCTCGGTGGAGAAGGCGTGGGCGAGGTCGCGGATACACCCCTTCTCACGGTCGTCATCCAGGGTCGGATAACGCTTGTCCTGGCTGAAGGCGACGGTAGTCGGCACCCCGCCGGGAGCGGCGCGGTAGAACTCCTGACGCTTGGGGTCGGCAGTGAGGCGAATGTCCCACAGCGCCAGCGCCTCGGCCAAGGTCTCGGCGTGAACCGTCTGGCACTGGTTGTTGAGCAGACCGGCACGGTCCAGCTCGCCCAGGATACCGATAACACCACCGGCACGATGCACATCCTCCATGTGGTACTGCTGAGTGGAGGGGGCGACCTTACAGAGGTGCGGCACCTTGCGGCTCAGACGGTCGATATCGGCCATGGTGAAGTCGACCCCTGCCTCCTCGGCGGCGGCCAGCAGGTGCAGGATGGTGTTGGTGGAGCCACCCATCGCGATGTCGAGACACATGGCGTTCTCGAAGGCGGCCTTATTAGCGATGGAACGCGGCAGCACCGAATAGTCCTCCTGCTCGTAGTGGCGTTTGGCAAGGGCGACAACCATGCGGCCTGCCTCCAGGAAGAGCTGCTCGCGGTCGGCGTGGGTCGCCACCAGCGAGCCGTTACCCGGCAGCGAGAGGCCCAGCGCCTCGGTGAGACAGTTCATCGAGTTGGCGGTGAACATCCCCGAGCAGGAGCCGCAGGTGGGACAGGCAGAGCGCTCGACGGTGGCTACATCGGCATCCGACTCATGCGGGTCGGCGGCCATGAGCATCGCATCGACCAGGTCGAGCGCCACGCTCTGCTCGTGCACCACCGCCTTGCCCGCCTCCATCGGCCCGCCGGAGACGAAGACCGCAGGGATATTGAGGCGCAACGCCGCGTTGAGCATGCCGGGGGTGATCTTGTCGCAGTTGGAGATGCAGACCAGGGCATCGGCACAGTGGGCGTTGACCATGTACTCCACCGAGTCGGCAATGATCTCGCGCGAGGGCAGCGAGTAGAGCATACCACCGTGACCCATGGCGATGCCGTCGTCGATGGCGATGGTATTGAACTCCTTGGCCACGCCGCCCGCCCGCTCGATCTCGCGGGCCACCAGCTGGCCCATATCCTTGAGATGCACATGGCCCGGCACGAACTGGGTGAAGGAGTTGACCACGGCGATGATCGGCTTCTCGAAATCGCCATCTTTCATGCCCGTGGCGCGCCACAGGGAGCGGGCACCGGCCATGTTGCGACCGGCGGTGGAGGTGCGGGAACGGTACTCGGGCATGATCTCTCTCTCACAGGGTCTGAAAACAGGCGGCTAGTTTACACCCCCGGAGCGGATGATGAAAAATTCGCGATGACTCCCTGCTTACTGCCCCCTCCCGTCACGCCTCAGAGACCCCATCTCCGTGAAAATTAGGTCAAAAAGTTTGCACAATACGCTACCCTTGGAAAAGGATAGCCATCAAAACCAATCAACATTAGGGGCACCTCAACATACAGGGACGATATCTACCGCCGATGAAGCCACATTTTCTCAAGATTAACCGCTGGTTTTGGGCGCTGCTCCTCATCTGGAGCGGCGTACTGCTCGTCTCCTATCTGTGGAATGCCCATCAGGTGCAGTCCCTGCTGCTGGATCAGGCGCGCAGCGAGCTGCGCGCCAACTTCTTCAAGGATCAAACCTTTCGCCTCTGGGCGACACGTCATGGCGGCGTCTATGTCCCGGTCACCGAGTCACAGCAGCCCGATCCCTACATCGCCTTCCTGCCGGATCGCGACGTGGTCACCGCCTCGGGTGAGACCCTCACCCTCATCAACCCGGCCCTGATGGTGCGCCAGTTCAACGAGCTGGCGCGTGAGGAGTACGGCATCGAGGGGCGTATTAGCGGCCTGCGCCCGCTCAATCCGATCAACGCCGCCGATGAGTGGGAGTGGCAGGCCTTTGAACAGTTCAGGGAGGGTGCGGAGGAGGTGACCGCCATCACCACCATCGGTGAGGCCCCCTATCTGCGCCTGATCCGTCCCATGCACATGGAGGCCCCCTGCCTCAAGTGCCACGCCCAACAGGGATATACGGTCGGCGACTTGAGTGGCGGCGTCAGTGTCTCGGTTTCCCTGGCGCCCATCGAGCAGTTGCGTGAACAGCGCATGTTTACCCTCAAGGGGGGCCATCTGCTGATCTGGCTACTCGGGCTGGTTGGGATCTTCTCTGGCCGGCGCCAAATCACCCAACAGATTGCGCAGCGGGAGGCGGCCTTCCACTCCCTGAAAGAGGGCGAGGAGCGCACCCGCGCCATCATCGACAGCTCCATGGACGCCATTATCACCGCCAATGCGCAGGGGGTGATCACCGGCTGGAATGAACAGGCCAGCGCCATCTTTGGCTGGCGGGAAGAGGAGGTTCTGGGCCAGCCGCTCACCGACAAAATCATTCCCGCCCGCCACCGCCAGGCGCACGACATCGGCTTTAGCCACGCGGTACGGACAGGGGGCGCACAGATAGTGAACCGCCGTATTGAGACCAGCGGCATGCGGCGCAACGGCGAGGAGTTCCCGCTCGAGCTCTCCCTCGTCTCCTACGCGGTAGCTGGCAATATTGGATTCAGCGCCTTCATTCGCGATATTACCGTGCATAGGGAGGCGCAACGAAAGATAGAGCGGGACTACATCGCGCAACAGCTCATCGCCTCGGTACTGGAGATCTCACTGCAACCCAACACCTTTGAAAACCGCCTTGAGCTCATCCTCAAGGAGATCCTCGCGGTACCGTGGCTGCAGCTGCAGGCCAAGGGTTCGATCTTCGTGGCACGCGACGGCGTACTGCGGATGGTGGCACAGCACGGCATGTCGCTGGAGACGGTGATGACCTGCTCGACCGTTGCCTATGGCACATGCCTCTGCGGCCAGGTCGCCCAGAGCCGGGAGATGATCTACAAGGGGTGTCTCGACGAGGCGCACCACCACACATTCGCGGGGATGGCGGAGCACGGCCACTACTGCCTGCCGATCCAATCCGGTGAGAAACTGCTTGGCGTACTTAATCTCTACCTCGACCACAACCACCGCCGCGACGAGGATGAGGTGGCCCTCTTGTCCACCATCAGCCACACCATCGGCAGCATGCTTCAACGGCATGAGGCCGAACAGCATCTGCTGCACAACGCCTATCACGACGACCTCACCGGGCTGCCGAACCGCATGCTCTTTTTCGATCGCCTCAAGCAGCGGCTGGCACGCCTCGGGCGTAATCCCGAGCTCCCCTTTGCCATCCTCTTTCTCGACCTGGATCGCTTCAAGGTGATTAACGACAGTCTTGGGCATACCGTCGGCGATCAGCTGCTGGTCGAGGTGGCAAAACGGCTGAGGCAGTGCATCCGTCCGGAAGACACCCTGGCCCGCCTCGGCGGCGATGAGTTCACCGTGCTACTGGAGGGGGTCACCTCGGAGCGTGAGGTGCTGCACATCACCGAGCGTATCTACACCACCCTGCGCGCCCCCTTTGTGGTACAGGGGCTGGAACTCTTTGCCCCCTGCAGCATCGGCGTGGCCTTTGGCCACCCCCGCTACCACCAGCCCGAGGAGATGCTGCGCGACGCCGACACCGCGATGTATCGCGCCAAGTCGGAGAGCGGCACCCACACCGTCTTTTTCGATGAGGCAATGCACACCTCGGCGATGACCCGCCTCACCATGGAGTCCGAGTTGCTGCGCGCCTTCGAAAACGACGAACTGCGCATCTACTACCAGCCGATCATCTCGGCACAGAGCGGGGATCTCGAAGGGGTGGAGGCACTGGCACGCTGGCCACAGGCCGGCGGCGGCATGATCTCCCCGGCCGAGTTTATCCCGGTGGCTGAAGAGACCGGGCTGATCGGTGAGATTGGTTCGTGGGTGCTGCACGAGGCGTGTCGCCAGGTGGGCGAGTGGCAGCGGGCACTGCCGCAGTTTCACGACCTCTACGTCAGCGTCAACCTCTCAGGCAAGCAGCTGCTGCAACCTGATCTGTTCAACTTTATCGAGGGCATCCTGCGCGAGCTTGAGTACAACCCGAAAAACCTGCGGCTGGAGATCACCGAAAGCACCCTGATGGACAACCACGCAACCAACACCGAACTGCTGAAGAAGTTCCGCGACCACGGTTACCGTTTCTATATTGACGACTTCGGTACCGGTTACTCCTCCCTCAGCTACCTGCACAGTTTCCCCTTCGATGCCCTCAAGATCGACCGCTCCTTCGTCAATAATCTCAATGCCGGCGGCGAACACATCAAGATGGTCGAGACCATCATCTCCATCGCCCACAACTTCAACATGCGGGTGATCGCCGAAGGGGTGGAGACGGCAGCGCAACACACTCAGCTAAAGGCACTGGGCTGCGAATATCTGCAGGGTTTCCTCTTCTCGCGTCCGCTGCCTGCCGATGAGCTGGTAGCACTGTTGGCTAAACAGGAGCGCGAGTGAGCGACCGTCACCGAATCAGCTACCGAGTCAGCGCAGCCACACCTCTACCCTCCGGTTCTTCTCCCGGCCGTAAGCATTGGCATTGGAGGCAACGGTAACCGCCGGGCCATAGCCACGCACCCGGCGCGGAGCCACCCCCTGTCCCAACAACACATCGGCCACCCCGTCGGCGCGCTGTATCGACAACCCAATGCTGTGCATCGGGATCGCCTCGTTATTGTCGGAGAAACCGACCAGGATCAGCTCGCGCTGGCGGTTTTCCGCCCGTCCCAGGTACTCGGCAAGGCGCGCAATATCGCGCCGCGCCTTGTTATCGAGCAGGGCCGAGCCCTGATGAAAACGGAAGTTGAGGGAGAGCCGCTCGGCCCCCTTTACCAGTTGGTGATACTCGGCGTGGCCCACCCCGACATCGAGGGTGCCGCCGATGATCTGCTGCGAGACAAAACCGCTATCGGCCACCACCAACTGGCCGGCGTGCGACAACGCATACTCCGCCAACGAACGGGCCTGCGGGGTGCTCTCCTCCGGCAGATAAAAATAGAGGCGGCGTGCCAGGACATAATCCTCAGTGGCCACGGTGAAGCGATCCGGGACAATAGCCAGCGGAATGTCGTCCGCCACCGCCAGTGCCTTCGCCTGGCGCACATAGGGCAGACCGACAAAGCCTATTCCGCCACTATCCAGCGCCACCGCATCGGAGAGTTCAGCATTGGATTCGAAGCGCCGGGCGGTGGCAATGAGCGGTGATTTTTTACCCAGCACCAGTGACCTGAAGGTATCGAAGGTGCCGGAGTTGTCATCGCGGGCATAGACCCGGATCGGCCCCGCCTCACCCCCCAGCTGCGACCAGTCGTTCAACTCGCCGCTGAAGATCCGCCGCAGCTGACCCTTGTCGAGCCGCTGCAGCCGGTTCTGTGGATGGACCACCACCGCGATCCCGTCGAGCCCTACCACAAACTCACTACGCGGCCCGTTCATCGGCCCCAGCCCCCTGAGCTGCTCAATCTCTTTGCTCTTAATCGGGCGCGATGACATGGCAATCTCCGCCTCTCCCTCCGCCAGGGCACGAAAACCGGTCGTCGAGCCGTGGGCGGCAATCTCCACCACCAGCACCGTCCCGGCGGGCGAAAGCGCGGTGATCTGCTGCTCCTGCTCCGCCAGCCGTACAACACGAATTTTCTGATAGTGGTTGGCCTGCAGCCACCCCTTGACCAGATCGGGACCAAGCTGCGCGCCAATGGTGTTGGAGCCGTGCAACCGCAGCCGCTCTGTTTCCGCCGCCAGCGCATGTGCGCCAAAGAGTAGTAACAACACTAAACAGGCCACCTGTCTTCTCATCTTCACTCTCCACCTGATCGATTGTGGCAAGAAGCCTAATGGTGGCGAATGAAACTGTGATGGCACTTTAATGACGTTATGGTGACGCCGCCCGTGGCTACCGAGCGAGGTATCCATTAACAGAGGAGAGGGGGCGGCTATACGCCCCCGGCATTGCCTAACAGGCTATTAGTGCTGAGCGTGGGAGTAGAGACGAACCAGGGAGAGCTGTACGCTGCCCGACTGGTAGCGGATCTCCTTGAGGTTGCTCGCCGCCATGGTGTGATCGCCGTTGAGCACGTTATTGAGAATCTCACCCGCCTTGAGGTGAAAATCGGCATGCACCCGGCGCAGCTCCTCATAATCGGGGGAATTACCAAACTGCTGCTTCGCCGTGCCGTGAATCCACTTGCCGAGCTGACACTGGCAGTCCGAGGCCACGGTGGCAATATCGAGCGCCTCCTGGTTTTCACCGTTAAGCTTCCCCTCCAACCGCTTGGTCCAGGCGGTGTGGGCCTCCAGCGCCCCCTTCATGTCCAGTCCGTGGAACTGCTCTTCACCCTTGGCAAAGGTCATTGCTTCAGTATTAATCAGGTCGGCGCTCACGGCAGCGGAGCCAACCTGTTTCAACCACGACAGAATACTCATGACGCACTCCTTCTCCTATTTGCTTCAGTGATTGCGCCAGCACTGTTTTCACAGAAACCAGCGGCACCGTAAATAAGCACATCAGCCTATACAGATAGGCTAACGCGCCATCATCTTGACATACATCAAGCCCCTTGTCACAAAATTATCGCCTCCGCTGCAAGTCCAGACGCCGCAGGAACTCTCCCATCACCAGGCGGTAGAGCCCCTCCTTCAGCACCACATCCTCGACGCCGCTTTCAAGGCTTGGGTTATCGTTCACCTCGATGACAAAGACCCCCTCCCTACCCTCCTTGAGGTCGACGCCGTAAAAACCGTCACCGATGAGGTTGGCCGCCTTGAGCGCCACCTCCACCACCCCGGGAGGCGCGTCCGCTACCGCCATGGTCTTGAAGCCCCCCTCAACGAAGCCACCCTTGCCGTCGTACTTGACGATCTGCCAGTGTTTTTTCGACATAAAGTACTGACTGACGAAGATCGGCTGACGGTTGAGGATGCCGACACGCCAGTCAAACTCGGTATAGAGATACTCCTGCGCGAGGATGAGCTCCGACTCCTTGAACAGGCGGCCGGTTACCTCCACCATCTTCTCCCGGTTCTCCGCCTTGAACACCCCCTGCGAGAAGGAGCCGTCCGGCACCTTCAGCACCAGCGGGTAACCGAGCTGCTGCTCGGCGGCATCGAGGTCGCCCTTGCCGACGATTACCGTCTTCGGGGTCGGTACCTTATTGGCACGCAGCAGTTCGGCCAGGTAGACCTTGTTGGCACAGAGCAGGATGGAGCGCGGGTCGTCGATCACCACCATCCCCTCGCTCTCGGCCTTCTTGGCGAAACGGTAGGTGTAGTGATCGATACGAGTGGTGTCACGAATAAAGAGGGCGTCGTACTCGGCCAGGCGACCGTAGTCGGCGCGCTCGATGAGCTCCACCGCCAGCCCCAGCTCCGCCCCCGCCTTGATGAAATTGGTCAAGGCACGCTTGTTCGAGGGGGGCAGCGGGTCGTTCGGGTCGTGCAGGATGGCGATGTCATAACGCGGCGAGGGGCGCCCCTTCATGCTTCGGTGGCGCTTCTTACGGTAATTTTCCAGCGCGGCACCAAAGCGTTCGCGCTGCTCTGCCGTCAGCTTGTGCAGCGAGGTCGGTTTGATACTGTGCAGGCGCCACACGCTGCCACGCTGGAAGGTGAGGCGCAGAATGGGGGCGGGGAAGAGCTCAAACAGCTGGCGCGCCACCGAGGCGAGGGCGCCGTATTCGCTCTGGCCGAAGTAACAGTCGGCGCTAAAGAGGTTGGTGTGCTCATCCTGGGCATGCTTGGCAAAGGCCTTCTGCACTTTCGCATCGAGATTCTCGGTGTCGAGGCTGTACATCGACTTGCGGCTGAGATCGAGCATGGTCTTAACCGTCGGCACCACGCGGTGATCGCGCGCTTCGGCCAGCAGCGAGCAGTAGTAACCGACGCTCAGGTAACGGTAGCTGCGACAGAGGTTGATGACCTGGATGTTCTTCTGCTTGAAGTAATCGCGCCCGGTGAGATAGTCGTCCACATGGACCACCTCCAGCTCCCCCTGCGGCAGCTTCCAGTCGGCCAGGTTCTCGACGACGATGATCTGTCGGCTCACTTGTTATCTCCTTTCGGCATAGACAGCACCAGCGAGGCACGCAACCCGCTCTTGCCATAGCGCGCCATACGATCAAAATCTTTTTGCAGGATCGGCATGTTGATGCAGTCGGTTGCGGTCTTGCCCTTCTCGTCATCCACGAAGGGATCGTGCACATAAACGTAGCGCTCATCAAAGCCGGTAACCACCACCCAGTGGGGAAACTTCTCCTTGTAGATGCGGTAGGAGCTGATCAGTACCACCGGGATCGCCCCCTGTTCGAAGTAGTTACGCATCTCGGCCATACTGAGTTGACGGTAGTGGACCGGAATCTCCGCCTCCTGCACCCGCCGCTCGAAACCCTCCTGCACCAGCGTCATCACCTCCTTCTTCTCAGCGCTGCGCACCGAGTCGATGAAGAGAGCACCCGCCTCCGAAAGAAACAGCTCCACCTCGAAGCCGCGCTCATGGGCGGCGAGGGCCAGGCCGTGGGGGCCGCAACCGCCGTGACCGGCAGTCATGAAGACGGTAGTCGACTCGCGCCAGATCGCGATCTCCAGGGCACGGGCATACTCAATGGCCGGGTCGAGGGCGCGCATCGCCATCATCAGTGCGGCGGGGCCGCAGGTGAACTCCAGAGTCTGGCGATAGAAGGGGACGCGGGCGCGATCCGGGTCGAGGTGGGGCACCAGCTCCTTCTCGAAGCGCAGCGCATCCATGTGATCCTCGTAGTAGTCGTCGTAGTGACCAAACTCCCGGTAGCCCATATGACGAAACAGCGCCAGCGAGGCATGGTTATCGCTGCGCACCTCAAGGCGCAACACCACACAGTCGCCATCGCGCGCCGCCTGCTCGCTCGCCTCCACCAGCCGCTTGCCGACCCCCTGGCCACGAAACTCGCCATCGACGGCGATAGAATAGAGGCGCGCCAGCGAGGTGCCCATATTGAACAACACGGTGGCGTAACCGGCCAGCTGCCCATCGAGCTCATCGATGAGGGTGACGGCGTGGGCCTTGGTCAGCAGGTGGCGAAAGCTGCGGCGGGAGAGGCGGTCGGTGGTAAAGCTGCGGTTTTCCAGCGCCACCAGCGCTTCGAGATCGTGAAGTGTAGCCTTGCGGATCATGGCGTGCCGCTCCTGCGGGGAGACCAAGGTTGAATCGCGCGCAATGTAGCACCGGGATTGGTTCCATGCACTATATTCCAGCCCTTGTGGGAAACTTTCTTTCGCCCCACAATCTGCCCATGAAGAATACGCCCCCCTCCCTGCTGCGGATGCTCACCGAGCTCATCGGCACACCGTCGATGAGCAGCGTCTCCCCCGAGTTCGATACCGACAATATGGGGGTGATTAACCTGTTGGCCGAGTGGTGCCACGACCTCGGCTTTGCGGTGGAGGTAATGCCGCTGCCCGACCAGCCCCACAAGGCCAACCTCATCGCCACCCTGGGCAGCGGCCCCGGCGGGCTGGTACTGGCAGGTCACACCGACACCGTCCCCTACGATGCGGGGCGCTGGCAGCACGACCCGTTCCGCCTCACCGAACAGAGTAACCGCCTCTACGGCCTTGGCACCTCCGACATGAAGGGCTTCTTCGCCCTGGCGATCGAGGCGGCGAAGGAGTTTATACAACAACCGCTGCAACAGCCCCTGATCCTCCTCGCCACCGCCGACGAGGAGAGCTCGATGGACGGGGCCAAGGCGCTGGTGGAGCTGGGGCGGCCACGGGCACGCTACGCGGTGATCGGTGAGCCGACCGGGCTGCGGCCGGTCAATGCCCACAAGGGGATCCTGATGGAGGCGATCACCCTCACCGGGCGGGCGGGCCACTCCAGCGACCCGTCGCTCGGGGTCAGCGCACTGGAGGGGATGTACCGGGTGATTGGCGATCTGCTGAGCTGGCGCGAGACACTACAGGCGCAACACCGCGATGAGCGTTTCAGCGTGCCGGTACCCACCCTCAACCTCGGCCATATCCACGGCGGCGACAACCCCAACCGCATCTGCGGCAGCTGCGAGCTGCATATCGACCTGCGCCCGCTACCGGGGATGGAGCTGGAGGAGCTGCGCGAGACCCTCAACCGGCGCCTGCACGCCCTGCTGGGCGACAGCCGCCTGGGCTGGGAGGTACGCCACCTGTTCGAGGGGACACCGCCGCTGCACACCCCGAGGAGTTCGGCCATCGTCGAGGCGGCGGAGCGCCTTACCGGCCACGACAGCGAGGCGGTCGCCTTCTGCACCGAGGGGCCCTACCTCAATGCACTGGGGATGGAGACCATCATCCTCGGCCCCGGCGATATCGCCCAGGCGCACCAGCCAGACGAGTACCTTGCCCTTGACCGCCTGCAACCCACCATTGAGCTGCTGCAGGGGCTGATCCGGCGCTTTTGCCTGTAACCGGGCTGAAGCAACCCAAAGTACCCCTGATCAACTCGCCCATGGCGCCGCTGAACTACCCCGCTGTGATTGACAGGGGCCCGTCGAAGGGCTCAAAATCGCGGCCCGTAGAAGCCAGATCTGGCCTGAATGACCGATCTCTCTGAGCCGTTTTAGGAAGGTTTTTAGGTCTTTCAATCTTCAAAAACGCAATTTCTTTAACCCCAGCCCCCTACTTTGTAACCTCTATGAATCAATTTATTGCGTTGGCGAAGGCCAACTGGAAGTCCGGACTTGCGGTCTCCCTGATCAATATCCCCCTTTCGATCTCACTCGCGGTGGCCAGCCTGGGGGCCGATAGCGCCAACGCACCGCTGCTGGGTCTGATTACCGCCATCTGGGCCGGTTTGACCGCCGCGATCTTTGCCTCCAACAAACACAACATCTACGGTCCGGCGGGTGCACTCTCGGGTATTTTGCTGGCCTTTGCGCTACAAAAAGAGGGCGGCGTCGTCTATATCCCGATGGTCGCACTCGTGGCCGGTCTGATGATCCTTGCGGTTTCGTTCCTCAAGCTCACCAAATACATCACGCTGATCCCCTCGGCGGCGCTGCATGGCTTTCTCATGGGAGTGGGTATCACCATTGCCGCATCGCAGTTGAACAGTGCACTGGGCATTACCGCCACTGTCCAGCACGACGCCATCTATCTGAACCTGCTGCAGACCTTCATGCAGATTGGAGAGACCAACTGGGTGGCGTTTACGCTCTTTCTGCTAGGGTTTTCCTTTCTCCTGGCGATGAAACGCTGGGTACCCAAGATCCCCGGCGCCATTCCACTCACCTTTATCGGTATTGCGGTTGGTGCCCTCTTTACCTATCTGCGAGGCCAGGGGCTTTGGCCGGACAACCTGCCCCAGGTGCAGACTATTGCGGACAAGTTTCCATCACTGGCCTTCTCACTCATCGAAATACCGAACTTTCTGGCCATTGAGCAGGATCTTTTCAGCCACCTTGAGACCACCAAGCTCATCATTCGTTACGCCGCGGTGGTGGCAATTATCGCCGTGCTGGAGACCATTATCTCGGCAAAGATTGCCGAGAAGATGACCAAGGATGGCTTTGACAAGGATCGTGAGGTACGCGGTCTGGGACTGGCCAATATCGCATCCGGTCTCGTTGGGGGCATGCCCGCCACCGCAGTGCTGGTGCGCACCGCCTTCAATGTCAAGAGCGGTGCCACCCATCGCATGTCCGCCTTTCTGGTTGCCGTGTTTACCCTGCTGATCACCTGGCTGCTGTTTGATCTCTTCAAGCTGCTGCCGATGCCCATCATCGCGGCCATTCTGATGAGCATCGCTATCGGCATGATCGATGTAAACCTCTACAAAAACCTCCACTCGCTGGACAAGGTGTCCTTTTACCTCACCCTGTTCGTTGCCTTTATCACCGTCGCCGACGATCCGATCATCGGCATCGTGCTGGGTACGGCCATCGCGCTGATCGTCTTTCTGGGCAAGGTCTCCCAGGGCAATGTGGATGTCACCGTGTTCAGGGAGAAGGCCTTTTTCGACAAGTTGCGCCTCTCCAAATACATCAAGGATCAGGCGCCGGGGGACATCCTCATCTACCGTTTTGCCGGGACCCTCAATTACATCAATATTGAATCGCAGCTGGAACAGGTAAAAAAACTACAAGGGCCCAAGACGGTCATTTTCAGCTTCGGCCAGGTCAACATGGTGGATATCGACGGCATCGAGGCCTTCGATGAGATCTTCAACTCGCTGAAGAAGAAGGATATCGACATCTATTTCACCGGCATTTCCAACCCCTTCGTCTGCGACGTGCTGCGCAAGCTGCCGATTTTTGCCGAAATTGAGCAGGCGGGGAAGATCTTCAAATCGAGCGCCTTCGTGCTGGAAAAACTCGAACTGTCGGCCAGCAAGCGATAGGTTTGTGGCCAGCGTCGGTGCAGGGGAGAACACCCCCGCCCTCCCTGGCCTCATCCACTTGCCCAGCCAGAGTCCCGCCCTCGCCTTGAGGCTTCTGCCCCCCTGTTCACCGTGGTTCACCATCTGGCAGACGACCCGAACCCCGGTATAATCCCGGACTTGCCACGATTCGGGCAGACCGTGACAATAGGAAATCACTCAGCAGGCGGGCACGCATGAACCAACCACTCGAACAACAGACCTTTGTACGCTGGTTCCGGGACTTCTCCCCCTACATCAACGCGTTCCGTGGTCGCACCTTTGTCATCGCCTTCGGCGGCGAGGTGATCGCCGAGGCGCAGTTCGCCAGCATGGTGCATGACATCGCCCTGCTCAACAGCCTCGGGGTGCGGCTGGTGCTGGTCAGCGGCGCGCGCCCGCAGATCGCCAGACGGCTGGAGGAACGCGGCGTGGAGATGCACTACGTCAACGGCCTGCGCGTCACCGACGCGGCGGCCCTCGCCTGCGTCAAGGAGGCGACCGGCACGGTGCGGGTGGAGATCGAGGCACTGCTCTCCATGGGGCTGGCCAACTCACCGATGGCCGGGGCACGGATTCGCGTCGCCTCCGGCAACTTTGTCACCGCCAAGCCGCTGGGAGTACGCGACGGCGTCGACTACCTGCACACCGGCGAGGTGCGGCGCATCGACACCGAGGCGCTCGGGCGCCAGCTCAACGAGGGGGCGATCGTGCTGCTGCCGCCGCTCGGCTACTCGCCGACCGGTGAGGTCTTCAACCTCAGCGCCGAGGATGTGGCCACCGAGGCGGCCGTCTCGCTGCACGCCGACAAGCTCATCTATCTGCTCGACAGTCCCGGGCTACAGCGCGAGGATGGCACCCTCATCCGCCAGCTGAACCTCAAGGAGGCCGCTGACTACCTACACACGGCGCATACCCTGAACGAGGCGCTGGGCCGGGCGCTCGACAGCGCCCGCTACGCCTGCGCCAAGGGGGTCAAGCGTGCCCACCTCATCGACCGTCACCTGGACGGCTCGCTGCTGATGGAGCTCTTTACCCGTGACGGCATCGGCACCCTGATCAGCGCCCGGGGCTACGAAGACATTCGCCAGGCCACTATCGACGATGTCGGCGGCATCCTGGAGCTGCTCGCGCCGCTGGAGAACGAGGGGGTGCTGGTGCGCCGCTCGCGTGAGCGGCTGGAGACCGAGATCGACCACTTCACCGTGGTGGAACGCGACGGCACCATCATTGGCTGCGCCGCCCTCTACCCCTTCACCGAGGAGGGGTTTGGCGAGCTGGCCTGTCTGGCGGTGCGCGACGAGTACCGCAAGGAGGGGCGTGGCGACACCCTGCTCGACTACATCACCCTGCAGGCCCGCGCCCGCCACATCAACCGGCTCTTTGTCCTCACCACCCGTACCGCCCACTGGTTTCAGGAACGCGGTTTTGAGGCGGCCCCCATCGACGAGTTGCCGGTGGCACGGCAACAGCTCTACAACCTCCAGCGCCGTTCCAAGGTATTCATTAAAGCCATCTGATGACCGATCACAACCACACCAGGGCGGCGGCGCCGCCACTACGTCCCTTTCTCAAATGGGCAGGCAACAAGTTTCGCCTTGTCGAGCGGATAGCGCAGAGACTGCCTGCCGGGCGGCGCCTGATCGAGCCCTTCGCCGGCTCCGGCGCGCTGTTCCTCAACACCAATTACGACGACTATCTACTGAGCGACGCCAACCGTGATCTGTTCGAGCTCTACACTCGGCTGCGCGACGAGGGCAAGGGGTTCATCGAGGAGGCGCGCCGCTACTTCAGTGCGGAGTACAACAACGAGGAGAGCTTCTACGCGCTGCGCGAGGAGTTTAACGCCACGAGCTACAGCGAGAGACGCGCCATTCTCTTCCTCTACCTCAACCGTCACGGCTACAACGGACTATGCCGCTACAACGCCAAGGGGAAATTTAATGTCCCCTTTGGCCGTTATAAGCGCCCCTACTTTCCACTACAGGAGATGCGCACCTTTCACCAGAAGGCGCAGCGGGCCGAATTCAAATGCGCCAGTTTCGAGCAGACCATGAGCGAGGCCCGCGAGGGCGATGTCATCTATTGTGACCCGCCCTACGTCCCCCTCTCCACCTCCGCCAACTTTACCAGCTACAGCGCCGGTGGCTTCTCCATGGCACAGCAGCAACAACTGGCGGAACTGGCTCGCGACAACGCCAGGCGCGGCATCCCGGTGCTCATCTCCAACCACAGCACCGAACTGACGCGCCGCCTCTACACCGAGGCCGGCGGCCAGTGCGGCGCCACCTTTGCGGTAAAGCGCCACATCAGCTGCAACGGCCTGCAACGCGACGATGCCAGCGAGCTGCTGGCGCTATTCTCCCCTGAGACGTCCGATACCCTTGCATCAGTTGAAATGACTCAATCCAACACATAAAAAAGCGATCATGGAAGATATCTTCATCACCCGTCAGGCCATTCACGACTCACACAACGAGATCATCGGCTACGAGCTGCTGTTTCACGACAGCCACCACTGTCACGCCTCCCCCTGTAGCGATGCCGAACAGTCGGCGCAGCTCATCGCCAACACCTTCATGGGGATCGGTCTGGAGAATCTGGTCGGCAGCAACAAGGCCTTTCTCAGCCTGTCACACGACTTCTTCACCAACCAGCATCCCATCCCGATGGCCAGCCATCAGCTGGTGCTGGAGGTGTCCGGTGCCTGCCTCAAGGATGAAAAGGTCTACCGCGAGCTGCAACAACTCGCCGGCCAGGGCTACACCCTCTCCCTCTACGACTACGATTACGACGAGACGACCGCTGGACGCCTCGACTGCATCAATATCATCAAGATCGACATCTCCCGCTACAGCAACAGTGAACTGAAGGAGCAGAGCCGCTACTACCGCAATCACGGCAAACGGCTACAGATCAGGGGGATCAGCAGCGAGGCAGAGCAGCTCCTCTGCCGCCAGCTTGGCATTGACTATTTTCAGGGCGAGCTGCTTGCCCCCGCCAATACCATCAAGGAGCGGGGGGCCACCCTTGATCACAATGTGTTGCAGGCCATCATCGAGAGCGCGCAACAGCAGCCGCAGGACAGTATCGTGCTGAGCCACATCGTCAGCCACGATGCCGTACTTTGCTACCAGCTGCTGCGCTACCTTAACTGCGCCTCCTTTGCCGAGCGCACCGAGATCCACTCACTGGGGCAGGCGCTGGCGCTGATTGGCTCCCCCACCCTCGGCCACTGGGCCTCGCTCCTTCTCACCGCACAGCCCCATCCGGGTCACACCAACGCCATCAATGACCGCGCCCTGAAGCGTGCCGAACAGTGCCACAACCTGGCACTACGGGGTGAGAAACTATGTGCCGATCAGGCATTCCTCACGGGGCTACTCTCCCACATGGATGAGGCACTGGAAACACCGATGGCGGAGCTGCTCGACACCCTTGCCCTCACCACCGACATCGCCTTTGCCCTGCTCTTCGAAGAGGGGCCGCTTGGCCAGCTGCTGCAACAGGTGAGACCGCGTTAAAAGGGGGTGTAGCAGAGGCTTCCATATGCATCCGGAGAATAGAGGAGGGGCGCAGCGGTAATGCAGAATATGTGACCGTGCGCGCACTCGTTTTATCTACCACTACTCAGATATATCTCACGACCCCAGCCACACTGTGCATCAAGAAGTTCTGATGGATATCGCAACAACAAGCACAGCAAGGAGTCGATGATGAAAATTAACAACACCAATATCTTGTACGCCTGCCTCTTAACCTGTGGCATGGCAGCCAATGCGTATGCGATTCCTGAGCAAGAGGTCAATGATTCACTGCAGACCGCCCAGCCACTCACCGACGCCAACACACATAGCGTAGAGGGGATGATGGGCAACGCGGGGGATCGCGCAACAAAGGATGTCGACTACTTCACCTTTCAGGCACAGGCCGGGGATGTGCTGGAGATAGACATCGACAATGGCACCTTCGATTCTATTCTCGCCATCTTCGATGACACCGGCACCCTGCAGCGCATGAACGCCTACTCCACCGACATCGACGAAGGTAGCGTCTCCATTATGGATGCGCGTATTGACGCCTTCGTTGCACCCAAAAGTGGCCTCTACACTGTTGGCGTAAGCAGTGTGCCACGCTACTTTCTCGATGGTGGCACCGTGCTTAACGATGGCTTACTGACCCGCGCGGGTATCTATACCCTGGCTATCTCAGGCATCACGACTCCCAGCAGCGTCAAGCAGATCAACATTGAGGTAAAGCCCGGCAGCAATGACCTGCCGCCCCTCAATCCGCGCAGCCGGGGCAAGATCCCCGTCGCCATCATGGGTGTCGCCGGTTTCGATGTCAGCTCCATCAAGCAGGAGACGCTCCGCTTTGGGGCCAGCGGCAATGAGGAGAGTCTGAGCAGGTGTCAACCAGAGAGCCTTGACCTCAACAGTGATGGCCAAACCGATCTGCTCTGCCACTTTGAAAACAGCGTCGCCGCCTTCCAGAGCGGAGACATCGAAGGGGTTCTGAAGGGCGAAACGGATGAGGGCATCCACTTTGAGGGTCGCGCCCTGCTCAAGGTTCTTCCCTCACGGCGCAAATAGTCCTCACCCTCTACAAGCGTCAAAGGCCCCTTCGAGGGGCCTTTTTCGTTTTGCGAACAGATACCTCTATTTCCCCGCCCGTACCAGTCCACCCAGCCCTGCCCTCTCCAGGGCGCGCCCCAGTTCATGGCGAATGAGCTGCGGGTTGTCGGCCTGCAGGACCTTCTTTACCAGGGCGCGAGCGCGACGGCGGCTGAAGCTGCGGATCACCCACTTGATGCGGGCGATGCTGGAGGAGGCCATGCTCAGGCTGTCTACCCCCATACCCAGCAGCAACAGGGCCGCCATCGGGTCACCCGCCATCTCGCCACAGATGCTGACCGGGGTCTTCTGCCGCTTCGCCCCGTCAATCACCGCCTTCACCGCCAGCAGTACCGAGGGGTGCAACGAGTCGTAAAGCGCGGCCACGCGGGGATTATTGCGATCCACCGCCAGCAGGTACTGGGTGAGGTCGTTGCTGCCGATGGAGAGAAAATCGGCGCGCGCAGCCAGTTGGTCGATTTGATAGATGATGGAGGGAACCTCCACCATCGCGCCAATGGGTGGCAGCGGCAGCTCCAGCCCCTCCTCCAGCAGTTCAGCATGGGCGCGAAGGATCAGCGCGCGGGCATCGGCAAATTCATCCAGCGTGGCGATCATCGGCAACAACAGTTGCAGATTGCCCAGCTCGGCGTTGGCCCGCAGCATGGCGCGGATCTGGGTGAGGAAGATCTCCGGATGGTCGAGGGTGATGCGGATGCCGCGCCAGCCAAGAAAGGGGTTGTCCTCCACAATCGGGAAGTAGGGCAGCGCCTTGTCCCCCCCCACATCAAGGGTACGCATCGTCACCGGGTGGGGATGAAAGGCCTGCAGCACCTGCCGATAGAGTTCGCTTTGCGAATTCTCGCCGGGAAAGCGCTCGCGGATCATGAAGGGAAACTCGGTACGATAGAGCCCCACACCCTCGGCCCCGCTATGGAGCGAGGGGGCGATATCGGAGAGCAGCCCGGTGTTGGCGTAGAGTGGGATGCGAAAGCCATCCTCGCTCTCGGCGGGGAGATCACGCAGCCCCTGCAACCCCTCGATCAGCTCCTGCTCCTCCTTTAACAGGCGACGGTACTCCCGCTTGATGGTGGCGGGGGCATTGATGTAGATCCGCCCGGCATAGCCGTCGACGATCACCTCGCGCCCGCCCACGCGACTCACCGGCAGATCCGCCACCCCCATTACCGCCGGGATGCCGAGGGCACGGGCCAGGATGGCGGTGTGCGAGGTGGTGGAGCCGCGCATCGACACCACCCCGGCCAGACTCTTCGGTGGGATCTCGGCCAGCATCGAGGCGGTGATCTCCTCACCGATAAGGATGGTGTGGCGTGGGTAGCGGGTGCGTTTGCCCTGCTCCGGTTTCTGCTCCAGCTGCTGTAGCAGGCGGCGGCTTAAATCGCGCACATCCTCGGCGCGCTCGCGCAGGTAGGGGTCCTCCATCTCGCGAAAGACGCGGATGTGCGCGGTGGCGGTGTCACGCAGCGCGCCGGGGGCCCAGTTGCCGGCGGCGATGCCGTCGAGAATCGGCTGGATCAGGCTCTGGCTCTCCAGCATCATCAGGTAGGCGTCGAACAGGGCGCTATCGGCGGTGGGCAGGGCATCGCCCATATTCTCCACCATCGCCCGCACCTCCAGCTTTACCGCCTTCACTGCCTGGAGAAAACGCCGCTTCTCGGCGGCGGGATCCTCCACCTTGCGGTCGGGAACCTTTTCGATATCCGCCTGCCCCTGCAACACCACCGCCTGGCCGATGGCCACCCCGGGGGCGCCGGGCACCCCCTTCAGGGCGAGGACATCCAGGGTCTCGGGCGAGGCGAGGGCATCAATATCACCACTCAGCTCGGCATGGGCGATGGCGCCGGCCAGTTGCGCGGCGATGGTGACGACAAAGGTAACGATATCCTCGTTATAGCGGTGGCGGCGGCGCTGCTGCAGCACCAGCACCCCCAGCACCTGGCGGTGGTGAATAATGGGTACGCCGAGAAAGCCGTGGTAGCGCTCCTCGCCGGTTTCGGCAAAGTAGCGAAAGCTGGGGTGCTCGATGGCGTTATCGAGATTAAGGTGTTCGGCGCGCTGCGCCACCAGCCCGACCAGCCCCTGATTGTTCGCCAGGCGCACCGCGCCAATCGATCCGGGGTCAAGTCCGTCGCTGGCCATCAGCACCAGATCCGAGGTCTCCTGGTTACGCAAATAGATCGAGCAGACATCCACCTTCAGCTCGCCCTTGACACGCGAGACGATGATGGAGAGCGCCTGTTCCAGATTGCGGGCATCATTCACCGCCTGGACGATACTGCGCAGAATATCGAGCATACGAATCCCCTTCCCGCTGCTGTAATAACAAACTGAGGTGGCGACGACGCCGCCCTACCGCCCTACTTTCCGTGGCGCAGGGCGTGGCGCGGTGTGCGGCGTGGTACCGGCCGGTCGGCCGCGTGCGGAAAGAGCAGCGGCTCCAGCTCTTTTAGGGCGCGCTCATAGACACGCCGCTTGAAAAAGACGATCTCCTTGAGCGGCAGCCAGTAATCGACCCAGCGCCACTCATCAAACTCCGGCTGTTCACACAGATCGAGGCGCACCGCCGTGTCCTCCGTCAACAGCCGCAGTACGAACCAGCGCTGTTTCTGCCCGATACAGAGGGGGCGACTGTGAAAGCGGATAAAACGGCGCGGCAACTTGTAACGCAGCCAGCTCTCGGTGCAGCCAAGGATCTCCACATGTTCCGGCTCCAGCCCGATCTCCTCGCGCAGCTCACGGTAGAGCGCCTGCTCGGCCGTCTCGTCCTGCTGGATGCCACCCTGGGGAAACTGCCACGACTCCTGCCCCAGGCGGCGCGCCCACAGCACGCGCCCCTCCCGATTACTCAGGATGATCCCGACATTCGCCCGATAGCCTTGTGAATCAATCACTTGTAATAACACCTGTTGCTCGATACCGATGATTCTTCCACAACTGCGGCGTGGCGGCAAATCCCCTCGCCACGAATAGGCACCAGCACCAGCACGGACCATCACAAGCTTGGAGTTACCCCCCCGCGCCCTATATGATGAGGCCACCTTTCACCAACCTTTCCGGGAGAACACCCTTGAGTCTGGCCCTCTTCGACCTCGACAACACCCTGCTGGGCGGCGACAGCGACTACCTGTGGGGGCGCTTTCTGGTCGAGCAGGGGCTCGTCGACGGCGCCTATTACGAGCGTGAAAACCGGCGCTACTACGAGGAGTACCAGGCCGGCACCCTCGATATCCATGAATTCCTGCGCTTCAGTCTCAAGCCGCTGGCCGCGCACGATATGGCCACCCTGCAGCAGTGGCACCGCCAGTTCATGACCGAGAAGATCGCCCCCATCATGCTGCCCAAGGCCGCGGCGCTGCTGGAACGCCATCGTGCCACGGGTGATGACCTGGTGATTATCACCGCCACCAACAGCTTTGTTACCGCCCCCATCGCCGCCGCACTGGGGGTGGATCACCTGCTGGCAACCGAGGCCGCGCTGGTCAATGGCCGCTACAGCGGCGAGGTGGCGGGCACCCCCTGTTTTCAGCAGGGCAAGGTAGTACGCCTCAACGCGTGGCTGGCACAGAGCGGCCACAACCTGGCCGAGAGCTGGTTCTACAGCGACTCCCACAACGACCTGCCGCTGCTGGAGCTGGTGACCCACCCGGTAGCGGTGGATGCCGACGAGACCCTGAGTGCCCACGCCGAGGCGAAGGGCTGGCCCCTGATCAGCCTGCGCTAAACAACCGATGCGCCCCCTGCCACTCCTCATCGCCCTTGGCCTGCTCACCGTACTGGCGCTGCTGCTGGCACTGATGGTGGGGAGCATTACGGTGCCAGCGAGCGAGCTGCCCGCCATCCTCTTTGGCGAGGGCAGCGGTATCCATCGCGACATCGTGCTGCAACTGCGCCTGCCGCGCGCCCTTGCCGCCCTCGCCGTGGGGGGGCTGCTGGCCCTCGCCGGGGTGCAGATGCAGGTGCTGCTGGGCAATCCGCTGGCCGACCCCTACATCCTTGGCATCTCCGGCGGCGCGGCGGTGGGGGCGCTGCTGGCACTGCTCGCCGGCGGTGCGACGCTGGCGGTCAACGGCGCCTCGCTGGCGGGGGCGCTGGGTTCGATGGTGCTGGTGTTTGGCCTGGCGCACGGGCGCGGTGTCTGGTCGCCCACCCGCCTGCTGCTTACCGGAGTGGTGGTGGCCGCCGGCTGGGGGGCAGTGATCAGCTTCCTGCTGGCAGTCGCCCCGCAGCAGAACCTACCGGGGATGCTCTTCTGGCTGATGGGCGACCTGAGCCACGCCGACCGGCCCCTGCCCGCCCTCCTCATCCTTGCCCTGGGGCTGCTGCTCAGCCTGCCCCAGGCGCGCAACCTCAACCTGCTGGCACGCGGTGAGCTGCAGGCCGGGGCACTGGGGGTGAGCGTGGTGCCGCTGCGACTGCAGCTCTACCTGCTCGCCTCCCTGCTCACCGCGGCCGCGGTCACCATCGGCGGCAGCATCGGCTTTGTCGGGCTGGTGGTACCGCACATGCTGCGCCTGCTGGTGGGCAGCGACCACCGCCTGCTGCTCCCCGCCTCGGTATTGAGCGGCGCCATCCTGCTACTGCTGGCCGACACCCTGGCACGCACCGTGATCGCCCCGCAGCAGCTGCCGGTGGGGGTGCTTACGGCACTGGTCGGGGTGCCGCTGTTTCTCTACCTGCTGCAGCGAGGCTACCGGGCGTGACGCGGCTGACGGTTGAGGGGCTTGCAATCCAGGCAGGGGGGCGCACCCTCTGTCAGGGACTGGAGCTGACCCTCGCCCCCGGCCAGTGCTGGGCGATACTCGGCGGCAACGGCAGCGGCAAGACCATCCTGCTGCACACCCTGGCCGGACTGCTTCCCGCCACTGCGGGGACGATCCGCCTTGACGACCACCCCCTCGCCGCCCTGCCACGGCGACACATCGCCCAACGGCTGGGGCTGCTGCTGCAGGAGAGTCACGACCCCTTCCCCACCAGCGTGCTGGAGACGGCGATGAGCGGCCGCCACCCCCACCTGGGGCGGTGGCAACAGGAGGGAGACGAGGATCACGCCATCGTCCATCAGGCCCTGGCGGCGATGGCGCTCAGCGGCATGGAACAGCGCGTGGTGCAGACCCTCTCCGGTGGCGAGCGTCGCCGCCTCGCCATCGCCACCCTGCTCACCCAGACGCCGCAACTGCTGCTGCTCGACGAACCACTCAACCACCTCGACCTGCACCACCAGCAACAACTTCTGCACCAGCAGCGCCGGCTCGCCCGCGAGGGGCGCACGGTGGTAATGGTGCTCCATGACCCCAACCAGGCGCTGCGTTACTGCGACCGGGCACTGCTGCTCTACGGCGATGGCCGCTGGGAGAGCGGCGTGTGTGAGGAGCTGCTGACGGTGGAGCGACTAAGTCACCTCTACCACCATCCGATGCGACTGCTGCGGCAGGGAGATGAGCGTCTCTTTATCCCGGCGGACGAGGGGACGGCGGGCCAAACCCACTCCCCGTCAAGCCACTGAAACAACCGCGCCGCCTGAACATTCAACGTTGACAACCCCGCCTCCACACCGATAGAGTCAGCGGCGTTTCAGGTGTTCCAACGGCTTTCGCCCGAGGAATGAAACGGGAAGTCGGTGCGTGCCCTTCATTCGAACAGCACAATTCCGACGCTGCCCCCGCAACGGTAAGCGGTTACCAACACCATCACAGTGCCACTGCGTCAGACGACGCGGGAAGGCGATGGGGCCGGATTGAAAGATCCAACCGCCAGCCCGGAGACCGGCCTGCGACAGACATACCAGTGCTGCGGTGGGCGGTGCGCGGGTGAAAAACCGTCTCCACTGTTGCTCACTCCGAAGCCCTGCCCCTCCTCACTGGTTCATCCAATGTATTTCGCGCGGGTGAGCGCAGAGGAAACAACATGAACAATAAACAACTCTCCGTCATGGCACTGCTACTTGGCGGCTCCACACTTATTCAGGCCGCCGATGAAGCGCTGTCCCCGATTGTAGTAACGGCCACGCGAACGGCACAGAGTGCCGATGAGACCCTGGCCTCGGTCACCGTTATCACCCGCGCAGAGATAGAAAGCAGCCAGGCTACTTCGCTCATGGAACTTGTGCAGAGCCGTACCGTGGGTCTCGACCTGAGCCGCAATGGCGGCCCCGGCAGCAACACCAGCCTGATGCTGCGCGGCACCAACAGCAACCATCTGCTGGTGCTGATCGACGGGGTACGCGTCAACTCCGCCATCGATGGTGGCTTCAAGTGGAACAATCTGCCGCTGGCGCAGATCGAGCGCATAGAAATTGTGCGTGGGCCACGTTCCACCCTCTACGGCGCGGATGCCATCGGTGGGGTGGTGCAAATATTCACCCGCAAGGAGACAGGCTTATACGCCACACTGGGCGGCGGCAGCTATAATACCCTGCGCACCGAACTGGGTAGCGGCGGTACGCTTGGCGCCGGCCGTTACCACCTCAACGCCGGCTATCTGGAGAGCAGCGGATTTTCCGCTGCCAAACCCGGCACCTGGGGCTACGAGCCCGACGATGACGGTTACGCCAATAGCAACCTTGGCGCCGGCATCGACTACCCGCTGGGGAGCAAAGGCCAAGCCTCGCTGAATCTGCTGCACAGCGACGCTGATGTAGAGACCGATGACGGCTCTTCCTCCCAACGCAACGACTCGGGCAGCCTGGCCCTGAATTGGAGATTGGGCGATCCCTGGCAGCAGACCCTCATCCTCGGCCACGCGGCCGATCACTACGAGAGCGATGACGGTTACCGGGTCCACTCACTGCGCCACAGCGCCAGCTGGCAGCACGACATACAAACCAGCGACAACAGCCTGCTCAGCGCCGGCATCGACCATGTGACGGAGAGCGGCGAGAGCGAAGGGAGTTACGATGAACAAACCCGCACCAACGCCCTGTTCGCCCAATACCAATGGGGCGTCAAACGCCTCGACCTGCTGCTTGGCGCGCGCACGGACGATCACAGCGGTTTTGGCCATCAGGAGACCGGTAACATCACCCTTGGCGGGCGGCTTGGAGGCGGCCGTCTCTACGCCAGCTACGGCAGCGCCTTCAAGGCACCGACCTTCCTGCAGCGCTACTATCCGACCTACGGCAACCCGGCACTTAAGCCCGAGGAGTCAGTCACCAGCGAACTCGGTTACCGTTTCGGCGCATTGCAGGCCAGCCTGTTCGACACACATATCGAAAACCTCATCAACTTTACCTACCCCTCCGGCTACAGCAATGTCAGCCGCGCCCACATTCAGGGTATCGAACTGGAGTACGGCCTCAAGGTTGAGAGCTGGCAACTCAATAGCGGATTCACCCTGCAAAAAACGGAAGATGAGCAAAGCGGTGACCCCTTGCTGCGGCGTGCCGACAAGAAACTCTTCTTCACCGCCAGCGGACCGGTCAGCACCCATGGCAGCATCGGCATCGAGGCCAGCTATACCGGTCCACGCATGGATTACGGTGATACCGAACTGCACGCCTTCACCCTGCTCAATCTTACCGGCGAGTACCGTTTTACCACCCAGTGGTCACTCCGTGGTCGCATCGAGAACCTGCTCGACGAGGAGTATGAACTGGCCAGTGGCTACAATACCCCCGGTGCCTCCGCCTACCTCACCCTCAATTACCGGCAGTAGGCCGATACCCTATGTTGACACCACACAGCCCTCATCAGGAGAAGTGACATGGGCCACCGCCTCTCGAAGATCTACACCCGCACCGGCGACAACGGCACCACCGCTCTTGGCGACGGCAGCCGGGTGGAGAAGGATCACCCCCGTGTCGAGGCCTTTGGTACGGTGGATGAGTTCAACAGCGCCATCGGCCTGATTCGCGCCGAGACCTTGCCCAAGGGGATGGATGCCCTGTTCAGCACCATCCAGCACCGCCTGTTTGATCTCGGCGGTGAACTCTCGGTTCCCGGCTACCGCGTGATCGAGCAGGGTGACATCGACGAACTGGAGCAGCGCCTCGATGGCTACAATGACGCGCTGCCGCGGCTCAAGGAGTTCATCCTCCCCGCCGGCGGTCGCGCCACCGCCCACTGTCACCTGGCGCGCACCCTCTGCCGGCGCGCCGAGCGCCGGCTCTACACCCTGTCAAAGAGCGCGACAGTAAACCCGGCGACCACTGCCTACCTCAACCGCCTCTCCGATCTTTTATTTGTCATTGCCCGCGTACTCGCCCGTTTTGAAAACGGCGAAGAGGTATTGTGGCAACCCAAAGCCAAATCGTAGGAGGAGCTTAAGCCCCGAAGGCACCCGCGACACATCACCCTCAGGCCAATAGATTCCATGAACATCAACCGATATCTGCCACTGCTTTCACTGCTGTTTCTCCTCGTCAGCCCAACCGGCCAGGCGATAGAAAAAGAGTGCCCGCGCATCGTCAGCCAGTCCCCCTATCTCACCAAGTCACTGCAGTGGCTGGGGCTGGAGCCGTGCATCGTCGGCGTCAGCCGCTACGACACCCTGAAGCGGCCGCACACCGGCGGGGTGATGGACCCCGATGGCGAGGCGATTGAGGCGCTGGAACCCGAGCTTATCTTCACCTCCAACTGGACCCGTCCCGAGCTGCTCAAGGCGATCACCCCGAAGGGGGTCCGCGCCTTCGCCCTCGATGGTTTCGAGAGCATGGCGCAGGTCGAAGAGAATCTGCAGCTAATGGGCAGCGAGGCGGGACTGGCCGATATCGATGCACGCGTGGCGGCATTTCACCAGGAGTGGACTACCGTAGCTGCCAGCATCAATGGCCGCGGCAAAAAGGTGCTGCTGCTCTCCGCCTGCTCCGGCTCCCCCTACTCCTTTGGCAAAAAACGGTGGTTGAGCGACCTCTTCACCAGAGCGAACTTCGTCAACGTCGAGACCAGCGACAAGATCCGTCACATAAAAGCGGGCGCGGCGGTGACCACCCTCAACGCCCTAATTAACGAGCTCAAGCCCGAACTGCTCTTCATCTTCGAGCGCAAGGCAAACAGCCAGTGCGCCTTCATCAAACCAGAGACCCCGCTCACCCTCATCAATCTCGATGGCGAGAAGTTCCTCCACCCCGCCCCGGTACTGCTCGACGGACTGACGGAGCTGGCCACCCACCGCGCAAAATGGAGCCACTGATGAATCGGGAAAAAGAACAGCGTCACGCCGCACGCATGGCGCGCAAGAAGGCGGTGGTGGAAGAGAAGATCCAGCAGGCTGACGAGGAACGCGGCGTGGTTATCGTCAACACCGGCAACGGCAAGGGCAAGAGCTCGGCCGCCTTTGGCGTGGCCGCCCGCGCCCTCGGTCACGGCATGCGGGTGGGGATCGTGCAGTTCATCAAGGGGCGCGGCACCACCGGCGAGGAGGCCCTCTTCTCCCGCCTCCCCGAGGTGGCGTATCACGTCACCGGCGACGGCTTCACCTGGGATACACAGAATCGCCCCCAGGACGAGGCGACGGCACGCAAGGGGTGGGCAATCGCCCTCGACATGCTTCGCAACCCCGAGATCGGACTGGTGGTGCTGGATGAGCTCAACATCGTCCTCAAATACCACTACCTGCCGCTCGACGAGGTGCTCGGCGCACTGGCACAGCGCCCCCCGCTGCAGCATGTGATCATCACCGGTCGCGGCGCACCCGAGGCATTAATAACGATCGCCGACACTGTCACCGAGATGCGCGAGGTGAAGCACGCCTTCAAGGCGGGGGTGAAGGCGCAGGCCGGAGTGGAGTTCTAGTGGCAAACTGCCCTGCCCTCTTCATCGCCGCCCCCGCCTCCGGTCAGGGCAAGAGCACGGTCACCGCCGCGCTGGCCCGCTACCATCGCAACCAGGGGCGCGTGGTACGGGTGTTCAAGAGCGGCCCCGACTTCCTCGACCCGATGATCCACGAGCGCGCCTCGGGCCATCCGGTCTACCAGCTCGATCTCTGGCTGGTGGGCGAGGCGGCGTGCCGCCACCTGCTCAGCGAAGCGGCGGCAGAGGCCGATCTGATCCTGATTGAGGGGGTGATGGGGCTCTACGACGGCACCCCGTCGAGCGCCGATCTCGCCGCCTGTTTCGGCGTGCCGGTGGTGGCGGTGATCGATGCCACGGCGATGGCACAAACCTTCGGCGCCATCGCCTTCGGTCTCAAACATTACCGCGCCAGTCAAAATAACAAGGAGCTCCCCTTCGCCGGCGTCATCGCCAACCGCGTCGCCTCAACGGGCCATGCCGGGATGCTAGCTGAGAGCCTGCCGGACGATATCCCCTATTACGGCACCCTGCTGCGCAACGAGGCGATGGTGCTGCCCGAACGCCACCTCGGCCTGGTGCAGGCGAGTGAACTCGATGATCTGGAGCAACGACTCGAAGCCGGTGCCGCCGCCATCAAGCACGCGGGCATCACCCCCCTGCCCGCCGCCGTCGCCTTCAGCGCGCCACACTGCGAGCCCCCGCCGCCACTCCTGACCGGGGTGCGTATTGC
Organism: Gammaproteobacteria bacterium; assembly: GCA_026196575.1. GTDB lineage: Bacteria > Pseudomonadota > Gammaproteobacteria > Thiohalomonadales > Thiohalomonadaceae > JAPHSX01. Next base: position 67,318 of record JAPHSX010000003.1, on the reverse strand, counting down.
CATCGCCCGTGATGCCGCCTTCGCCTTTATCTATCCGGCCAATCTCGATCTGCTGCGTGCCATGGGGGCAGAGCTTACCTTCTTCTCGCCACTGCGCGATACGCAGCTGCCCGCGTGCGACGCGCTCTGGCTGCCCGGTGGCTACCCCGAACTGCACCTGCATACCCTCGACAGTAATCTGCCGATAAAGCAGTCGATTCGCGCCCATCACCAGGCCCACAAGCCGCTCCTCGCCGAGTGCGGCGGCATGCTCTACCTGCTCGATGAACTGCAGAACCAGGAGGGCGACAGGGGAGAGATGGTGGGACTGTTGCAGGGCCATGCGGTGATGCAACCACAGCTCGCCGGACTCGGCATGCAGAGCGCCCCGCTGCCCGAGGGGCGTCTCACTGCCCACACCTTTCACCACTCGGCAATGGCAACGGGGCTAACGCCCATCACCCACGGTGTGCGCCAGTGTGGCGGCTCACCCGGAGAGCCGATCTACCGCCAGCATCGACTTACCGCCAGCTACCTGCACCTCTACTTTGCCTCCAACCCGCAGGCCACCGCCGCCCTGTTCCGGCCCGCATAATTTATACTGCCCGATTTACATACCCGGAGTGCTCCATGCCCCCCTTTGCCGAGAACCTCAAAAGCCTCCCCGCCATCGATCACATCGAAAGGCTCGATCTCTACGACGGCGACACGCTGATCGACACCATTGAAAACATGCCGGGCAAGGCCGGCTCGGTGGCGGTCTACCACGCCCTGCTGGAGAAGTTTGGCGGCCTCAATCCCGACGCCGCGGCAAAGGGGTTGACGCTCTACGCCGAACACACCGCCGACGCCGCGGCCCACCCCGGCAAACACCCCAATATCGATCGCCTCTTTGCCATCATTGCCAGGGGGGCGGCGTTGCGGATAGGGGTAACGCTTCGCTAAAACGAAGACGCCACCCGTGGGTGGCGTCGTTACTGCGGCAGGCGTCACCCTAGTTCATGCCGTGCATGGTCTTGAAGGCGGCAATCATGGCTTCGGGCTTCTGCTTCTTGTTGCCACTGTTCAGCACAAAGACCACGGTCTCACCCCGTGGGCCGGCCCCGATCAGGGTAAAGCGCAGCGGCGCCTCGCCCACCTGTTTGAATGCTGTCATATCTTCCCAGCGGTCGAAGACATAGATGCGCCCCTCGACATGCATCTCGCCATAGAAGGGAGCGGCCCCGGCCAGTTGGCCGTCGAACATCTCGATGGAGGCGATACCGCTACTCTTCTTCTTGTCGGCACCGGTCAGGCCAAAGACCACGGTCTCACCGTTGGGGCCGCTACCAATACGCACCTTGCGATAGGCGGTCTCACCAACACTGAGGAAGGAGCGGAAGGTCTCCGCATCATCAAACACATAGATGCGGCCATCGTGCACCGCCTCGTAATAGTCCTCATTGTTCAGGCTCTGCTTCTCCTCGGGCTTGACGTTCTGCTGCCCGCACCCCTGCAGTGCCATGAACAGTGCGCCGGTAACCAGGGCCGGCAGTCTGATGTGGTGCCTTATTGTCGGACGAATCATCCTTTTTACCTCTTCTCGCTAATCGTGTGCTAAACAGGGCTAATAGTGTGGTGTAAGGCTGCATCCTAGCGCGGCAAGATGACCGGCAATTGACACTTCTGTTACCACCTCATGACACGAGCGCCCGGCCAACGTTTTCCGTAAAATAGCCCGCTTGATCCACCCCTAATCGACCAGGAGCAGAGTAGATGAACGCCCCCATCGTAGTCATCGGCACCGGCGAGATGTCCGGCGTCTTCACCCGCGGCTTTCTCAAACAGGGCTACCCGATCTTTCCGGTCCAGCGCCACACCGACATGGCGCAGCTGGCCCACACCCTCACTCCCCCGGCCCTGGTGCTGGTGGCGGTGGGCGAGGACGATTTAGACCCGGTGCTGGCGCGGATCCCCGAAGAGTGGCGCGACTGCCTGGCGCTGCTGCAAAACGAGCTGCTGCCACGCAACTGGGAGGCCCATGGCCTGCAGGCGCCGACGGTGATCGCCGTCTGGTTCGAGAAAAAGAAGGGGCAGGAGGTCAAGGTGCTCCTCCCCTCCCCGGTCTACGGCAGCAGTGCCCCCCTCATTGATGCGACGCTGGGCTCTCTCGATATCCCCACCTGGGAACTCAGCAGCCACGCGGAGCTGGAGTTCGAGCTGGTGCGCAAGAACCTCTACATCCTCACCACCAATATCACCGGTCTGGAGCTCCCCCCCGGCACCAATGTCGAGGCGATGTGGTGCAACCACCAGCCGCTGGCGCGCGAGATCGCCAATGAAGTGATGGCGATCCAGTTCACACTCATCGGCAGAGAGCTGGATCGGGAGAAGTTAATCGAAGGCATGATCGAGGGGATTCAGGGCGATCTCCAGCACAAGTGCATGGGCCGCTCCGCCCCAGCCCGTCTGCGGCGCAACCTTGGCCTTGCCGACAAATTCGGGCTAACGGTACCGCGGCTGCGTGCGATCGCCGCCAGACAAAAATAGGGGGCGGGCAGGGGCTGCCTGCTACCGTCAATCCAGTGCCGACTGCGACCAATCGATCTCCATCAACTGCAAGCGAAGACAAAACTTATGGAACTATCCACCCTCCCCGCCCTGCCCGATCCCCACGGCATCGCCGTCCTGCTGCTGGTGGTGGTCGCGCTGTTTCTCTTTACCCGCGACTCGATTCCGCTGGAGACCTCCAGCCTGGTGGTACTGGCGCTGCTGACCGCGGGCTTTGAACTCTTTCCCTATGCGGCCAATGGCAAGTCGCTGCATGCCATCGATTTTTTCTCGGGCTTCGGCCATGAGGCGCTGGTGGCCGTCTGCGCCCTGATGATCGCAGGCCAGGGGCTGGTGCGCACCGGCGCACTGGAGCCGGTGGGACGTCAGCTGGCACGGCTGTGGACGGTTAGTCCGATGCTCTCGCTGCTCCTCACCCTGCTGGCCGGGGCGCTGTTGAGCGCCTTTGTGAACAATGTCCCCATCGTGGTGCTGCTGTTACCGATCCTGATCAGCGTCTCGCTGCGCACCAAGCGCCCGGCCTCGGAGATCCTGATGCCGATGGGTCTTGCCACCCTGGTGGGAGGGATGAGCACCACCATCGGCACCTCCACCAATCTGCTGGTGGTCTCGGTGGCCGCCGATATGGGGCTGCCACGTATGAGCATGTTCCAGTTCTTTCTCCCGGCGGCCATTGCCGGCGCGCTGGCGATCCTCTTTTTGTGGCTGCTGGCGCCGCGCATGCTGCCCCGGCGCGAGGCGCTGATGGAGGATACCTCGCCGCGCGTCTTCACCGCGCACCTGACGGTGGACGAGGAGAGTCCTGCTGCGGGCAAGACCCTGGCCGAACTCAACGAAAAGGCCGGCGGTGCGCTGCGGGTGGCACAGATCTACCGTGGCGAGAATATCGCCCTGACCCCCTTGCCCGATGTGGTGATCAAGCCCGGTGACCGGCTGAGCGTGAAAGATACGCCAGACAAACTCAAGGAGATGGAGGCGGTGCTGGGGGCACGGCTCTACACCGGCGGGACAGCGGTAGACGAGGAGCACCCGCTGCACGACGAGGGCCAACAACTGGCGGAGATCGTCGTCACCCAGGGCTCGCGCCTGGAGGGTTCAACCCTGTCGCACCTACGCTTTGCCGACTATTACCAGCTGATGACGCTGGCGCTGCACCGCGCCGGCACGGCAACGCCAGTGCTGCGGGCGGAGGTGGGCGATGTCACCCTTAAGGTTGGAGATGTGTTGCTGGTGCAGGGCCAGCGCGAGCAGATCGCCGAGCTCAAGCGCAGTGGCGAGCTGCTGGTGCTCGATGCCACCAGTAACCTCCCCTCCACCCGCTATGCCCCGCTGGCGCTGCTGATCATGGCGGCCATTGTGGTGGTGGCCGCCTTCGGCCTGCTGCCGATCGCCATCAGCGCAGTTTGCGGCGTGCTGCTGATGATTCTCACCCGCTGCCTGAGCTGGCGCGATGCGGCGCAGGCACTCAGCACCCCGGTGATCCTGATCGTGGTGGCGAGTCTGGCCCTGGGCTCGGCGCTGCTGCACACCGGCAGCGCCGACTATCTGGCGCAGCTCTTTGTCAGCCTGAGTGCAGGTAGCTCACCCACGGTGATGCTCAGCGGCCTGATGCTGCTGATGGCCATCCTCACCAACATCGTCTCCAACAACGCCGCCGCGGTGATCGGCACCCCCATCGCCATCGGCATCGCGCGGCAACTGGGGCTGCCCGCCGAGCCCTTCGTGCTGGCGGTGTTGTTCGGCGCCAACATGAGCTACGCCACCCCCATGGCCTACAAGACCAACCTGCTGGTGATGAATGCGGGGGGCTACCGGTTTAGCGACTTCCTGCGCGTCGGCATCCCGCTGACGCTCATCGTCTGGTTGGCACTCTCCTGGTTGCTGCCGCTGCTGTACGACCTGTAACCCGGTAGCCACACCACAGGGCAAAATCACTGTAAGTGCCCGCGGGTATTGGTCCGTAGGAGCGACTTCAGTCGCGAACCGTGGTGGCAAATTTATTCGCGGTCGCAGACCGCTCCGGTTTGACTCGAGGGGTGTCAGCGCCGTAGGGAAGTGCCATGGCGCTTGTCATATCGAGAAAGATAGATATACAGTACATCTATCTGTCTAGATATAGAGAGAGATAAATATGGATGCCCCCGCTTTGTTCAAGGCGCTCAGCGACCCCACCCGCCTACGCTGTGTGGTATTGCTGTCCCGTTACAATGAACTCTGCGTCTGTGAGCTGACTCACGCACTGGCCCTGCCCCAGCCCAAGGTATCGCACCACCTGGCCGCGCTGCGCAAGGCGGGTGTCGTGACCGATCGCAAGGAGGGACTGTGGATCCACTACCGCCTGCGCGATGAGCTGCCGGCGTGGGCACGCGAGGTGATCACCGCCACCACCCTGGGCACACGGCAACAGACACCCTTTGTGCAGGATGCCCGCGCCCTGGCCGAGATGCCCAATCGCCCCGGCGGGATCTGTAGCACCTGAGGGTCTCACCCGGCACACCACCACACAGGGCATCGCCCCAATCACATCGCCACACACAGAGGAGTTACACGATGGCCATCAAGCTGGGCATTAACGGTTTTGGCCGCATGGGGCGGCTCGCTCTGCGCACCGGGTGGGCGATCCCGGACTACGAGATCGTGCGCATCAACGAGATCGCCTGCGATGCGGCCTGCTCGGCCCACCTGCTCAGGTTCGATTCGGTGCATGGCACCTGGAATCATGAGTGCAATGCCGATGGCAGTGCCATCGTGATTGACGACAAGAGAATCAACTACAGCCGTCACGCCGCCATTGCCGAGGGCGACTGGTCGGACTGTGACATCGTCATCGAGGCGACCGGTAAGCACCACAAAAAGCCGGAGACGCTACAGTCCTATTTTGACCAAGGCGTAAAGAAGGTGATCGTCGCCGCCCCCACCGAGGGGGCGCTCAACATCGTCTACGGCATCAACGATGATCAGTACGACCCGGCGCAACACCACCTGCTCACCGCCGCCTCCTGCACCACCAACTGCCTCGCCCCGGTGGTAAAGGTGATGCACGAAAAGGTGGGCATCGTGCATGGCTGCATGACCACCCTGCATAACATCACCAACACCCAGACCATCGTCGACAAGGGGCACAAGGATCTACGCCGTGCCCGCGCCTGTGGCCAGTCGCTCATCCCCACCACCACCGGCTCGGCCAGGGCGATCAGCAAAATCTTCCCCGAGCTTGGCGGCAAGCTCAACGGCCATGCGGTGCGCGTGCCGCTGCTCAACGCCTCGCTCACCGACTTCGTCTTCGAGGCGTCCCGACCGGTAACCGCCGAGGAGATCAACGGCTACTTTCGCGAGGCCGCCGCGGGCGAACTCAAGGGCATCCTCGGTTATGAGGAACGTCCGCTGGTCTCCATCGACTATATCAACGACCCGCGCTCCAGCATCGTCGACGCCCTCTCCACCCTGGTGATCGACAACACCCAGGTGAAAGTCTACGCCTGGTACGACAACGAGTGGGGTTATGTGAACCGCCTGATGGAGCTGGCCGCCAAGGTAGCGCGGAGCCTGTAGCGGTGGATCAGGGGCTGCGTAACTACCTTATCGTCACCGGTGGCTATTGGTCCTTCACCATTACCGACGGCGCCATCCGCATGCTGGTGGTGCTCTACTTTCACCTGCTCGGCTACTCGCCGTTCGAGGTGGCGATGCTCTTTCTCTTTTACGAGTTCTTCGGCATCGTCACCAATCTGGTGGGCGGCTGGCTGGGGGCGCGCATCGGGCTGAATCTGACCATGCACATCGGCATGGGGATGCAGGTGATGGCGCTGCTGTTGCTCACCGTGCCCGATAACTGGCTCTCGGTGCCCTATGTGATGGCGGCGCAGGCGCTCTCCGGCATCGCCAAGGACCTGAACAAGATGTCGGCCAAGGCGTCGGTGAAGGGCATGGTGCAGGATGGCCGGGAGTCGACCCTGTTCCACTGGGTGGCGCTGCTCACCGGTTCGAAAAACGCGCTCAAGGGCGCCGGATTTTTCATTGGCGCGGCGCTGCTGGAGTGGCTCGGTTTTCGCGGTGCGCTGACGCTACTGGCGGGGATACTGGCGGCAGTGCTGCTAATCACCGCACTGCTGCTCCCCTCCGGCGTCGGCAAGATGAAATCGAAGCCTAGATTCACCCAGGTATTTTCAAATATTCCCGCGATCAATTGGCTTTCGGCGGCCCGCTTCTTTCTCTTCGGCTCGCGCGATCTCTGGTTCGTGGTGGGGCTGCCGCTCTTTCTCTACGAGGTGCTCGGCTGGTCGTTCACCGAGGTGGGCGCCTTCCTCGCGCTGTGGGTCATCGGCTATGGCGGGGTGCAGGCGCTGGCGCCGCGCCTGCTGCGCCGCAGCCACCATGGCACCGGTCCGGGGGGCGGCACGGCCCGGCTGTGGGCCATGGTGCTGGCGCTCTTTCCCGCTGGCATCGCCATCGGCTTGCAGCAGGGCTGGCCCGCCGATGCGGTGGTGATCACCGGGCTCACACTGTTCGGCGTGGTCTTCGCCATCAACTCGGCAGTGCACTCCTATCTCATTCTCGCCTGGTCGGATCACGACAGGGTGGCGATGAACGTCGGCTTCTACTACATGGCCAACGCAGGGGGCCGACTGGCGGGAACAGTGCTCTCCGGCTGGGCCTATCAGGCCTATGGGCTGGAGGGGTGTCTCTGGTTCTCCACCGCCTTCGTGCTGGCCGCCGCCCTGCTCTCCTTTGCCCTGCCGACGGCGGTGACGCCGCTGATGGCAACGCCACTCGCAATATCCGATGAGCCGCGCTGACCGGAACCTGTCATATTTGACGAACGAGACCAGGAGAGGCGCATGACACACAACCACAACCATACCCACAACGGCGAGCGCGGCCTCTATTTTGCTGCGGCCATCACCCTTGGCTACGCGGCCATTGAGGCCGGCACCGGCTGGTGGGCCAACTCCCTGGCGCTGCTGAGCGATGCCGGGCACATGCTGGCCGATACCAGCGCCCTGCTGATCGCCGCGCTCGGCGCCTGGCTGGCACAACGCGCGCCCGACGCGCGCCACTCCTACGGCCTGGGGCGCGCAGAATTTATCGCCGCCCTGATCAATGGTCTGTTGATGCTGGTGGTAGTGAGTCTGGTTGCCATCCACGCGGTGGAGCGGTTGCAGCAACCGCTGGCGGTAAAGGGCGAGGCGGTCTCCGTGGTGGCCTTTATCGGCCTGCTGCTCAACGTGCTGGTGCTCTATCTGCTGGGGCACGGCGCCAACGATCTGAACCGGCGCGCCGCCGCGCTGCATGTGATGAGTGACCTGCTGGCCTCCATCGCCGCACTGCTCTCGGGGCTGATTATCGTCTTCACCGGCTGGACCCTGATCGATCCGCTGCTATCGCTGCTCATCGTGGCGTTTATTCTCTACTCCGCCCTGCGGCTGTTGCGCGAGGCGCTGCATGGACTGATGGAGGGTGTACCGCTGGGGCTGTCGCTCAACGCCATCGGCAACAAGATGGCAGCCCGGCCCGGGGTGTTGTCGGTGCACGACCTGCACATCTGGTCGCTCTCCTCGCGCCACCTCGCCCTCTCCGCCCACATCGTGCTGGAAGAGCTCAGCCACTGGGACACCGTCCTTGCCGACCAGCGCATCTTGCTGCAACAACACTACGGCATCGACCACATCACCCTGCAGCCGGAGACCACTACCCGCCAGGTACACTTTACCCGTTAGCGCAGCAACAACACCGGCACCGAGGCGTTGCGAATGACGTTGGTGGTGGTGCTGCCGACCAGGAAGCGGCGGATCACCGAGTGACCGTAGGCACCCATCACCAGCAGGTCGATCCCGTGGGCCGCACGGTAGTCGCACAGGACGCGCTCCACCTCGCCCTCGATGAGGCTGACGGGGGCCTCAAATCCGGCCCCCTCCAGCGTGGCGCGGGCCCACTCCAGCTGCTCGCGGTGGGCACTGTTATCGGCACCCACCATCACCAGGTGACAGGGCATGCCGCGAAACAGCGGGCTGGTGGCGACCATCTCCACCCCCTTGCGTGTGGTGGCACTGCCGTCAAAGGCGACCATGATCCGTTGCGGTGGGCTGAAGCGGGCAGTGGTAATGAGCAGCGGACGGTGCACGGTACGCACCACGTTCTCCAGACGGCTGCCGACGTGCGACCCCAGATGTTCGTCGTGCTTGCCCAGCACCAGCAGCCGGGTGTCCGGTTCAATCGCCAGCAGCGACTCCAGCAGGCTGCCGTGACGCTGGTGCACGATGGGGTTGTCGACCCCATCGGCAAGCGCCTGCTCCCGCGCCGCCTCCAGCATCAGGCGACCCTGCTCCAGCGCGATCTTGCCGCGCCGCTCGTCAAGCTCCGCCAGCTCCCGCAGCAGGGCTTCGCGACTGCCCAGCCCGATATTCCCGCTCAGGTCGCCCTGGCTCGGGTACTCCGCCTTCTCCAGCACATGCAGCAGCACCAGTGGTGCGTCGAGACGCAGGCTGGCCCACGCGGCGTAGTCACAGAGGGCGCTGGAGAGATCGGTCCCATCGATGCAGGCAATTACGTTACTCATGATTGTTCTCCTTGCGGGGCACGGTTCAGTGGCCCATCAGCCGGGCTACCGCATCCGGTTTGTCGTGCACGGCAAACTTGTCGACAATGGTGGCGCTCGCCTCGTTGAGACCGACGATCTCCACCGCGGTCCCCTCGCGGCGGAATTTGAGCACCGCCTTGTCCAGTGCGGCCACCGCGGTGATGTCCCAGAAATGCGCTTGGCACAGGTCGATCACCACCTTGTCGACCGCCTCCCTGAAATCGAAAAACTCGACAAATTTATCCGCCGAGGCAAAGAAGACCTGACCGACCACGGTGTAGTGGCGCGTGGTGCCATCCGCGCTGAGGGTGGAGGTGACGTACTTGTACTGACCGACCTTGTTGGCGAAAAAGAGCGCCGCCAGCAGCACACCGACAAAGACGCCGTAGGCCAGGTTGTGGGTGGCGACCACCACCACCACGGTGGTGATCATCACCACACTGGCGCTGGTCGGATGTTTTTTCAGGTTGGCCAGTGACTCCCAGCTAAAGGTGCCGATAGAGACCATGATCATCACTGCCACCAGCGCCGCCATCGGGATCTGCGCCACCCAGTCGCCGAGAAAGACCACCATCAGCAGCAGAAACAGCCCTGCGGCAAAGGTCGAGAGGCGCCCGCGACCGCCCGACTTGATGTTGATCACCGACTGGCCAATCATCGCACAACCCGCCATGCCGCCCAGCAGGCCGGTGCCGATATTGGCGATCCCCTGCCCCTTGCACTCACGGTTCTTGTCGCTCGGGGTATCGGTCAGGTCATCGATGATGGTGGCGGTCATCAGTGACTCCAGCAGCCCCACCACCGCCAGCGAGAGGGCGTAGGGGAAGATGATGGCCAGGGTCTCAAGGGTGAGCGGCACCTCGGGCCAGAGGAAGATCGGCAACGTATCGGGGAGCGCGCCCATATCGCCCACGCTGCGGATATCGAGATCCAGCAGCAGGGCAACGGCGGTCAGCACCACGATGGTGACCAGCGGCGAGGGGACGGCGCGGGTGAGATAGGGAAAGAGATAGATAATGCCGAGGCCGGTGGCGGTCATGGCGTAGACGTGCCAGGTGACGCCGAGGGTATTGGGGTTCAACTCCGGCAACTGCGCCATGAAGATGAGGATCGCCAGCGCGTTGACGAAACCGGTCACCACCGAGCGGGAGACAAAACGCATCAGCGAACCGAGCCTGAGATAACCGGCGATAATCTGCAGCACCCCGGTCAGCAGGGTGGCGGCCAGCAGGTATTGCAGGCCGTGCTCCTTGACCAGCGTCACCATCAGCAGCGCCATCGCCCCGGTAGCGGCGGAGATCATCCCCGGCCGCCCACCGCTAAAGGCGATGATCACCGTCATCGAGAAAGAGGCGTAGAGCCCCACCTTGGGATCCACCCCGGCGATCACGGAGAAGGCGATCGCCTCGGGAATGAGGGCCAGGGCCACCACCATACCGGCGAGCAGATCGCCACGAATGTTGCCGAACCAGGTGTTACGCAGAGAAACTACCATTTTATTCCTGATGCATCGTCATGGCGGCGTTGCCGCGCAAACCAGAGGGGTGAGTAGGGATTACCGTAGTACCACCCACTGTGCCGGTGGCAAAAAGCGAAGTTGCTGATTGAAGTCACTGTTCGAGTTCACTGGGGCGCCGAACGCCGCGCACCATACCACATGAACCGTCGCAGGACACCTGGCCGAGGCGATAGCGCAGGCCAAGGCACTGCGCCACAACCGGTAAAGTTATGGCAGGGGAGATCGCCCCCACGCGAGAGCGCGCCCAATCTCAAACTTATCGTTCCCACTCGGGAGCGATAAGGGGAAGCGGCGGAAGCGTGGGGACGTATATGGATAAGGGGGCTGGAAAGGGCCTCGTCGCATCAGGCCACGGCAAGCCAGGCGCCGGCAGAGGCAATCGCAAGGCCCGCGAGGCGGGTAACCGGCAACGCCAAACGCAGGCGTGCCGCGTGCAGACCGAGAAGAATGCCGATGCCGTGCAGCAGTGCGGTGGTGAGTGCAAAGCCGAGGCTGTAGGCGATACCGCCCGAGGCGAGTGGCATTTCAACGCCGTGCGCATAGCCGTGGAACAGCGCGAAGATACCGACAACCACGGCACTCAAGAGCACCGGTAACCGCACGGCGGCGGTGATCAGCAGGCCGAGAATCAGCACGGATGAGAGGATGCCGGCCTCGATGTGGGGGATGGCGAGATTGGCGATGCCACAGGCCCCGCCCAGCAGCAGCATCACGATGAAGGCGGCGGGGGTTGCCCACAAGGCACGCCCTCCAAGCTGCGCGGCCCAAAGCCCAACCGCGACCATCGCCAGCAGGTGATCAGCCCCGAGGAGCGGATGAGACAGTCCGGCAAGCAACCCACTGACGGCTCCCCCCTCGGGGTGGGCCATCGCACTTGCCGGGGCAAGCAGCAACAGGGCAAGGGCAATTGGCCAGGATTCACGATGACGGTATTTCATTAACCTCTCCTCCTCAAAAAAGTGTATTTCAGGTCGCGGCGTTCTCTTGCAGCTCGGAACCACCGGTTTTGAACTTGGAGGTTTCGCTCTCCACCTCACTCACCGACTGCACCAGTTGCTCCGACAGCATCAACAGGCTTTGCGACACCTCATGGGTCTGGTTGGCCTCATCGCTGGCCTTGAGGATGTTCGCGGCAATACGGTCGGCGATCTCATCCTGCTCATGCGCCGCGGCATTCACATCAATGAACTCCTTGTTCAGACTATCGACCCGCTCGACCGCGGCCGAGAGATCCTGCTCGGTGGCGCGTGAGGTCTCGGCCACCTCGTTAATCATATCCCGGGTGGCCATCACCTCCCGCTCCGCCATCTCGATCTCCTTGACGAAGGTGTCGAGCGCGGTATTGATCGAGCCGGTCAACGCCGTGGTCTCGTCGGAGAGGCTGCGCACCTCACCGGCAACCACGGCAAAACCACGGCCATGTTCGCCGGCGCGCGCCGCCTCGATAGCGGCATTAAGGGAGATAAGATTGGTCTGTTTGGCGATGTTGTCGATCGTTTCGAGTTGCGCCACCACCTCGCGCGAGTTACCGATAATGGTCTGCATCCGCGCCGAGACCTGATTGACCCGCTCGACCACCTTGTCGGTGCAATCGCGGTTGTGCCGCGAACTGCTGCGCGACTGCTGCATGGCATGCACGATCTCCGCCAGCCCAGCGTGGATATGTTCGATCGCCCCCAGCACCCGTTGCGATGACGCCTTCATCGAATCGGTCTGCCCGGTAATGTCGCTGAGTTCCGCCGCGATATCGCGATTATTGGCGCTGATGGTCAGGCTCTTCTCGCCCAGCGTAGTGGCGGCAAGCTGTACGCCGTGCATGCGCGACTTGATCTGCGCCACGATGGTGTGGATCTTGTCGATAAAGCGGTTGAAGAGCCGCGAGAGGAGCCCCATCTCATCCTGCTTTGTGTCGTTGAGTTTGCGCGTCAGGTCGCCCTCGCCCTGGGTCAGATCATCGATACTGTGGATGAGCGAGTAGATCGGCCGGTAGATGATGAGGCGGAAGACCAGCAGCACGATGATTAGCGCCGGCAACAGCACCGCGCTGATAATAATCAACACGCCAAGCAAGTTTTCGTGCTTCTGCGCCACGGCGTAGCTGTTATCCATGGTGACCCGCAGGTAGCCGCCTGTCTCCCCCTCGCGCCAGTTGGTGTGGCAGACCACGCACTCCGATTTTACCGTGAGGCGCTGGAAAAAGTGCGCCTTGTCACCCTGCAACAGGTGGGCGCGGCCGGTTTCATCAAAACCGGCCGCAGGATCGATCGCATAATGGCAGGCGGCGCACTGCTGCCCGCGCCCACTCATCGTCTCTATATGTCGTTGCGCGGACGGCGTCTCATTCGGATCGCGCACGCTCCAGTCCACCCGCTGGTGGCGGCCACGGCTCGCCTCAAACAGCGCACGGTTCGGGTTGGAGAGCACCCCCTCCTTGTGGGTGAACGGTTTGCCGACGGTCACCTCACCCGACTTGTAGGTCATCAACCCGGAGCGGGCATAGAGGGCTGCATCATCCACCTCGTCGATGCGGGAAAAATTATCTATCACATGCTGAAACGACTGACGCTGCCCCTTGCTGATCGACTCAACGGAGTCGGCGACCAGCGTCGAGAGCAGGCCGTGTCCGGTCTCGATGATGCGCTCCTCCAGCAGTGCGTTCTGCCGCTGGTAAAAGATGGCGATGGAGAGCAGCGAGACGAGAAAGACGCTCACCCCAAGGTAGAGCAGTGCGCGAAACAGCAGGGAGTTGGTGAGGCGAATGCGTGATTCCTGACGGGTGCTCATGATGGCTCTCCGCGAAGCGTACTAAAACTTCCGTTTAATGACCCGCGGGTCATCGTGACTGTGCAGCATGATCTGCCGGGGAAAGTGTTCGCTGGCGCACCCCACACAGGGGTGGCCGGCGCGGATACAGCTGCTGGTGTTGTTGTTGTGGCCATTGATCAGGCAGTCGTTGCGGGTCACCACCCCCTGGCACCCCAGATTGATAAGGCAGCCGCTGTCGCCGATGTGGCGGGCGTAGTGCTTCTCCTGGAAGTCGGCGTAGTAGATACAGCGTTCATGGATCGTGTTGCCGAAGAAGCGCAGTGGCCGATGCTGCGAATCGAGTTCCGGCAACGTTCCCTTCATCGCATAGTGGAGCAGGGTGTAGACGATATGTTCGGGCTTCATCGGACAGCCCGGCAGACAGACCAGCGGCTTGTCGATCCTTTGCGCTGCCAGCAGTTCCGGCAGGGTCTGGATCCCGGTCTGCATACCGTTCATGCGGGTGACGCCGCCAAAGGTCGCGCAGGTGCCGGCGGCCACGCAGGCGGTCGCCCGCTTGGCCATCGGCACGGCCCACTCGACAAACGGCTTGTGGCCCATCAGACAGGCGTGCGGCATCCCGACCGGGATCGAGCCCTCTACCACCAGCAGGTAGTCGAGCTTCGAGTCAACGACGCGCCCCAGCATATCGGTGACCTGATCGCCGGTGGCCAGCGAGAGATCGGGGTGGAAGATGACGTTGGTGAATTTACTGATGATATCGAGCACCGGAACATATTCGATATCGAGAAAACTGCACGAACAGCCAGAGCAGGAGCTGCCGTGCAACCAGACGAGATTGAGCCGCTTGTCGGCGGTGGCATCGGCGGCCAGCAGATCCTCGAAGCTGATAAAGGTGGCCGCACCGGCGGCGACGATCGCCCCGTAGATCCGCTTCAGTGCCTCGCGCCGTGTGATCTTCTCCTGCATGCTGCGCCTCCTTTGTTAATGTACCGAACAGGCCATGCACGGATCGCTGGAACGCACGATGCGCGCCAGCTCCAGCGGCTGCGTCGGATCGGCAACACGGGTGCCGATCAGCATCTGCTCCACCGCCCCCGGCTTGCCGGCCGCATCACGCGGCGACATGTTCCAGGTGGTCGGCACGATCAGCTCATAGTTACTGATGTACCCCTTCTCGTCGGTCTCGATCCAGTGGCCGAGGGCACCGCGGGTCGCCTCGGTCAGCCCATAACCGCGCGCACTCTTTGGCATATCGCGTTCGATAAAGGCGCTCTGCTCTGGCTGCACCTGCTCCAGCTGCGCCTCCAGCCGGTCGAGGATGCGCAGCGCGCAGACCAGGCGCGAGAGGTGACGCCCCATCACCGAGTCATACTCATTCAGACCGATATTCAGCTCACGATTGAGGCTGTCGATCTGACGATTAAAATCGGCGTGTTTGCCGCTGCGATAGGTGTTGATCACCCGCGCCGTCGGTCCCACCTCCATCACCTCGCCTCCGTAGCGCGGGGCGCGGGTCCAGCTGTACTTGCCATCGTCGCGCGCGATTTCGCGCTGGTATTCCGCCATATTGAGCGGCTGCAGGGTGGTCGATTGCAGCGGCTTGATCCCCGAAGAGGGCTCGTTCTTATACCAGCTGTAGGCATGGTCCTCGGTGATCTGCGAGAGATCCAGCGCCTGATATTTTCCACCCAGGGTGGCGCCCCCGACAAAGGCGTGCTGCTCGCCCGATGCCTCGGGGAAATAGGGGAAGGAGAGAAAATTGCCCGGCCCCTTGCCCTCGTTGAAATAGGTGGGAAAGGCCGCAGCGACACCGAGCAGGTCATTGCGATACTGGTTGCGAATGAAGTGTGCGGCCCGGTTCAGCCAATTCTTGTACTGCCCCAGGCGATCAACGGTGGGCAGGGTGGTGACACCGCCCGCCTCGATGGCCACCGGATGCGGCGCCTTGGCGCCGAAGACCGCCACCATCTTGTGCAGGTCGGCCATGATCGGCAGGGCGCCGAGATAACCCTTGATGGCGGAGATATTGAGCTCCTGATCCTTGGCGTAGGCCCCCTCGTAGCGCGGCAGAAAGGGGGCGGCGGGAAAGATCTTGCCGCTCTCGACCTCGCTCTTCACCCAGCCGCGCAGCGTCACCAGCCCGG
Source organism: Gammaproteobacteria bacterium (assembly GCA_026196575.1). Lineage (GTDB taxonomy): Bacteria > Pseudomonadota > Gammaproteobacteria > Thiohalomonadales > Thiohalomonadaceae > JAPHSX01. The sequence continues at coordinate 51,780 of JAPHSX010000003.1, read as the reverse complement.
CATCGTTGCCGCGATAGTTGAGGATGGCGGTGATATCGATAAAGTCGAGGGCGGAGAGGACATAGAAGTGGAGCAGATGGTCCTGCAGCTGGTAGGCACCGACGATGAGGTTGCGCAGCAGCTGGCCATTTTCATTGGGTCGCAACCCCATCGCCTGCTCCAGCGCCAGCGCGGCGGCCTCGGCGTGGGCGTAGGGGCAGACCCCGCAGACCCGCTGCGTCACCTGCTGCGCCACGCGGGCATCGTAGCCAATCAGCGCCTTTTCGATGCCACGGAACATATCGCCCGAGCAGCGCGCATCGGTGACGACACCCCCCGCCATCTGCGTCTCCACCCGCAGGTGGCCCTCGATGCGTGTTACCGGATCAATCACTACACGCTTCATACTCGCCTCTCTTCGTTATTATGGCGTCATCCGCAACACGCGAAATAAGCCGTGTTCAGATGTGCATCTTTTCATGCGTAAATCCATGCGATAGCTGGATGGTAACAGGTGGATTGAAGGGTGTGAATCGGCTGACATCTACTCCCCTCTCCCCCCGGAGTAGTGACCATCTGCTGACGAATATCTCGCCACCTCACCGTTTGCATTGCCGGGAACTCGCTGGGTAGAATGCCGCGACAGCCCGCTCCCGGGTTCGACGGCTACCGGGCGGCCCTCGGCGAACTGCCCCGTTACCCCGCCGTTCATTTGCCAGGGACCATTAAACGATGCACCCCTTTTATCCTCTACCGGACCACTGTTTCAACCGCATCCATGCATGAGATGTCGCTCGCCGAAGGGGTCGTGAGGATCATCGAGGAGGCGGCGGCGCGTGAGGGTTTCAGCCGGGTGCGGGTGGTACGGCTGGAGGTGGGGCAGCTGGCGGGGGTGGAGCCTGCGGCGCTGCGCTTCTGCTTCGATGCGGTGGTGCGCGACACACTGGCCGAGGGGGCAAGGCTGGAGATCGTGCCGCTGGCGGGGTCGGGGTGGTGTCACGACTGCGCCCGGGAGGTGGCGATTGCTGCCCACTACGATGCCTGCCCGGCCTGCGGCGGTTACCGGGTGCAGGCGACCGGGGGGCTGGAGATGCGGCTGCTCGATCTGGAGGTCGACGACCCGGCGGGCGAACCATGTTGCGCAACAACAAAGAGCGAGTGAGGTAGAGCATGTGTACGGTATGCGGCTGCGGCGGGGGCGAGACCCGGATCGAGGGGGAGGAACAGCACCACGGACACGGACACGGGCATAATCACGGCCATCACCACGATCACCATCATCACCACGCCCACGACAACCCGCTCCACTTCGGCCAGGGGCCGGCGCACGCCCACGCGCCGGGGCTCTCGCAGGGGCGAATGGTGCGCATCGAACAGGATATCCTGGCGAAGAACAATGAATATGCCGACGCCAATCGCCGTTACTTCAGCGCGCGCGGCATCTTCGTGCTCAACCTTGTCTCCAGCCCCGGTTCCGGCAAGACCACGCTCCTTGCCGCCACCATCGAGCAGCTGAAGGGGGAGCTGCCGCTGGCGGTTATCGAGGGGGATCAGCAGACCAGTGTCGATGCCGAACGGATTCGTGCCACCGGCGCGCCGGCGGTGCAGGTGAATACCGGCAAGGGGTGCCACCTCGACGCGCACATGGTCGGCCACGCCCTGGAGCGACTCGCCCCCGCCGAGGGGTCGCTGCTCTTTATCGAGAACGTCGGCAACCTGGTCTGCCCGGCCGGCTTCGATCTGGGCGAGGCGCACAAGGTGGTGGTGCTCTCGGTCACCGAGGGGGCCGACAAGCCGCTCAAGTACCCCGACATGTTTCACGCCGCCAGCCTGATGCTGCTCAACAAACGCGACCTGCTGCCCCATGTCGATTTCGATGTCGAGGCCTGCATTGCCAACGCCCGGCGCATCAATCCAGATATCGAGATCATCGAACTCTCGGCCAAAAGCGGTGAGGGGATGGCGCAGTGGCTGGAGTGGCTCCGGCAGGGGGTGCGGCGCCAGGCCACCGCCCCCGACCAGCACGGCGCATGACCCTCGCCTCACCCGCCATCGAGACCGCGCAGGAGCGCCATCGGTTACGGGTGCGCGGGCTGGTGCAGGGGGTCGGTTTTCGCCCCTTCGTCTACCGCCTCGCCACCGCCCTGGGCCTCGCCGGCGAGGTGCGCAACGGCGGCGCCGGGGTCGAGATCGAGGTACAGGGCGCACCCGCGGCGCTGCAACAGTTTGCCCACCGTCTCACCGACGAGGCCCCGGCCAACGCCCGCATCGATGCCATTGAGCGGCAGCCGCTGCCGCTCCAGCCGGCACTCACCCGCTTCACCATCGGCGCCAGCGACAACGAAGCGCTGACGACCGCCGCCCCCGCCCTCGACACCGCCCCCTGTGCCGACTGCCTTGACGAGCTCTTCACCCCGGGGGATCGCCGCTACCGTTACCCCTTCATCAACTGCACCCACTGCGGCCCGCGCTACACCCTCACCGCGCGCCTCCCCTACGACCGCGCCAACACCAGCATGGCCCCCTTCACCCTCTGCCCGGCCTGTGAACGGGAGTACCACGACCCGGCCGCCCGCCGCTTTCACGCCCAGCCGAACGCCTGCCCGGCGTGCGGCCCGCGCCTCACATTGCAGATCGGCGATGGCACAACCGACAGCGACGATGCCCTCGCCCGCACCCTCGACCTGCTGCAACAGGGGGCGATCGTCGCGGTCAAGGGGCTCGGCGGCCTTCACCTGATGTGTGATGCCCGCAACGGCGCGGCGGTGCGGCGGCTGCGCGAGGGGAAGCAGCGCCGGGAGAAGCCCTTCGCGCTGATGGTGGCCAATACTGCCTCGGCCGCGGAGCTGGCACAGCTCAGCGATGAAGAGCGCGCGCTGCTGCAGTCGCCCGCCCGGCCGGTGGTGCTGCTGCGCAAGCGCCCGCCATGCGATGAGGTGCTGGCGGGCGTTGCCCCCGGCCTGGCCTGGCTCGGCGTGATGCTCCCCTACACGCCACTCCACCACCTGCTCTTTCACGAGGCGGCAGGGCGACCGATGGGGAGTGACTGGCGCGATACGCCGCAGCCGCTGCGGCTCCTCTGCACCTCGGCCAACCGCCACGGCGAGCCGCTCATCACCGACAATGGGGAGGCGGCGGCGGGGCTCGCCGGCATTGCCGATGCCCTGCTGCTGCACGACCGCGAGATCCTCGCCCGCTGCGACGACAGCGTGGTGCGGGCCAGTGCTACCAGTAGTGCCACCGGTGCCAGCGGTGTCATCCTCATCCGCCGCGCGCGCGGCTACGCGCCCGCCTCCATCCGCCTCGCCCGCAGCGGCCCGGCGGTACTTGCCCTCGGCGCGCAGCTGAAGAACACGATCTGTCTGACGCGCGGGGCGGAGGCCTTTCTCTCGCCACACATCGGCGACCTCGACAACGCCGCCACCCGCCGCGCCCACGAGGAGGGGATCGCCCGCCTCGAAGGGTTGCTCGCCACACGCGCCGAAATCATCGCCTGCGATCTCCACCCCGATCTCTTCTCCTCACAACTGGCGGCCCGTCTCGCCCGCGAGCGCGACCTCCCGCTCATCACGGTGCAGCACCACCACGCCCACATCGCGGCGGTGATGGCGGAACAGCGACTCGACGGCCCACTCCTCGGGGTGGCGCTCGACGGGGTTGGCCTCGGCAGCGACGGCACCGCCTGGGGCGGGGAGCTGCTGCAGGTTGGCGGGGGCGATTTTCTCCGCCTCGGCCACCTCACCCCGTTGCCGCTGCCGGGTGGCGACCGCGCCGCGCGCGAGCCCTGGCGCATGGCGGCGGCGGCGCTCCACGCCCTCGGGCGCGGCGGGGAGATCGCCGACCGCTTCGCCGACCATCCGGAGGCGGCGCTGCTGGCGGAACTGCTCGACCGGGGGAGCCACTGCCCGCCCACCACAAGCGCCGGACGACTCTTCGATGCCGCCGCCGCGCTGCTCGGGGTGAGCGCCATCGCCAGCTACGAGGGGGAGGCGGCGATGCGTCTCGAAGGGGTGGCCGAGGGATTTGAGACGCTAACGCCGATGGTGGATGGCTATAGCCTCAGCGGGACGACCCCGCTACAGCTCGATTTTCTGCCACTCCTTGCCCACCTTGCGTGGGAAACAAACAGGGTCCGCGGGGCGGCGCTCTTCCACGCCACCCTGATCGAGGGGGTGAGCCGCTGGGTGGAGGCCGCGAGTGGGCAGAGCGGCCTGCGCGAGGTGGTGCTCGCCGGGGGCTGTTTTCTCAACCGGCTGTTGAGCGAGGGGGTGGCGGCACGCCTCACCACCCGCGGTTTCACCGTCCATCAGGCGCGTCAGGCACCGCCCAACGATGGCGGCATCGCCCTCGGCCAGGCGTGGGTGGCACAACAACGGGGGATGCCATAGTGTGCCTTGCGATACCGGTACAGGTGGTGGAACTCCTCGATGACGACTGCGCCCTCATCGACGCCGACAGCGCGCGCAAGGAGATCTCGCTCGCCCTGGTGGCCGATGTCGCGGTGGGCGACTACGTCATCCTGCACGTCGGTTACGCCATCCAGCGGCTCGACGAGGAGGAGGCCGCCAGGACCCTCGCCCTCTTCGCCGAGCTGGCACAGACGCCATGAAGTTTGTCGATGAGTTTCGTGACGGCGCGCTGGCGCGCGGCCTCGCCGCCACCGTCGCCGCCGAGGCCGATCCCGCCCGCGACTACACCCTGATGGAGTTTTGCGGCGGCCACACCCACGCCATCACCCGCTACGGACTTGAGGACCTGCTGCCGCGCAATATCCGTTTTATTCACGGCCCGGGCTGTCCGGTCTGCGTGCTGCCGGTGGGGCGCATCGACAATGCCATCGAGCTGGCGCGCCGCCCCGAGGTCATCCTCTGCAGCTACGGCGATGTGCTGCGGGTGCCCGCCTCCCATCGCACCAGCCTGCAGCGCGCCCGCGCCGAGGGGGCCGATGTGCGCATGATCTGGTCGAGCCTCGATGCGCTGCGGATCGCGCGTGAGAACCCGAGCCGCGAGGTGGTCTTTCTGGCGATCGGCTTCGAGACCACCACCCCCCCCACCGCCGTGGCGCTTCAACAGGCGCGCGCCGAGGGGCTCGCCAACTTCACCGTCTTCTGCAACCACGTGCTCACCCCCGCCGCGATCCAGAACATCCTCGAATCGCCACAGCTGCGCGAGCTGGGCAGCGTGCCGCTCGACGGCTTCATCGGCCCCTCGCACGTCTCGGCCATCATCGGCAGCCGCCCCTATGAGTACTTCGCCGAGGAGTACCAGAAGCCGGTGGTGATCGCCGGCTTCGAGCCGCTCGATGTGTTGCAGGCGGTGCTGATGCTGGTGCGGCAGATCAACGCGGGGCGCTTCGCGGTGGAGAATCAGTACACCCGCGCCGTCACCCGCGAGGGTAACCTCAAGGCGCAGCGGCTGGTCGCCGAGGTGTTCGAACTGCGCGAAAGTTTCGAGTGGCGCGGCCTGGGCGAGGTGCCCTACAGCGCCCTGCGGCTGCGTCCCGACTATGCCGCCTTCGACGCCGAGCGGCGCTTCAACATCGCCTACCACGCCGTCCCCGATGCCCGCTCGTGCGACTGCGGCGCGATCCTGCGCGGCCTCAAACACCCGGTCGAGTGCAAACTCTTCGCCACCGCCTGCACCCCGGAGAGCCCGATCGGCTCCTGCATGGTCTCCTCCGAGGGGGCGTGCAGCGCCTACTACAGCTACGGGCGCCACCGCGCCCCGGAGTCTCCCGCATGAGCCACCCCCTCGACCTCAAACAGGGGCGCGTCGAAATGGCGCACGGCGGCGGCGGGCGGGCGATGGCCCAGCTCATCCGCGAGCTCTTCCTCCCCTTCATGGAGAGCCCGGCACTGCGCGCCGGCAACGATGGTGCGCTGCTCGCGCGGCCCGAGGGGCGGCTGGTAGTGGCCACCGACAGCCACGTCATCACACCGCTCTTCTTTCCCGGCGGCGACATCGGCAGCCTCGCGGTACACGGCACCCTCAACGATGTCGCCATGATGGGCGCGCGCCCCATCGCCCTGAGCGCCGGTTTCATCCTCGAAGAGGGCTTGCCACTGGCCGACCTGGCGCGCATCGCCCAGAGTATGGGCGAGGCGGCCCGCGCCGCGGGGGTGCCCATTGTCACAGGCGACACCAAGGTGGTGGAGCGCGGCAAGGGCGACGGTCTCTACATCAACACCACCGGTATCGGTGTGGTGGCCGATGGGGTCGAGCTGGGCGGTGAGCGGGCGCGCCCCGGCGACCACCTCCTGCTCAGCGGCACCCTCGGCGACCACGGTATCGCCATCCTCGCCCAGCGCGAAAACCTCGCCTTCGCCAGCGACATCCGCTCCGACAGCGCCGCGCTGCACGGCCTGGTGGCGACGATGCTCGACGCGGCGCCGGGGCTGCGCTGCCTGCGCGATCCGACGCGTGGCGGGCTGGCCGCCGCCCTCAACGAGATCGCCGGACAGTCCGGGGTCGGCGCCCTCATCCGCGAGGCGGCGATCCGGCTGCGCCCACCGGTCAGGGCGGTCTGCGAACTGCTCGGTCTCGACCCGCTCAACATCGCCAACGAGGGGAAGCTGCTCGCCATCTCTCCACCCGGGGAGAGCGCCCGCTTGCTCGCCGCCATGCGGGCCCACCCCCTGGGACACGACGCCGCGCTGATCGGCGAGTGCATCGCCGACCCCCACCACTTCGTGCAGATGGAGACCCGCTTCGGCGGCCGGCGCACCGTCGACTGGCTGGCGAGCGAGCCGCTGCCGCGCATCTGCTGACCCGCGATGCGCATCCTCTTTCTGGTTCACGCCTTCAACAGCCTCAGCCAGCGGCTCTACGTCGAGCTGGCGCGGCGCGGTCACGAGCTCTCGGTGGAGTTCGATATCAACGACACCATCACCGCCGAGGCGGTCGCCCTCTTTCGCCCCGATCTGATCCTCGCCCCCTTCCTCAAGCGGCCCATCCCCGAGGCAGTGTGGCGCCACCACCTCTGCTGGGTGGTCCACCCCGGACCGCGCGGCGATCGCGGCCCCTCCTCGCTCGACTGGGCGGTGCTGGAGGGAGCGCGCCACTGGGGGGTGACGGTGCTGCAGGCGGAGCGGGAGATGGACTCGGGGCCGGTCTGGGCGAGCGTCGATTGCCCGCTGCGCGCGGCGGCCAAGGGGAGCCTCTACCGGCGCGAGGTGAGCGAGGCGGCGGTGACGGCGGTGCTGGAGGCGCTCGACAATCTCGCCCGCCCCGGCTTTGCCCCGCTGCCGCTGGCCACCCGGCCCGGTCACGGCCTGCTGCGCCCGGCGGTGCGCCACGCCGATCGCGCCCTCGACTGGGGCCGCGACGACACCGCGACGCTGCTGCGCAAGATCCGCTGCGCCGACGGCGCCCCCGGGGTGCGCGACCGCTGGCAGGGGCGCGAGCTCTACCTCTATGACGCCTGGCCCGCCAACGGGATGCAGGGCTACCCCGGCGAGCTGCTTGCCACCCACAACGGCGCCCTCTGCCGCGCCACCATCGACGGTGCGATCTGGATCGGTCGCCTGCGTGAGAGGAGGGATGAGCGGCAGGGGCTCAAGCTGCCCGCCGCAACCGTGCTGGGCGAGGCCGCCGCCCGCCTGCCCGAGGCGCCGCCGGGGTGCGGCTATCGCGAGATCCACTACCAGGAAGAGTCGGGGGTCGGCTATCTGCACTTCGATTTTCACAACGGCGCGATGGGCAGCGAGCAGTGCCACCGCCTGCTCGCCGCCTATGAAGAGGCACTCGCCCGCGACACCCGCGTGCTGGTGCTGATGGGGGGTGAGGAGTTCTGGTCAAACGGCCTGCACCTGCACCTCATCGAGGCGGCCGCCAACCCCGGCGACGCGTCGTGGGAGAACATCAACGCGATGGATGACCTCTGCCGCGCCATCATCCTCACCACCGATCGCCTGGTAGTCGCCGCCCTGCGTGGCAACGCCGGCGCCGGCGGGGTCTTTCTCGCCCTCGCCGCCGACCACGTCTGGGCCGCGCCCGGCGTGGTCTTCAACCCCCACTACAAGAACATGGGCAACCTCTACGGCTCGGAGTACTGGAGCTACCTGCTGCCCCGGCGCCTCGGCAGCGCGGGGGCCGACGCCCTGATGCAGCACCGCCTGCCGCTCGGCGCAGCGGAGGCGAAGGGGTGCGGGCTGATCGACGACACCTTTGGCGCGGATCGCGACGGCTTCGAGCGGGAGCTCAAACAGCGCGCCGTCGCCCTCGCCCAGGCAGCCGATCACACGGCACAACTCGCGGCAAAACGGGCCCAGCGGGCAGACGACGAGGCACAAAAACCGCTCGACGATTACCGGCGCGAGGAGCTGGAGCAGATGCGGCTCAACTTCTACGGCTTCGACCCCAGCTACCACATCGCCCGTTACAACTTTGTCCGGCGCATACCCCACTCACGCACCCCGCTCCACCTGGCGCGGCACCGCAGCAAGGGGTGATGCAGGTCTCGCTGTTCATGCCGCCTCGTCTCGGTTTCTGCCGCAAGGTTTCGGTGACCGCGACAGGCGGCCAATGCGTTGACTTGAGTGCCAAACATTTTCGAATTGCCGCGCGTTGCTCAATGGCAACGTCGCTGGGTAGAGAGGTCGACTTATCGCTCGAAGACGAGTGCGTCGGGTTCGGCGCCGAGTTCTATCAGTGCGGTATTGATGGCCTTGACGAAGGGGGGTGGGCCGCAGATATAGAAGCGCTGCGCAAGGTCGCCGATCGTCGCCTGCAGATAGCGCTTGTCGATACGCTGCGCCTCGCAGTGGCAATCGCTTTCACGGGTACAGAGCAGGCGCAGATCCGGCCCCAGATAGTGGCGCAGCTCCTGCGCGTTGATGATGTCCGCCGGCCCTTTGTTGGAGTAGAGCAGGCGGTGGCTGCCCAGTTCACCATCGCGTGCCAGGCGGCGGATGATGGCGAGAAACGGGGTGATGCCGGCGCCGGCGGCGATGAAGGTGCCGGGGCCCCGGTAATTGATGGTGCCAAAGGGGTCGGAGATCAGCAGCCTCTCGCCGGGGACGAGCCGGTGCAGTTGTTCGGTCATGCCGTGGTGTTCAGGGTAGCCCTTGATGATGAACTCCAGCACCTTGGCCTCGGGCAGGGAGGTGGGGGTGAAGGGGCGCGCCTCCTTCTCCCAACCGGGCCGGTCGATCGCCAGCTCTACCCCTTGGCCCGGTTCAAAGGTGAAACCGGCGGGGCGTTCGATGATGAACTGTTTGACATCGTGGGTGATGAATTGTGCTGACAGTAGTGTGGTGTGCTGTGCTATGGGAATGCCTCCTCGGGAGGGTGGGCGCTTTGTCGCGTGGTGCCGGTACGGGTGACAGGGGTGGCCAATAGGTGCACAAAAGTTTAGCGGTTCTCCGGGTTATTGCCAGTGAGGTGTCGCGACATCCGTGGCATCAACCACTCAGGGATTGATAAATCCGCACATCTGCGCCACGCCGTCGAGCAGCCGCGGGGTGGCACGCTGGATGAGGTTGGGGTCGATCACATAGAGCCGTTCACCCTTTACCGCGCGCAGCTGCGGCCACTGGCGCCACTCGTCGAGCCACTCCGGGCGCTCCGCGCCCATGCCGCTGGCGATGATCACCTCGGGGTCGGCGGCGATCACCGCCTCGGTGGAGACCTTGGGGGTGGGCAGCGGCAGCGCGGCGAAGATGTTGCGCCCGCCGCACAGGGTGATCACCTCGTTAATCAGGTGCTCGCCATTGACCGTCATCAGTGGCCGATCCCAGATCTGGTAGAAGAGGGTGCGCGGCGCCCTGCCCTGCGCGGCATGACGCAGTTGCTCGACCCGCTGGCGAAACTGTGTTGCCTGATCGTTTGCGTCGTGCTCGTTGCCGGTAAGAAGGCCAAGGCGCTCCATGCCGCTGGCGATATCATCCAGGCGGCGCGGCTCACTGCGATAGAGGCGCAGCCCCAGCGCCTCCAGGCGTTCCAGCTGCTGGCTGTTGTTGCCGCCCTGCCAGCCGATGACGAGGTCGGGCTTGAGGGCGAGGATCTGCTCCAGGTCGAGACGGCTGTAGCCGCCGACACGGGGGACGCGTTTGGCCGCTTCGGGATAGTCGCTGTAGTCGACGGCGCCGACGATGCGCTCACCCGCGCCGATGGCATAGAGCTGCTCGGTCACGTGCGGGGCGAGGCTGATGATACGTTGCGCCGGGGCATTCAGTGTTAGCTGCTTGCCACTGTCATCCGTCACCTCCACGGCCTGCAAGGAGAGTGAGCAGAGCGCCAGAAAAATTAACGAGAAACGACGAGACATCAGGGGGCTTTCCTTGAGTGTTGTTGTAATGAGGCAAGCGCCTGCTGCAGCTGTTGCCACTCGCTCTCTGCCCCCGGCAGGCCGAGGCGCAGGGCGGGCGGCGAGCTAAAGAGGCGGGTGAAGACCCCCTGCCGTGCCAGCGCCTGATGCAGACGCGGCGCCTCGTGGTGGGGAAGATAGTGAAACAACGCGGTGCCCGCCGCGGGGGTTAATCCGGCGTCGCGCAGCAGCGTGGCAAGGCGCTCACTGTCACGCTGCAATCGTAGCCGTGTCGCCCGTTGCCAGGCGCGGTCCTGCAGCGCCCGTCGCGCCACCTCGCGTGCCGGGCCGCTCACATGCCATGGCCCAAGCTCCCGCGCCATCTGCTTGAGCAGCAGCGGCCAGGCAAAGAGAAAGCCGACACGAATCCCGGCAAGACCGAAGAATTTCCCCAGCGAGCGCAGCACGATGAGCCCCTCCCCACCGCACTCGCTTACCAGCCCCTGCCCCGCTGTCGCATCCATAAAGGCCTCGTCCACCACCAGCCAGCCGCCGCGCTCACGCAACCGGGCATGCCACGCCAGCAGTTGCGCGGTGGCGAACTGCTCGCCGGTGGGGTTGTTGGGGTTGACCAGCAGCAGCGCATCAAGCGTCGCAAGCTGTGCGTCGATAGTGTGGGCGCTGAGCGCCACCACCTCATGACCGGCCCGCCGCCAGGCGGCGGCGTGTTCCACATAGCTCGGTTGCAGCAGGCCGACACGCCCCGGCGCACGCAACTTCGGCAATAGCTGAATTGCCGCCTGCGAGCCGGCCAGCGGCAGCAGGTTGGCACTGCCGTAATAGGCGGCGGCCACCTGCTCCAGCCCGTCACCCTGCTCCGGCAACCGCTGCCAGCAGCTGGCCGGCAACGTCGGCACCGGCCAGCCGATGGGGTTGATGCCGGTGGAGAGGTCGAGCCACGCATCGAGCGCAATGCCGTAGCGCAATGCCGCCTCGCGCAAGCGGCCGCCGTGGTGCAGTTCAGCCAACCAGCACCCCCACAACGGTGATCACCACCAACCAGATCAGCAGGGCACGCTGCACCAGCCGAATGGCCCGATAGATATCCTGACCACGCGCCGGCGGCCCCTCGCCAAGCAACGGCTTGTCGGTCATCACACCGTGATACGCGGTCGGCCCGCCCAGCTGCAACCCCAGCGCCCCGGCCCCGGCGGCCATCACCACCCCGCCGTTGGGGCTGTCGGTACGGTGGCCCTGGCTGCGCCAGCAGCGCCAGGCACGGGCGGTATCACCGCTCAGCGCGTAGGCCAATGCAGTAAGGCGCGCCGGGGGCCAGTTCAGGAGATCATCAAATTTGGCCGCCGCCCAGCCGAATTGCCGGTAGCGCTCGGTACGGTAACCCCACATCGCATCCAGGGTGTTGGCAAGACGGTACATCACCACACCGGGTGCACCGAGCAGCAGGAACCAGAAGAGGGCGCCAAAGAGGGCATCGTTGCCGTTCTCCAGCAGCGACTCGACGGTGGAGCGCGCCACCCCCTCACTATCGAGTTGCCCGCTATCGCGGCTCACCATCCACCCCACCCGCTGACGGGCGAGCGGCAGGTCGTCGCGGGCGAGCGCCTCGGCCACCGCCCGGCCGTGCTGTGCCAGACTGCTGCCGCCGATGGCCAGATAGAGCAGCAGCACCTCGGCCAGCAGCGCCAGGGTGGCATTAAGGGTAAGCAGCCAGGCGAGCAGGACGAAGGGCAGCAGCGCGATGAGAAGCGCCCAGCCACCGCGCACGACATTGTCGCCCGTGGCACCGCCGTGCAGGCGCCGCTCGATGGCTGAGGCCAGCCGCCCGAAACCGGCCAGCGGGTGCCACTGGCGTGGCTCCCCCAGCCAGAGGTCGAGCAGCACGGCGAGGATAATGACAAAGACGGTGGACATGGGCGGCTATTATGCACCATCGGTTGATAGGAATGAGGTTGCTGGTTGCTGGTTGCTGGTTGCTGGTTGCTGGTTGCTGGTTGCTGGTTTTCATTATTGTTCCCACGCTCCCGCGTGGGGACGATAGAGGGCAAGAGGGCTGGAACGATAATATTGGCCGTAAGTTCTCACGTAGCTGGCGCAACGTGAGCTGCGGCAACGCCTTCGTGCGCTTTCACCTTGTACCCTGGATCTATATCATGCCCGCCATGTCAAAAACCCTCATGATCCAGGGCACTGCCTCCGATGCCGGCAAGAGTACGGTGGTCGCCGGGCTGTGTCGCCTGTTGCACCGTCGCGGTGTGGCGGTGGTGCCGTTCAAGCCGCAGAACATGGCCCTCAACAGTGCGGTGACCCGTGATGGCGGCGAAATCGGACGGGCGCAGGCGGTGCAGGCGCAGGCGGCGGGGCTGGAGCCGCACAGCGACATAAACCCGATTTTGCTCAAGCCCTCCAGCGACATGGGGGCGCAGGTGATCGTCCATGGCAAGGCAGTGGCGCAGATGCAGGCGCGCGACTATCACCACTACAAGAAGGTGGCGATGGCAGCGGTGCTGGAATCACACCAGCGCCTGTCGCAACAGTACGAACTTATCATGGTCGAGGGGGCGGGCAGCCCCGCCGAGGTAAACCTGCGCGAGGGGGATATCGCCAACATGGGCTTTGCCGAGGCGGTCGACTGTCCGGTGGTGCTGGTGGCCGACATCGACAAGGGGGGCGTCTTCGCGCAGATTGTCGGCACCCTGGAACTGCTCAGCGAGAGCGAGCGGGCGCGCACCGCCGGTTTCATCATCAACCGTTTTCGCGGTGACATCGCGCTGCTGCAGCCGGGGATCGACTGGCTGGAGCAGAAGACCGGCAAGCCGGTATTCGGGGTGGTGCCCTATCTGCACGGGCTGCACCTGGAGGCGGAGGATGCGGTGCCGCGCGACCACATCGTCACCGACCGCAACAAATTTCAGGTGGTGGTGCCGGTACTGCCGCGCATCAGCAACCACACCGACCTCGACCCATTGCGTCTCCACCCGCAGGTAGATCTGCACCTGGTCGGCCCCAAAACCGATTCGACACAGCCCATCCCCCCCGCCGACCTCATCATCCTGCCCGGCAGCAAGAACGTGCGTGCCGACCTGGCGTGGTTGCGAACAGAGGGGTGGGAGCAGGCCATGGGCCGCCATCTGCGCTACGGCGGCAAGGTGATCGGCATTTGCGGCGGCTATCAGATGTTGGGGAGGGCACTCCACGATCCGCTGGGGCTGGAGGATGTGGCCGGTTCCAGCACCGGGTTGGGACTGCTGGAGATCGAGACCACGCTGGAGAGCGAGAAGCAGCTCCGCCGCGTCAGCGGCCACCTCACACTGGAGGGGGCGGCGGTAACGGGCTACGAAATCCACATGGGGGTAAGCCACGGCGCCGGACTCGCGCGCCCGGCGGCACTGCTGGGCGCGAGCCCGGAGGGGGCGATCAGCGCCGATGGGCAGGTGCTCGGCAGCTATCTGCACGGCCTGTTCGACCACCCCGAGGCGTGCAGTGCCCTGTTGCGCTGGGCCGGCTTGCGCACGGTGGAGCCGATCGACTACTTTGCCCTCAGGGAGCAGGGGCTGGAGCGCCTGGCCGACACCCTGGAGGCGCATCTCGATCTGTCACGGTTGGAGGCGCTGCTGCAAACGGCTAGTGATACAAGCGCGCCATCCGGGCACTGACCCCGCGACCGCCCATCAGCAATTGGCGTACAATGGCGCTTGGTAACAGACCCACAAGGCCCTGCATGGAGATCTCCCCACTCAACGCCACCCTGGCCCGTATCGAGGACGACCGCCGCTCTGGCCAGTCGCTGCTGCTCTACGCCCTGGTAAAAACACTCTCCATCCCGCAGGGCGGCCACAGCTATCTGCTGAGCAAACTACAGGCGATGAACCCCGACACCCGCCAGCTCGCCTATGGCCTGATGGAGCTGATGGCCATGGGTGAAACGGCCACAGAGGAGTGGAAGGCGGCCGAGCGGCGCATGGACAAGGCCATTGCCGGATAGAACCATGGCACGCTTCTGGGAAGAGAAAACACTGGCACAACTGAGCCGTGAGGAGTGGGAACAGCTGTGTGACGGCTGCGCCCGCTGCTGCCTTATCAAACTGGAAGATGAGGAGGACGGCACCCTCTATACCACCAGCCTGGTCTGTCGCCACCTCGATATTGAGACCGGCGCCTGTAGCTGCTACACCGAACGCACGCTACAGGTGCCGGAGTGTCTGCAGGTAACGGCGCAAAATGCCGCTACACTGAAATGGATGCCGCAAAGCTGCGCCTACCGCCTGCTGGCCGAGGGGCGAGCGCTCCCCGCCTGGCACCCCCTGATCAGCGGCCGCTGCGAGAGCGTGCATGAGGCGGGGATCTCGGTGGCCGGTTTCGCCATCTCCGAGGCCGAGGTGGAGGATGAGGAGCAATGGCAGGATTACATTATCGACCACCCTGAATAGCGGTTTATGTAGCCAACTGACAACACAACCATTGACTGCCCACAGCGCGAATGCGAAACGCCGATATGCAAGACAGACTATTCCAACAGCTGACGCTGAATGAGTTGGGACGTTACACCACAGAGCTGGAGCAGGCCATCGAACACCATGTTCACTGGCTGGCGCAAATCAATCGTACCCTGATCTGCCAACTCTCCGCCAACGCCGACGATATCGGCGAACACCCCCATAAACTGTGTAAATTCGGCCACTGGTACCACGGTATCGGCAGCCCGGTTCTTGCCACCCTGGAAGAGTTTCGCGCCATCGGCATAACCCACCGGCAGATGCACCAGGTGGCCAGGAATTTGCTCATTCAGCACAACGACCACAAAGCGATCGCACCGCTTTACGACGAGCTGCTGGCGCAGGCGGAGTTGCTGCGTAAGCAGCTCAACCATTTCCTGCATGAACTCAATCAGAATCGCAACATCATCGCCCGTCTTATGAGCACGGTGTTCGAAAGCGCCCGCGAGGGGGTGATGATCACCACCCCGGACACCACCATCATCAGCGTGAACGCCGCCTTTAGCGAGATGACCGGCTACAGCGAAGAGGAGGTGATCGGCAAACGTCCGTCGCTGCTGCGCTCGGGGCGGCAGGATGACGTCTTTTACGCCCACATGTGGCACGAACTGCAACGTTTTGGGACATGGCAGGGGGAGATCTGGAATCGCCATCGCGAGGGGCAGGACTATCTGGAGTGGCTCTCCATCGCCGCGGTAGAGGATGAGCAGGGCGAGCTGAGCCACTATGTCGCGGTCTTCTCCGACATCACCGCCGCCAAGGAGAATAAGGAGCGTCTGCTCTACCTTGCCCACTACGATCAACTCACCGGGCTGCCAAATCGCATTCTCTTCAGTGATCGCCTGCAACAAGCCATCGCGCATGCCAATCGCAACCGCCTGCAGGTGGCGGTAATGTTTCTCGACCTCGACGGCTTCAAGGCGGTCAACGATACCCTGGGGCACCATAGCGGCGATGAGATGTTGCGTCAGGTGGCACAACGCCTTGTCGCCTGCGTACGCGCCACCGACACCGTCTCGCGCTTCGGCGGCGACGAGTTCACCATCGTTATCGTTGCCCTGGAGGGAACCGATGATGTGGTACGCGTGGCGAAAAAGATCACCCAGGAGGTGGCGCGTCCCTATGAGATTGACGGTGCCATGGCCTCGGTCACCACCAGTATCGGCATCAGCTTCTATCCGGCCGACGGCAAGGAGGCAAGCCAACTAATCCAGTACGCCGACAATGCCATGTACCACGCCAAGCGCCATGGCAAGAATCACCACGAGTTTTACGGCGAAATCTGACAGGGCAATCACAACCTCACAGGTTGCAAAGCCCACTGTTGTTCATGGCCAGTAATGGCATTGGCTACCGCAAAAATGGCGCAACACCCCTTACTGACGTAACACCACAGGCACCGGGTCTATGCGATAGGCCTCATGACAGGCGACGCAGTTCCGCATCAACTCCCCCATCTGCTGCAACACATGTTCACCATCACCCATTTGCTCGGCATCCAGTGCCACCTGGTCAAACCGGCTATGCGTATCAAATCCCAACTGTTTGAATTCCATCGGCAGCTTCCCCATCAAAGAGGCCGGCACCGCCTGCTGGGCTGCACTGCCCACGGCCCTTGCCGCCGCCACAACCGCCTCCATATCGCCATTGGAAAGGTTCATCGTCATCGTCTGCACGGTTGAGAGAAACATTCTCATCTCGGTGAGAACCAGATCCCTTTCCGCGCCATCCAATTGTATCGCCATCCGGCCATCGCTGCTTTCAGCCACGCTGCCCTGAATCATGAACTTGTAGCCCATACCGACGATAATCGCTAACAACACAACCACTGCTATCCCGCATTTTTTGCACATATCGTTACCCTTTTTTAATCCGCACGATTCTTATCACAACCACCACTCAACGGCAAGATTATCGCGCCGTGAGCTGTAAGAGATGACAGCATCCCTGCTTGCCCGCTGGTGATCGACGCTGCTCTGTCAAAACCGGTAGACTTCTAGCAGCCACTCCCCTCGGCCACCTTCGCCTTTTTCAGCAGCGATGAGAGTGGACAGAAGTTGGTCACGCCACTTTGTGCCAAATTCAGCCCCACAAATGCCGTAAGCCACATCCAGTTGGAATCATGGAAGTGGGTCAAGGCAAGGCTGGCAAGGATCATCGAACCCGCCATCAGATGAACAATACGATCCGCAGTCATCGCTATTCCCTCGGTTAGTTCCTGTAGGAGATCTGGAAGTTAACAATATTCTGTTCCAGTTCGATGGTGTTACCCGAGGGTGTGCTGGAGGTGATCTCGTTGGCAAAGGCATGCACATAAGAGAAACTGCCATACATCTTCTTGCTCAACTGACGCGTCAGCCCCAAAGAGAGGTGCTGTTCGGTGACCGCCAGCGAACCGATATTGTTGTCGACATCCTCTGGCCCGATAGGCGACTCACCGTAGTTATAACCGACGCGCACCTGGGTTTTCGGGTTGAGCTGCTTCTGTATACCGATGGCGAACACTGTTTGATCATCCCAGCCAAAGTTCATTTTTGACATTCCTGCCGGGGTCTTGAAATCGACGCTATCGAGCACCTCGCTAAAGGCGATCTGCTTAATGTCGAACTCAATCAACAGATCCTCACGGGGGGTAAAGGCCACACCCGCCTGAAGCATTTGCGGGGCATTCATGGTCATCTCATAGCTACCTGCCGAGGTATTCCACTTAAAGGCATCCATATCCTGCTCGCTGGTATAGGAGGCACCAAACTGCAGCTGCTCATTCAGCTTGTAGGTCATCCCCAATGAGGCACCAAATCCATAGCCCTGGTTTTGCGGCAGCGTGAACGATGCGTTGTGAATCGCCAGACTTTGATAATCGATATTCAGGGCCGCGCCCAGTGACAACTGCTCATTGACCTTATAGGCAAAACCGGGGGCAATCTTGTAGAACTGCTTGGTGGTCACAACCGCCTGATTGCCAGGGGCCGCAGCCATGATATCGGCGAAGTCGACCCCCATGCCGGAGAGACCGGCCATGCCCATGCCCAGCGTCAGTTTGTCGTCGACACGCACCGCCATAGCGCCGGAAGGGATCATATAGAGGTCGGAATCACTCTCTTCACCATTGGCCTTGCGCGGCGGATTGAGAAAACCAAAGCCCATATCGACACGAAACTCCTCCATTTCCAGCGTCGCGAGGCCTGCCGGATTGGTCAGCACGGTACCCGCATCCTGTGGCGCGGCAACCACGGCACCGGCCATGCCCCACTGCGTGGCGGTCACCCCGAGCATCTGATCACCATTGGTGGCATGTGCCACCGGCAGGCTGCCACCCAGTGCGGTGATAACGGCTGCTCTCAGTATATTTTTACGATTACTCATCTCCTCATACCTCTCTTTTTTAATGGTGGTTACAGCTCTTTCTGGCTGATGGCGGTAACAAAGAATCACCGCCACCCCTGCACGTTCAATTGTTTAGTGACTAGTTGTAACTACCCGCCCCCTGACACAGGTACCCGCTCTCCACATCGGGGCAGCGGTAAAAACCGTAAGAGCGCCTATGGCGCGATAGGCCGGTGGCTCCCTCACCCTCTATCGCGGCAGAGCCGCTCCTACGAAACAGCGATACCCGGGAGAGTAGTTACGACTATTTAACGCAAACGAGGTGACAGCCCGGGCTGACCGCGGAACACCTGGTGACACGCCACACAGCCGCTGGTGATCTTGCCGAAATACTCGGCGGCGGTAGTCATATCGCCCTTGTCGGCGGCCTCGGCCAAACGCAATGCATTGCCCTCGACGGAATCATTGAATGGCACCAGTACACCCAGCATCTCGTCATTCACATGCTCGGCCTTCATATAGGGAATAAGCCCGGCCTTGGGCAGACGATGGTTCGCCAGACGACGGGCGCTGTCTGCGGCCTGCTCATAGTTATCGGTCAGGATGCCGGTGGCGGTGCTCTGGTAATCGGACTGCACCTCATGCATGACCTGGCGCAGGCTCAACGTCTTGCTGCGACGCGTATGTTGCGAGTAGATCTTGGCAATGGCCTGTTTGGTTGCCGGCGACAGAGCCTTCACCTGCTGCTGCAGGTCCGGCTGCATCAGCTTCATCTCCCCCTGCATCATTTTCTGCGCCTCTTGCATCTTCGCCTTCTGCTCGGCGGACATTCCCTCCTCAGCCAGCACAGTACCTGCCGATGCCAAAGAGAGCGCCGCCAGCGTCAGGCAACTGCCGACCACCTGTTTCAGCGACTTTGTTTTCTGCACTTTCATTTTGTTTTCATTTTCATAGATAACTGGCATGGTAGTTCTCTCCTCAAGCGAATTAGGGTAGTGTGCACGGGCAGTAGCCGTTAGCCCCATCATCATGTAAAACTGTTTCTGCACTATTTCGAAAAACAGCCAATTTGTAACAAAATATTTCAGTTGGGATTTCAATGATCGGCCCAGAGGCAACACAACCCCACATCCTGGTCGTGGATGATGACCTGAACCTGCGCAATCTGTTGCAGCGCTACTTGCGGGAAAACGACTTTGCCGTCACGGCGGTAGCCGATGGTGTCACGATGGATCAGGCACTGAAGCAAGAGACACCCGACCTGGTGATTCTCGATCTGATGCTACCCGGGGAGGATGGACTCTCCCTGGCGCGGCGTTTGCGGGCACACGGCAACCTGCCCATTATCATCCTTTCGGCGCGTGGCGAAGAGGTTGATCGCATCGTCGGACTGGAGATCGGCGCCGACGATTACCTTGCCAAACCCTTTAACCCGCGTGAACTGCTCGCACGCATTCGTTCGGTTCTGCGGCGCAGCACGATGACCACGCAACGCAGTGAGAGCAACAACGAGGAGATATGCTTTGGTCGCTACCGTCTGGACAGCAGCAGCCGCCAGCTCTTTCAGGATGAGCAGCCCCTGCCACTGACCAGCGGTGAATATGCGCTACTGGAGGTCTTTGCCACGCACCCTAATCGTGTCCTGAATCGCGACACCTTGCTGCAACTGCTCAAGGGCTATGAGCATCAGCCCTATGATCGTAGTATTGACGTCAGGATCACCCGTCTGCGAAAGAAGATTGAACCCGATATCTCGCACCCCGTTTTCATCCGCACCATATGGGGTGAAGGCTATCTGTTTTCCCCCAAGGCAGAGGAACCAGGCAGTTGATGCGGTTTCCCAATACCCTCTTTTCCCAGATCGTCACCACCATTGCCGCCGTCTCACTGGCATTTTTACTCTTCTCCCTGACTGTTATTGGCTATTTCATGCTGGTACCGATGGGCAAGAGTTCCGCCGACGACCTGGCATCACTGATGGTGATGAGCGTCCACCACTGGGAAGAGCGTTCACCCGTATCCCAGGCGGAATACGAAAAAATTCTTGTTGGCCACTATCAACTGCGGATCACGGACGCCGTCAACGAGCTGCCCCTGGCCGTCCGGGATCTGCCCTACTATTTTTTCCTCGAATCCTCCCTCACGCATCGCACCGGTCATCCGATACGCCTGATGACCAGTCAGGAGCAGGACGGCGAGCAATGGTACTGGGCCGACATACCCGGTCAGCAGAACCACCTCGTGCGCATTGGCTTCCCCAGCTCGCACATATCCGCCAAACCACCACTGGCCATGATCATCCTGCTTATCGTCGGCACCCTCGCCACCCTGATCACCGCCGCCACCCTGGCCCACTTTGTCGCCACGCCACTGGAGCGGCTGACCCGCGGCGCCCGACACATCGGCACCGGCAACAAACCCGAACCGATCCCGGAAACCGGCGCGGACGAGCTCGCCACCCTGGCGCAAACCTTTAACGACATGGCGGAACAGGTGCAGGAGTTGTTACGCAATCGCACCACCCTGCTCGCCGGGATCTCGCACGACCTGCGCACACCAATGGCCCGCATTCAACTGGCACTGGAGATGCTGCCCGCTGATGCCGATCCAGAACTGATGGCGGGCATTCGCGGCGACCTGGAGCAGATGAACTGCCTGGTAGGACAGTTTCTTGAGCTGAGCCGCGGCCTGGAAAAGGGAGAACAACAACAGATAGAGATTGGCGACATGCTCAATGAACTGGTGAATTGTGCACGGCGCGGCGGCGCAGAGATGAGCTATAGGCAACAGGCCATCTGCCCGGTGGTGCGCAACCCGCTTGCCCTGCGGCGGATAGTGGTCAATCTGCTCGAAAACGCCGTTCGCTATGGCGGCAACCAGGAGGTGACGGTGCGCTACCACTGCAACCTGCGCGCCACCACGATTGAGATCATCGACCAGGGCCCCGGCATCCCCGCAGACCAGCTTGAAGCGGTATTTCAACCCTTCTACCGCCTGGAGCAATCGCGCAACACCGACACCGGCGGCTCGGGACTTGGCCTGAGCATCGCCAAGCAACTGGCCGATGCGAACAATATCGAGATACAACTGAAGTCCGAACCGGGAAAAGGCACCACCGCAATCATCCTCCTGCCCGCGCCCGGGGTATGACATCTTTCAGAATGCTCACCCCACGATTGTTACTAAATGGTTTCGTAACTGCTCCCCCCAGGGTGGGCGTCAGAACTGTAGGGTGGGCATCGTCCACCTCTCTCTCGCTACGCTATAAGGAGCATACGCTCCGCTTCACTCAGCGGACGATACTCCCCTAACGCCAGTCTCTCGTCGAGTTGCAGCGCACCGATCGCCTCGCGGTGCAGTGCGGTTACATGGTTGCCAATGGCGGCGAACATCCGTTTTACCTGGTGATATTTTCCCTCGCTGATGGTGAGGCGAACATCGGTGGGGGTGAGGATCTCCAGCATCGCCGGTTGAGTCTTTTTCGCTTCATTGCGCAGCACCATCCCCTCGGCAAACTGCGCGACACTGGCGGGGTCGAGCGGCGCGACGAGGGTGACGCGATAACGTTTGGGACATTTATGGCGCGGTGCGGTAATGCGGTGACTCCAGTCACCGTCATCGCTGATCAACACCAGTCCGGTGGTGTCGATGTCGAGGCGGCCGGCGACATGCAGCCCCTTCTTGTTATCAATGTCGAGCAGGTCGAGCACGGTGCGATGGCTCTCGTCGCTGGTGGCGCAGATCACCCCCTGCGGTTTGTTGAGCATGTAGTAGCGGTGGCCCGGTGACGCAACCTCGCACTCACGCCACGCCACCTGCGCCTGAGGGGCAACCTTGAACGCGGGGTCGCGTACCACCGTGCCATCCACCGTCACCTGACCGCGGCGGATGGTGATCTGGGCACGCGAGCGGGTGAGGCCGGTGGCATGTGAGAGTCTCTTGTCGAGGCGCGTGAATGCGGCCATGTAATTCCTGTCAGATAAGGTTGTGCAACATCAACTCTTGTGGATGCGGCGTGAGGTAGAGCTGGCGCTCGATATAGTCGTGCGGATGGCGGCGGAAGTGGTGTTTCAGCAAGGTGATAGGGACGATAAGTGGCAGCAGGCCATCACCGTACTGGCTAATCACCTCCACCATCTCCGCCTTGTCGGCGCTGTCGAGTTGGTTCTTCAGATAACCCAAAATATGTTGCAACACGTTGACATGCTGACGGCGGCTGGCGGGACGGGCGAGCGCCGTCATCAGCTCCTCCATGTAGAGGCAGGAGAGCACCTTGATGTTATCGACCGTCGCCTCGGCCACCATCCGCCCCATACGTTTGTAGGCGGCCTGATTGTGGGCCATCACCAGGTATTTGTGATCCGCATGAAACTGCTGCAGCCGTGCCACGCCGAGCCCCGCCGCCAGCAGCTGCTGCTGCCAGCGGTGGTAGACGAAGACTCGCATGATGAAGTTCTCGCGCAATCGCGCATCGCCAAGGCGTCCCTCCTCCTCCATTGGCAGCAGCGGCAACTTCTTTTTCAGGCTGTGGGCAAAGGCCCCGGCCGCCTTGCCGATGGTGCGTCCCTGCTCGTCGTAGACCTTGACCCGCTCCATGCCACAACTGGGCGAGCCCCGCTTCAGGATGTAACCCGAGATGGAGGTGAGCCGCTCTGCCGTCTCCTTGCCAAAACGGTGTAGCAGCTCGGTGACATCGAGTGCGGGGTCTTTGGTGCCGACGACGCGGATCGCCTCGCCCTGCTGTACCAGGCGAATCGTCGGGCGCGGCACCGGCAGGCCGATGGCCACCTCAGGGCAAAACGGGATGAAGGTGAAATAGGCGCCGAGAGTGCCGATAATGTAAGCATCACGCTTGTGGCCGCCGTCGTAACGCACCGGCTGACCCAGCAGACAACTGCTGATCCCCAGTTTGATTTTGCTTGTGTCGTCCACAATACTCATACCCAGTCAGTTAAGCCCACACACTATCTCACGGAGAGCATCGCCGATTCATGCAGATACGCAAGTCATCACCCGTCTCCCTGCATGCACTGCTGCTCGGTGCCACGCTGGCCCTCACCGCCGTCCCCTTGCCGGCACTCGATATCCTGGACTCGGCACCGGAGCGGCGCAGCGAACAGTTTCCCACCGATAACGCCTACCTGCTGGTCCCTTTACCCTATAGCATGCCCGGCATTGGAGAAGGCTACTTTCTAATGGGCTACTTCAGCAATATGTTCGGCACCACCGCCGACGGCTTCATCACCCGAGTCGGTGGCGATGCCGAGGGGTGGGTGACGCAGTTCGATGAGGTGCCGCTCTATAAAAAGACGCTGTTTTTCAACGTCATGGATCAGCGGATCAGCAAGGCGGCGGTCAACAACTACAAGAGCCGCGGCATGAATACCGGCAAGGATGATTACAACATCGTCGAGGTGAACCAGGCCGATGAGCGTCATCTGGGGCTGACCCTGTCGCTGTTTGAGCGCAGGCTGGAGTTCACCTCGTCACACAACAGCTCCAACTTTGCCCTGACCTATATCCGAGACAAGGACGGCAACGTGATCAGCGCCTTCGCCCCACCCTACCGTCAGGAGTCCAGCTCCTGGCTGCACGGGCTGACCCTTGACCTGACCGACGATCACCAGGACCCGCGCAAGGGGCTGCGCCTTGGCCTCAGCTACCGCGACAATCCGGCGCAGACAGCAAACGACCCGGACTTCTACACCCTCGACACTTCGCTCTCGCTCTACCTGCCGGTGTTCAGTAATGACACCGTGGCGCTCAACTACTACCAGTCCGATGCCAACGTCACCCGCGAGGGGCAGACCGACCCCACCGCCATCCGCACCGAGCTCGGCTTTAACTGCGACCCGCTCGACAGCAGCTGCCTGCAGGCCGAACAGGAGATCGTCGACAGCTTCATCCTGCAGCGCAGCAACGGCACCGCCACCAGTCTGGGAGGTAATGACCGGCTGCGCTCCTACCCGCGGGGCCGTTTCTACGGTAGCCACATGGCCTTTCTCGGGGTGGAATACCGCATGAACTTTGCCCGCGAAGCCAAACCATTTAACTACTTCATCTGGAAGGATGTGACCACCTCGCTGCAGCTGGCCTTTTTTGCCGAGACGGGTACGGTAGCCGAGGCGTCGTCAGGGCTGTGGCAGGAGCAGCGCACCAGCTACGGCATCGGCGGCCGGCTACTCTCGGCCTCGGGGAGTGTCTACCGCGCCGACTACGCAGTGGGGGATGAGGGGAGCGAAGTCACCCTCTTCTTCTACTACCCCTGGTAATCGCGGCTTCAGACGTTACGCGCCGCCCGTTCGACAATCTTCTGCAGGGCACGCGACACCGCGACAAAACCGAAGGTCGCGGTAACGAAGGTGGCCGAGCCGTAGCCGAGGTTGCAGTCCAGCGTTGCCCCCTTCACCCCTGGCTTGCGCTGGCAGACGCTGCCGTCGGCCTTGGGGTAGAGGTGCTGCTCGGTGGAGAAGACGCAGTCGACGCCAAAACGGCGCTGCGGATTTTTGCTGAAGCCGTAATCACTGCGCAGCCGCTGGCGCACCTTGGCGGCGAGCGGGTCGTTGTGGGTCTTGCTCAGGTCGGTGATCTCGATGCGTGTGGGGTCGCTGATGCCGCCTGCCCCGCCGGTAGTGATGATCGGGATCTTGTTCCGCTTGCAGTAGTGAATGAGCGCCGCCTTCTGACGAATCGAGTCGATGGCGTCGATCACATAATCAAAACCGCTGCCGATATATTTTTCGAGATTGGTCTCGCTCAGCAGGTCGTCGATGGCCGTGACGCGGCACTCCGGATTGATTGCCCGCACCCGCTCTGCCATCACCTCGGACTTGGCGCGCTCGTAGGTATCGGTGAGGGTGTGCAGCTGGCGGTTGGTGTTGCTGGCGGCGATGTCGTCGTGGTCGATAAAGGTGATGGCGCCGACCCCGCTACGCGCCAGTGCCTCCACCGCCCAGGAGCCGACCCCGCCGATGCCAATGACGCAGAGGTGACTGTCGCGGATCGCCGCCGCCCCCGGCGTACCGTAGAGCCGCTGAATGCCGCCGAAGCGCTGTTGATAGTCGTCGCTGTGCATGGGGAAAAACCGCCGTGGGAGTGGTGCTAGTTTATCTCGCCCGGCCAATGCGGGCTATGTGCCTCATGGCGTCTCATCGTGTCTCAGAGCCGCGCAGCTGATACCAGAGAGTGCGCGCCATCACTGCCAACACCCCCACCCCGCCGAGCAGCAGCGCCCAGAGTAGCCACTTTTTCCACGGCAGCGGCGGGACAGGCGGCCTCAAGCGCATCTCGCCCCCCAGCTCGAAGCGCTCACCCGCCGCTGCGGACTTGATCATTCCGCCACGCGACCCATCGTCAGTAATGCGTCGCAACAGCGGGTCAATGGCGACGCCCTGGCTCTCGGTCTGCTGCCGGCCGAAGGCGAGGGTAAAGGGCATCTCGCCACGGGCGACGAAGAGCAGCCGCTGCGGATGCCAGCTCACCTCCAGCTGTGGCAGACCACGACCGAGGCCGCCGCCCTCCTGCTCCACCTCCAGCCGCCACTGCGGATGGCTCAGCGGCGAGAGCTTCAACGGCTCGTTGCGCAGGCGGTGGCCCTCTCGCTCCAGGTCATAGAAGAGCCCCTGGTGGCGCCGCTGCCAGGGCTGCGCGCTCTCGGCACGGGAGAAGAGGCGGGCATACACCACGCTGTTGCGCTGCGGCATCACCAGCTGCACCGCGCTTATCGGGAAGTGGCCATCGAGGGTGAACTCATACTCGCCATCACCGCCCGCCCCGGCCGTCGGCTCGACCCTTATGCTCTCCCCCGGCAGCGGCTGATAGGCGGGACGCAGTTCCATCTCCACCCTGCGCAGTGCGATCCCCCGGCTGCCCGGCGGCCAGTGCAGGCGGTAGTACTTTACGCGCTGCGCCGGCAGCTCCAGATTCGACTGTCGTAACTGAAAGCCCTGCTGGCTGAGGGAGGCAATGGTGCGCTTCTGCAGCAGCGGCTGCCAGTGGCTGAGGTCATCGCTGCCATCCAGCGAGACCTCAGCCAGCAACGGCTCCACACCTTCGTCCCACTCTAGGTGGAGCCGCTCGACTGGCGCCTCGGCATCGCTGGCATCGAGCAGGTAGTACTCACCGGCGCCGGCACCCGGTAGCGGCAGGCGACCGCTGTAATAGTCGATGAGGGGACCCTCACCGCCAATGGCGATATGCAGCTCCTCGCCGGCGGGCTGGTTCTCCTGGGTCGGCAGCGGGTAGAGTTTTGCCTTGATGCGCCGTGGCGCCAGCTGCTGTGCCGGCTCGCGCTGCAGCAGGTGTGGCACCTCTTCGCCAAGACCGTTGAACACCCGCAGATCGCCCAGGTCGCTGCGCACGGTGCGGCGGTAGACCTCGGCCGGCAGCGGCAGGCTGTAGATCGCCCCGTCGCCATCGACCTGCAGCGGGATGCCGTAGGCAAAATCGTTCATCTGCAACGGCGCGGCCATCACACTGCCTGCCAGCAGCAGAAGCACTCCCCCCATCCGTTTGCTCATGCCCTCTCCTCCTCTCGCCTGGGCGGCATCGGTGAAAAATAACCCGTCAGCAACATCAGCACCCCCACCGCAATAAAGGAGACGATACGGGCGATGGTGCCGCTGCCGGCAAGGTCGACAAAAAAGAGCTTCACCACCACCAGTCCCAGCAGCGCCGCGCCGACCAGCCACAGGGTGCGCAGCCCGAGGCGCGTCGCGCTCACCGTAATAATCAGTGCCGTCACGCCCCACACCACCGACAGCGTGGCCTGGAACAACCACGATTGATGCAGCGCCGTCAGCCGATAGGGCACCCCGTACCAGTGGTGAATGGTGTGGGCGATCACCTCGTTGAGCAGCATGAAGGCCGCCGCGCCGAGCAGGGCGTAGAACACCCTTGGATCCACCTCGCCGAGAATCCGTGAACTGCGTCGCCGGTGCAGCAGCAGCCATGAGGTGAGCAACAGCAGGATCAACAGTTGTGTCAACTCCAGCGGGTTGAGCAGCGGCAGGTAGGGCAGGGGCTCAGGGTCAGCGGCCGAAACAAAGACCAGGCCAAACCACGCCAGCATGGCCAGCGCCACCGGGATCAGTGCGCTACCCAGATAGGTGGTGAGGTAACGGCGCACCGGCCAGGCCAGCCGCGGGCCGCGCCACAACAGCAGCGCCATCGCCAGCAGCGGTACCACTACCCAGGCGCAGTAGTGCCATACCTCGCCCTCGGGCAGCCAGTGGCGCACCTGCCAGGGCAACTCCCAGCTCGGCAGGAACAGCAGCAGCCACAGGGTGGCGCTATGACCGAAACGCAGCAAACCTGGCGAATAGACCGCACGCAGTCGCCACAACAGGCGGTACTGCACGGCAAAGAGCAGCAGCCAGGGCAACAGCGACCAGCCCGCCAGCGGGTGGCCAAGCGGTGGCTGGTCGATGGCATTAAGTGCCAGCAACAGCGCCGCCGGTAACAGCCCCAGCAGCGGATAACGCAACGCCTGCCAGGCGAGGCGCTGATAGAGCCCGAGCAGGGTCGCCGCGCTCGCCGCCATCAAGAGCAGGGCGGCTGCATATTCATTGAGCAAAGAGAGGTGGCGAGCGATCTCCTGCAACCCGCCGAGCAACCACCACGCCAGCCCCCAGGTCAGGGCAAGGTAGTGCAACTTACGCTCAAACCAGCGCAGTGACTCATCATGGCGCTGTAACTGGAAACTACTGAAGAGTCCCGCCAGGGAGAGCAACAGGGTGCCGAGATAAAAACCGTTAAGGATCGGCCAGCTGCCGCCCGAACTATCGAAGGTGGTGAGAAAGGAGAAACCCGCCCCCAGCTGCAGCAGCAGCCCGGAGAGGCGCGGCAGCAGCCGCTGCTGCTGCACCCCTACCCACAGCAGCGCCGCCCCCTCCATAGCCCAGGCGGCGGAGGTCCAGCGCCCGTCCAGCGCCAGCGGAATCGCCATGGTAGCGAAGGCGACCCCCAGGGCAAGGAAGGATTCGGTGAGCAGGCGGATCCCCTCGATACGGCGACGCCACAACGCCAGCGCCAGCCCCACATAGAAGAAGCCCAGCAGCAGGGCGCTAAAGGCGAGGCCATACTCCATCTCGCGCACCAGGCCATACTGCAGCGAGAAGCCGACGATGGGCACGCCGAATACCAGCGAGCCATCCACATAGCCCTTGAGTTGCAGCGGCTGGCGCAGCGCGAACAGCACCGCGATGGCGACATAGAAGAGGAAGAAGAGAATGAGGAAGGGTTCGGTGGTGGCAAAATGCTCGGGGCGATAGTACTGCCACCCCCACGCCGTGCCGATGATGAAGGTGAAGAGAAAACCGAGTAGATTGAGCTCGCGCCACGCCTTGAACCAGGCGATACCGAGGATGCCGCCGTTAAGCAGTGCGTAGTAGGAGAAGAGCATCACATGGCTTCCCTCGCCGGTGGAGGTAAGCACCGGGGCGAGAAAACCGCCGCTAATGCCGAAGGCGGCGAGGCTGCGCGCATCCTGCAGCAGCGCAAGTAACGCCGAGAGGGCCACCAGCGCCAGCATCAGGCCAAAGGCCAGCCCCAGCGGCAGCAGGTGGTAGAGCTTGGCCGCGGCGTAGACCGTAAGGTAGAAGAGGCCGATGCCGCCCCCCTGAATCAGCAGGGCATAGCTGGTACGCCGCTCGCGCAGCCGCCACCCTGCGCCAATCAGCGCCAGCGCACCGAGGGCGGCACCGCTCAGGCGCCACTCGATGGAGAGCAGGCTGTGATCCGAGGCGTATTTGAGCAAAAAGGCGACGCCGAAGAAGAGCACCACAATCCCGACCCGCACCACCACGTTGCCGTCGAGGAAGAAGCCCATCACCGAGGCGAGCAGGTCACTCCCCTTGTACTCCGCCGTCGCATCCCCGGTTTCACCCCAGCCCGACGACGCCGTAGGGGCAGGCTGCGTCGCCGCCCTCTTCGCCGCCATGGGTGCAGGGGGGGTGTCGGCATCCAACTCGTAAATAACCTCTGCGGCCACGGGGGCAGCCGCCTCAGCGACAGCCCCTGTCGCTGTTGTTGCTGACGCTACAGCTTCAACAGATGACGGCGTAGTGCCCGCCGCCTCCCGCAGCCGCGCCACCTGCGCCTCCAGCCGGTAGAGGCGTTGCGTCACGATGAGGCTGTGACCCAGCAGATAACCGAGCAGGGCGCCATAGAGCAGACCCGCAAACTCATCGAGCAGCGCACCAAGCACAGCCCCGACAAACGTCAACAGCCAACCCATCACTCACCCCTCCCGCGTATCGACACCATCTCTCACTCCCCCACCCTCATCCGCCACCCGGCTGAGCAACAACGCGCCGACAAAGAATAGCAGCAGCAGGCTCAGGATCCCGAGGCGCGGATCGCCACTCACCACCCCCACCCAACCGACCATCAACGGCCCGAGCACCGCGGCAAACTTGCCGAGCATATTGTAAAAGCCAAAGAACTCCGCCGACTTGTCGTGCGGGATCAGGCGTGCGTAAAAGGAGCGACTCAGTGACTGAATCCCCCCCTGCACCAGACCGATGGCAATGGCCAGGGCGTAGAACGCCTGTTCACTCTCCATGCGCGAGGCCGACACCACGATCACCACATAGGCGGCGATGGCCAGATAGATGCCGCGTTTGGCACCGATCCGCTTGCCCAGATAGCCGAAGGCGATGGCGGCGGGAAAGCCGACGAACTGGGTGAGCAGCAGCGCCACGATGAGGCTGTTGGAATTAAAGCCGAGCGACATGCCGTAATCGACCGCCATGCGCACGATGGTGTCGACGCCGTCGATGTAACACCAGTAGGCGAGCAGGAAGAGATAGACCGTGCGCAGCTGGCGGATGTGGCGCAGGGTATCGCGCAGCTGGCGCAGACCGCCGCGCACCGCCCGCAGGGCACCGCCGTCAGTGCGCCGGTCCGGTTCACTTACCCACAGCGCCAGCGGCAGCGTGAAGAGCAGCCACCAGAGGGCAACACTGTAGAAGGAGAGGCGTACCGCCTCGGCCGCATCGGCCAGGCCAAAGAACGCCGGTTGCAGGGTCATCCAGACATTGAGCGCGAAGAGCAACCCGCCGCCCAGATAGCCCATGGCATAGCCCAGCGCCGAGAGCTGATCGAGGCGCGCCGGGGTGGTGACAAAGACAATCAGCGAATCGTAAAAGGTGATACTGCCGGAGAAACCAATCGTCGCCATCACATAGAGCAGCACCGCCCACGGCCACTGCCCCTGCGCCACCAGCGGCAACAGCGCACTCATGCCGATCCCGAGGAAGGCAAAGAAGAGCAGAAAGCGTTTGCGCGCCGCGCACTGATCGGCGATCGCCCCGAGCAGCGGCGCGAGAAGGACAATAAGCAGGCTGGCCAGGGAGTTGGCAACCCCCAGGTAGAAGGTACTTTGCGCCGCCGTTGCCCCGACGCTCCAGTACTCCTTGAAAAAGACCGGAAAGAAGCCCGCCATCACCGTGGTGGCATAGGCAGAATTCCCCCAGTCGTAGAGTACCCAGGAGAGCGTTTTTTTATCTGTTGTCAGGGTTCCCGCCAGCATTGCCATACAGTAGCACGGCGACCCTATAGCGGCGAGAGACCCCCTGGCGCTATTTGAGACGCGAACTGAAATTCACGCCGATCACACTATCGGCGCTGCTGTCACTCAACCCGGCGATATAGTAGAGGGAGTAGTCCATCTCCCGGCTCACCTCGCCGTTGAGCGAGAGGGTCGCCTGCCGGAGATCATCCATGCCACTGAGGGCCGCCTCCTCGGTATAGTATTCAACCCCCAGCGCCCGGCTCTTGCCGAGCGGCACGTCCAGCGCGACACCGACAAAGGCGACATCGTTGTAATCGAGCGTGGCAGTGTCGCCCAGCAGGGTGTAACCGGCGTAACCGGAGAGGGGCCCCTTGCCCGCCTCCAGCTGCAGGGTATAGTCATCCTCGCCGGTGCCAAGCCCTTCCGCCTCATCCGCGGTGCCGAACTTAATCGTGGCAGTGGCCGCCAGCCACGGGCGGCTGTCGGACTCGCCCAGCAACCGGTAACTGCCGCTGAGCAGCACATCCCCCAGACCGGAGGCGGTACGCGTGGTCGTGGTAGTGGTGGTGGCGTCACCACCGCTCATCCCCATGCCGGATGGCGAGAGCGGTGTACCGCCAACCGTAACCAGCGCCGAGCCCTCGACCGTGATATAGGGTACCGTCAGTGAGGCACGAAGGTTGCCTTCCTGATAGCGCCAGCTCACGGGCAGATACCAGGAGCGGCTGGTCTCGCCGGTGCCATAATCGCCCTCACTGTATTCGGCACCGACACTGAAACCGCTATCCGCCAGCAGCGGCGAGGCGACCAGACCCAGCAGCGCCGTCGTAATGACCCTTTTTTTTATTGTTACCATTTAACGTTGTCTCCTCATCGGGGTAGAGTTTTGCCGCCGTTCCGAGCGTCGCTCCATGGGCCGCTCGCGCGGCGCATCATGCCGCGACGCCTCATCCTCTGGCACCGACTCATCGTCAGCTTGTTGCGACTGCATGCGCGCGCGCAGCGCCGCGCGCTGTTGCGGGCTCATCTGCTCGAAGCGCTGGCGCAGCTCCTCGCGCCGCTCCGCTGGCAGCTCACGAAACTGCTGCATGCGCTGGCGCAACCGCTGCTGCTGTGCCGCCGGTAGTTGCTTGAACTGCTCGAAACGCTGGCGCGTCTGCTCCCGCTGTGCCGGTGTCAGCTGCTGCCAGCGCTCAAAACGCTGCCGCTGGCGGGCGCGCTGCGCCTGATCCATCTGCTGCCAGCGCGCCGCCCCCCTTTGCAGGCGCTGCTGCTGCGCCTCATCCAGGCTCTCCCAGCGTCCCTGATAGGGCTGTAACAGCTCCCTCTCGGCGTCACCAAGCGCGTCCCACTCCAGGGCGTGCGCCTGTGGCAGCCACCAACCCGATAGTCCGGTCACCATTAGCGCCAACACCCGCCAGAATTTACTCTTTATCATTACCCTCACCTCCCACCGGCTCCCCATCCAGCTGCAATAACGCCAGCTCCTGCGGATCGATCTCATTGCCGCCCTCGTCCAGCCACTCACCCAGATACTCCAGCAGCGCCAGCGGCGGGGCATCCTCCTCTGCCGCCACGATCGTCACATTGAATAGCGCCAGCAACAGCAGCCACCTAACCGGCATGGGGCAACTCCTGCTCCAGCCAGTAGTAGAACTCCAGATCACGATAGAGCTCGAGATCATCCCCCTCATCACTCTCATCGAGCAGCGGCAATTCACTCATCGCGGCGATCTGCGGCAGCGAAGCCAGTGCCATTTGCGGGGCCGTCTGCGGGGCGCGGCTGAGTTCAAACCAGATCACGCCCGTTGCCACTATCACAAAGAACGAGGCGGCAACCGCCGGCAACCAGTGGCGGCGCGGCGCGCGGCGGGATGCGCTATCGAGTGCCGCACGGCGCGCGGCGCGCAGGCGCCCCAAGGTCGAGGGGGTAAGCCCCTCGGCCCGGCCATCCAGCTCACCCCTGATCCTCTCGATAAGTCTGTCGTCGTTCACGCCGTGAAATCCTCCAACCGTTGCCGCAAGGACTGAATTGCCCGCGAGTAGTGTGTCTTGACACTGCCGGCGGAGCAGCCCATCGCCCGCGCCGTCTCCTCCACGCTCAACCCCTCCCACGCCCGCAGCAAAAAGGCCTGCTGCTGACGATTGGGCAGGGCACGAAGGGCCTGCTCCAGCGCGCCGCCGAAACGCTCGTTCTGCAGCTGCTGCAACGGCCCCTGCCCATGGTGGTCGGGCTGATTCTGCAGGGGGTCATCCTCCTCATCGCCGCCCCCGAACCAGACCCGCAAACGGTTACGCACCGCGCTACGTCGGTACCCGTCACGAATGCGGCTCTGCAAAATACGGTGAAACAGTGCAGGCCACTCTGCGGCATCACTCTGCGCGTAGTGCTGCACCAGCTTGAGCATCGCCTCCTGCACGATCTCCAGCGCGTCATCGTCGTTACCGGTGGCGACCCTGGCGAAGCGGAAGGCGCGCCGCTCCACCCCCGCCAGAAATCGCTCCAGCTCATCTCGTTGTGACAGTGAAGATCTCCTTCAACCCGGTCGCGTCAGATAGTCGTATCAGCGGCGACCACCGCCACTGCCGGCACGACTGGCGGCACCACTGGCGGCACGGCTGGCAGTACCACTTTGATGCTGGTGCTTGTACTGATGCTGTTCACCGTCACCCTCACCATCCTCACTACGGGTGCGGGTCTGGGTACGGGTCTGCTCACCTTCATCCTGCAGGTTAAGACGTTGCTGCGTCTCGGTACGGGTGCGTGTCTGCTCACTCGTTGCCTCCTCCTCGGCCAGCAGCGCGCCCGAACCAAGGGAGAGTGCCAGAAAACCGCTGCCCAACATCATTGACCATTTCATGGTGAATCTCCTGCGTTATTGTCTGTGAAGTAAAAAATATCTGTTGCAACTGTAATAACGCAATGCTCACGAATCGGTTGACACACATCTCAATTATTTTTTCATCCCGAGAGCGTCCAGGGTATTGGCCAGCAGCTGTGGCGCCAGCGCCGCCGCCGTCACCCCGCGCAGTTGCGCCAGCGCCTGCAGCACCTCGGGCAGGTACTCCGGGCTGTTGCGCTCGCCGTGATGCAGCAACGGGGTCATATCAGGGGCGTCGGTCTCAAGGACGATGGCCTCCAGCGGCAGCTCGCCAGCCAGGGCACGGATTTTAGTGGAGCGCTCATAGGTGAGCATACCGCCAAAACCCAACTTGAAGCCCAGCTCGATATAGTGCTGTGCCTGCTGCGCGCTGCCGTTAAAGGCGTGGGCGATCCCCCCCACCAGCTGAAAACGCCGCAGGGTCTGCAGCACCGGATCGTGCGCCTTGCGCACATGCAGCAGTACCGGCAGACGAAACTCCTCGGCAAGGGCCAGCTGCTGCTCGAACAGCCACTGCTGACGCCCCCGGTCGAGTCCGGCGACAAAGTAGTCGAGGCCAATCTCGCCTATTGCCAGCGGTCGCTCACGCTCTACCAGGCGGCGCAGCTCAACCAGGTCCGCCTCACGGTGGCGTTCCAGATAGAGAGGGTGCAGGCCAAGGGCCGGATAGAGTCCCGCCTCGCCCCGACAGAGTGCCAGCAGGGCGGGCCACCCTGCCGCAGCCACCGCCGGCACCACCATCTGCCCCACCCCGGCGGCACGGGCGCGCGCCAGCACCGCCGCACGGTCGGCGTCGAACTCGGCCACATCGAGGTGGCAGTGGCTATCAAACAGCTCCATCGGCTTCTCCGTGATCCTCATCGGCTTCATTGTAGTGGCTTGCGGGCAGGCGACCAATCGGCCGATCCTTGTATACTGTGGCGCTTGCCCAAATCTTCAGCAGACGGCCAACCGATTGAAAAGGAACAACACCCCATGAGTCACACCCCCAGCCCGATCATGAGCCACGAGGCATTTGAGTTCCTGCGCGCCACGCGCATCCCCTCGCTCAACCTGGAGCTGCAGGAGTTCCGCCACCGGGTGACCGGCGCCCCCCATTTGCACCTGGCCGCCGAGGATGACCAGAACACCTTCCTCGTCGCCTTTCGCACCGTGCCGCAGGACTCCACCGGGGTAGCCCATATCCTGGAGCACACCAGCCTCTGCGGCAGCCGCAAGTACCCGGTGCGCGACCCCTTCTTCATGATGACGCGCCGCTCGCTCAACACCTTCATGAACGCCTTCACCTCCGCCGACTGGACCGCCTACCCCTTTGCCAGCCGCAACGTGAAGGATTTCAACAACCTGCTCGATGTCTACCTCGATGCCACCTTCTTTCCCACCCTTAACGAGATGGACTTCCTGCAGGAGGGGCATCGGGTGGAGTTTGCCGAAGCCGGCAACCCCGACTCCGAGCTGCTCTTCAAGGGGGTGGTGTTCAACGAAATGAAGGGGGCGATGAGCTCCCCGGTCAGCGCCCTCTACCAGGCCCTGACCCGCGAGCTCTTCCCCACCATCACCTACCACCACAACTCGGGCGGCGACCCGGAGGCGATCCCCGACCTCACCTATGAACAGCTGAAGGCCTTCCACGCCTACCACTACCACCCCAGCAACGCGGTCTTCATGACCTTTGGCGACATCCCCGCTGCCGAACACCAGGCACGCTTTGAGGAGGGGGCGCTGAAACAGTTCCAGCGTCTGCCGCTCGATATCTCGGTACCCGACGAGCAGCGTTTCAACGCCCCGGTCAAGGTGGAGGATCGCTACGCCCTCGACGGCGAAGAGGAGACCCGCGACAAGACCCACATCGTCCTCGGCTGGCTGCTGGGGAAATCGATCGACGCCGAGGAGGTGATGCGCGCCCATCTGCTCTCCGGGGTGCTGCTGGATAACGGTGCCTCACCGCTGCGCCACGCCCTGGAGACCAGCGAACTGGGCAGCGCCCCCTCGCCGCTCTGTGGCCTCTCCGACTCCAGCCGCGAGATGGTCTTCGCCGCCGGCCTGGAGGGCTCCAATCCGGAGCACGCCGCGGCGGTGGAGCAACTGATCCTCGATGTGCTGCAGGATGTCGCCGACAACGGCGTGGAGAAGGAGGTGGTCGAGGCGGTGCTGCACCAGTACGAGCTCTCGCAACGCGAGGTGAGCGGCGACGGTTTCCCCTACGGCCTGCAGCTGATGGTCAATGCCCTCGGCACCGTGCTGCACGGCGCTGATGCCCTCGCCGCGCTCGATATCGACCCCATCCTCGAAAAACTGCGCCGGCAGATCGAAGACCCTACCTTCATCAAGGGACTGGCCCGCACAGTGCTCGATAACCCGCACCGCGTTCGCATGGTGATGACCACCGACACCACACTCAGTGCCGAGCGCGCCGCCCTGGAGGCCGCACGTCTGGCAGCAATGAAGGCCGGGATGGACGAGGCGACCAAACAGCAAATCATCGCCCAGGCCGCGGCCCTGGCGCAGCGCCAGGAGCAGCACGACGACCCCGAGGTGTTACCGAAGGTGGGGCTGGAGGATATCCCCGCCGAACTTTCTATCCCCGTGGCGGAAAAGCAGACCATCGGCGCCATGCCCGCCAGCTGGTTTGCCCGCGGCACCAACGGCATTGTCTACCAGCAGATAGTGGTGGATCTGCCGGAGCTGGATGAGGAGCTGGCGCAGCTACTGCCGCTCTTCACCGATGTCCTCACCGAGGTCGGCAGCGCGGGACGCGACTACCTGGAGGCGCAGGCCCTGCAGGCGGCGGTCACCGGCGGCATCGGCGCCAACGTCGCGCTGCGCGGCGCGGTGGACGACCTGCAGCAGAGTCGCGGCACCTTCACCCTCTCTGGCAAGGCGCTGGTGCGCAACCAGGCGGCGCTGGCCGACCTGATGCAGGAGACCTTCGAGGCGGCGCGCTTTGATGAGCTGCCGCGCATCCGCGAACTGGTGGCGCAGGAGCGGATGTACCGCGAGCAGCGCGTCACCAGCGCAGGCCACAGCCTGGCGATGGTCGCCGCCAGCGCCGGCCTCACCCCCAGCGCCGCCCAGCAGCACCGTTGGGGCGGTCTCGGCGGCATCAAACATCTCAAGGCACTGGACGACAGCCTGGACGACAAGGCCGCGCTGGCGCGTTTTTCAGCACGCCTAGAGAGACTGCGCGACATCTTAATGAAGGCACCGCGCCAGCTGCTGCTCATTGGCGAGGCCGAACAGCGCGAGGCGATCAGCGGCCACCTGCAACAGCGCTGGCAGTCACACCCCGCCGCCGCCATGAGCGGCCCCTACCTGCCCCCTGCCGCCGCCGGCCAACTGCAACAGGGTTGGGCCACCTCCACCCAGGTCAACTTCTGCGCCAGGGCCTACCCCGGCGTCTGCCCCGAGCATAGCGACGCTGCGGCACTGATGGTGCTGGGCGGCTTCCTGCGCAACAACTTCCTGCACCGCACCATTCGCGAACAGGGCGGAGCCTACGGCGGCGGTGCCAGCTTCGATACCGACAGCGGCGCCTTCCGCTTCTACTCCTACCGCGACCCGCGCTTGAGCGAAACCCTGGCCGATTTTGATAAATCCGTCAGCTGGCTGCTGGAGAACACCCACGAGTGGCGACTGGTGGAAGAGGCGATCCTCGGCGTCATCAGCGCCATCGACAAGCCCGGCTCCCCCGCCGGCGAGGCGAAGAAGAGCTTCTACGCCACCCTGCACGGGCGCACCCCCGAACAGCGTCGCCGCTTTCGCGCCCGCATCCTGGAGGTGCGCGAAGGTGACCTGAAGCGGGTCGCCGCCACCTACCTAAAACCGGAGCTGGCCAGTACCGCGGTGATCAGCGACCCCACCACCCTGGCCAAACAGCAGGGACTGGAGATCCTCAAGCTCTAACGGGAACACCCAAATCACCATCCGGCACAACAAACACCGCCAACTTTTTATAACGCACCCATAAAAAACGGGGCCTTGCGGCCCCGTCAATGGTGAACATCACGCTTGCTGGAGGTTAGCCAAAGATGTCGTTGGTAATGTTGGCATACCAGCCGTGAGCGTAGTGCATCTCCCGGCGCAGATCCTCCAGAGTGGCCTCCTTCGGTGTCACGCCACCCGCCCCCTTCACGGCGATAATCTGGTTCTTCTCCTCATCGAAGGAGTAGACGACACTGACCGAGATCCCGTAATCATCACCCACGATGCTGTAGCAGGTGTTCTGGTAGGAGGGGAAGCCAGGTTCCCGTCCCGCCAGCAGGTCACGCACTGCCATGGCACAGACCTTGGCCTGGACGTTGGCACTGTAACCTGACTTCGGCATGCCGGCGGCATTGCTGGCGTCACCCAGTACATGGATATTGGGGTGAATCTTCGACTCAAAGGTCTTTTTGTTGATCGGGCACCAGTCGCCTTCGGTCAGACCGGCATCAAACGCCAGTTTGCCGGCCTTCTGCGGCGGGATGATGTTGATGACGTCGGCCTTGAAACTCTCAACGGCGGCCTGGACGCGCATATTTTTGGCATCGACCCCCTCCACTTTGCCGCCCTGAGCCGCGGAGACCCACTCGATCAGGCTCTTGTCAGTACCATAGCCGTACATCCGCTTCCAGCCCTGCATGAACAGGCCCTGCTTGGCAAACTTGTCACCAGAGTCGAGGATCAGCACCTTGGACTTGGGCTTGTGCTTTTTCAGGTAGTGCGCAATCTGGCTGGCCCGCTCATAGGGGCCGGGCGGACAGCGGTAGGCGCCCGACGGTGGTGCGATAACCACGGTGCCGCCATCCTTCATGGCAGTCAGCTGGTTGCGCAGCAGGACGGTCTGGGAACCGGCCTTCCAGGCATGGGGAATGGTGTTGGCCACCTCAGGGCTATGGCCCTCAATGGCGGCCCATTTGAAATCGATACCGGGGGAGACGATGGCGCGATCATAGGCGAACTTGTCGCCGCCCTTGGTGGTAACCACCCGCCCGATCGGGTCGATGCCAGTGACCAGATCATGTACCACGCGCACCCCGCGCTGGCGCAGACCATCATAGCCGAAGGCGATGGAGTCCATGGTACGCTCGCCACTCAACACCTCGTTGCTCATGTAGCAGGTGTGGTAGGTGGGGTTGGCCTCGATCAGGGTGACCTCGATGGTGGGATCGAACATGCGCAGGTACTTGGCTGCCGTGGCGCCACCGGTGCCGCCACCGATGACGACTACCTTGCCGCCGGCACCCTTGCCGCTTAAACCGCCGGCACAGGCCGCAAGTGAACCGACCGCAATTGCGCCGCCGGAGAGTTTGATGAAATTACGACGTGAAATCATTGTATGTTCCCCTTTTATTGCTGGCTGCCGTAGAAATGGATCAAGGCATCGATACCGGCTTTATCACTCTCTTCCAGCAGTTCGTCGACCTTGCGCTTCATCTTCTTGTCCATTTCACGATCACCGGAAAGAAAGTCAGCCATCGAGAAAGTCAGGTAGATCATCGACTGACCGGCAAGCACACCACCCTCATCCGGTTTGCGGCCACCGTCCTCATGGCACTTTTCACAATATTTGTCATGCAGCTTCTTGCCCTGCGAGGCTTTGACCGATTCAAATTTTTGTTTCATCGGAACAACTTTCTGCGCTTCAAAAAAGTCGCCCATCAACTGGATCTCTTCATCGGAGTAACCCTTGGCGACACGATCCATTACCGTCGCCTTGCGGGTGCCACTCTTGAAACCCTTCATGCTATCGACAAAGTAGCTCGCTGGCGTGCTGGCCAGGCTCGGCAAAATGCCGACACTGGAGCCGTTGGTGCCATGGCAAGCAGCGCAGGTGGCACCCAGCATTTCGCCACTCGGCGTTGCCGCCCAGGCAGTACTGCTCAAGGCAACCCCGCCGGCGAGAACTATGTTTCTCAACACTATTTTTGAATTCATTCTGAAACCTCCTCCATCGCAATTCAGTGATGTTCTAATGCAGCACATTTTATGCGGCAGGCCCAACTATACAGCCACTAAAGCGCGAACTGCAAACCTGTCGTGACATTTAATTCTTTTCATTTTTACAGAGAAAAAAGCTCGATAAGAACAGTAGTATTTTACGGATTTCTTATATGCAAAAGATCTCCACTCGCCTCGCGAAAACGCCGCACCCGCTCCTCTGTTGGTGGATGAGTGGAGAGGTATTCAAGAATAGCGGTCACCGTAGTGCCATCCTCCTCCTGTTGCACTTTCCCGTGCGCCGTGCGCCGTGCGGCATGGGCCACCTCCAGCCCCTGCAGAATGGTGGCAAAGCGTTGCACTGGAATGTCGTGTTGTCGCAGGAAATCGTAGGCAAACTGATCGGCCTCGTACTCGAAGTGACGCGAGTAGCCCATCTGCACCAACAGCAGCGGCAGTGCCGCCACCAGTGAACTGACATCGCCAGTGATATAGGTAATGGCGAGCGACAGCGCCGAGTTTTGCAGCAGCTGACGCAGACTGTGCCGATGCACCACATGGCCAAGCTCGTGGGCCAGCACCGCCACCAGCTCCTCATCGTGATTGGCGATAGCCACCAGTTCATCGGTCAGGACGATGGTGCCGGAGGGCAGGGCAAGGGCGTTGGCCCCCAGCAACTCACCACCGTGGCGAAACAGCAGTTGATAATGGAAGCCCTGCTCTACGGCGCTGCTCATACTGGCAAAACGCCCCTGCAGCCGCTGCTGTACCGCAGCATCGAGTGTGGAGGGTTCGAGGTAGTGCTCATCAAGAAACGCCAGCGTGGTATCGCTGACGCCCTGCATGATGTTCTGCGGCAGACGGTAGGCGATCCCCTCGGCAGCGGCGGGCAGGCCGTATTTCAACATGCCCCAGCTGAAGGCGACCACCACCAGCAGTGCCAGCACCACGTAGTGCATGCGGCTCTCCAGCCGGTGCAGCAAGGAGTGCCAGCCGTGCAGTTCGTTGTTGCTGTGCACGCGCAGCAGGGTGTCGACCGCGTCATTGTCGCGGGTCTCGAATTTGCGCCCGTCGGGCAGGGTGAAATAGCGCGGGGTGTTGCCGAGGCGCGAGGTCACCTCCACCGACGTCAGTGGATAGTCGGCCATCTCTTCGCCCCAGCGCAGCTGCAGCAGGCCGCCCGGATAGACGTTCAGCTGCGCCGGCCAGTGGGCGGAGGTCTTGCCGTCGTAGAGTTCGCCATTAATCGCCATCACAGCCCGATATCAAAATCGAAGGCTTCACCAATTTCCTCACCGAGGGCACTGACCTGCCGCTCTTCTGCGGCGACGAAGGTATCGAGCGAGCCGTCGACCAGTACCACCAGGTGTTCGGCCCGATATCGTGCCAGCCGTACCTTGGCCCACGGCAGGGCGAGGCCTAGGGTAAGAAGGAGCAACAGCCAGTTGGTGAGGTAGATCATGGCCAATGGTCGGGTTCGCAGGGTTGACTCAAAGCCATGGTTGAGCAACTGTGAGCCGTTGTACACCAGATTGCCCATGTTGGCGCTGAAGTAGGCAAAGGCGAGCAGGTAGAGCGGCAGGGCGAGGAACACGCCGATAATGGGCACAAGGATCAGTCCCAGTGCCAGCAACATTAGCAGAAAGGCACGGATCGCCACCCCATAGATCTCTCGCCAGGTAAAGCCGGGGACGAAGTTACTGGTACCGTACCGCGAGTTCTCGACCATGTAGTGCTTCTGCCTGAAGAGGGCATAGGGCATCAGGATACCGACGCTAAAGACACCAGCCAGCGGCCAGA
Organism: Gammaproteobacteria bacterium; assembly: GCA_026196575.1. Classification (GTDB taxonomy): domain Bacteria; phylum Pseudomonadota; class Gammaproteobacteria; order Thiohalomonadales; family Thiohalomonadaceae; genus JAPHSX01. The sequence goes on along the minus strand of JAPHSX010000003.1, from coordinate 10,599 downwards.
GGATAAACGCCTTCATTGCGCCCCAATAATCGCCGTCAAAGCCGAGGCGCACGTTACGATAGACCGTATTGCGGTTACGAAAGGCCATGGAGCGGTTGATGAGCCACGGTAGCAGGATGATGAAGAGCAGTTGCAGCACTATGCCGAGGATCGGCATGAACTGCCCCGACATGGAGAAGGCGAGCAGGAACAGCACCGCGACAATCCGCCCCTTGAGGATCGCCAGCGGGGCGGCGGTGTACTCAAAAGTGCCGCTACCGATCTGGGTGTTGCTGTAGAAGTAGCGGTGATTGCGCACCTTGGCCCAGGCCGAGTAGATGCCCAGGGTAAGAATGGTGAGGAGGATATTCACGATCCATATCTTGAAGTACTCGCCCCCCTTGCCGTGAAACGCTACCTGCAGCTTGTCACCGGCAACCCGCTCCCCGCGCCGCGTGGCGCGGATGGCCGCCACGGTCTCATCACCACTGGTAGGCGCTGCGGCAGCCAGGGTACTCTCACTGACCGGAACCACCCTGGCCGCATCCATCGCCTTGACCTCGGTGATGACGCCGATCTGCTTCAGCTGCCGGCTGAAGTTATTGGCCCGCTCGTGACTGAGATTCTTCTTCAGCACCACCGCCGGCAGGGTGAAGAGCTGCTCCACCTTTTCATGGGTCAGTTTGCAGAGTTGCTGCAGACTGACCATCACCTGTCGCCGGTCTGCCCCCTCGACCAGCTGGCCGCGAAATACCACCATATATGTCGTCTCGGACATCAGTTTCACTCCCTTGCCGATCCATCCCCGCACTCTCGACGGCAATGATTATGTTGTTGTTTTATTTATCGTTAAACAGGTGCGGTTTTGTAACATGGCCCCTGATGGGGGTCAATGGCGGTTAAACGCGCATGGCCATACCACTACGGCGATTACATGAAATAGCACCTGCCTGGCCGCTGCGGTAGACTGCGCACTGATTACGCAACGCCACACCCGAGTACGCCTATGCACGCCCTGGAAATCAGCGCCCTCACCAAGACCTACCGCAACGGTTTCACTGCCCTGAAGGGGATCGATCTCACCGTCGAGGAGGGGGATTTTTTCGCCCTGCTCGGCCCCAATGGCGCCGGCAAGTCGACCACCATCAGCATCATCACCTCACTGGTGAGCAAGAGCAGCGGCACGGTCAAGGTCTTCGGCAACGATCTGGAGCGTCGGCCGATGCAGGTCAAACGCGACCTCGGACTGGTGCCGCAGGAGTTCAACTTCAACATGTTTGAGCCGGTGGAGGAGATCGTCACCAACCAGGCCGGCTACTACGGCGTGGAGAAGAGGGTGGCGCAGGAGCGCTGCGAGTGGGCGCTGAAGAAACTGGGACTGTGGGAGAAGCGCCGCGCCGTGGCGCGCGGCCTCTCCGGCGGCATGAAGCGCCGCCTGATGATCGCCCGCGCCCTGGTGCACTCGCCACGCCTGCTGATCCTCGACGAGCCGACCGCCGGGGTCGATATCGAGCTGCGCCGCTCGATGTGGCAGTTCCTGCGCGAGGTCAACGCCGCGGGCACCACCATCATCCTCACCACTCACTACCTGGAGGAGGCGGAGCAGCTCTGCCGCAACGTGGCGATCATCGATCAGGGGCGCATCATCGAGCACACCTCGATCAAGCAGCTCATCAACCAGCTCGATCGCGAGACCTTCATCCTCGACCTCGCCGCACCACTGGGCACAGCCCCCGCGCTGCAGTGCGGCTATCCGCTACAGCTCATCGACGAGACCACACTGGAGATCGAGATTCGGCGTGAACAGTCCATCAATGTGGTGTTTGCCGAGTTCACCGCCCTCGGCATCGAGGTACTGTCGATGCGCAACAAGGCCAACCGCCTGGAAGAGCTGTTTCTCGGCCTGGTTGAGCGCGGGGAGGAGAAGTAATGGATCTGCGCACCTATCGCATCGCCTTTACCACGATTGTGCTCAAGGAGGTGCGGCGCTTCGCCCGTATCTGGATCCAGACCATCGTGCCGCCGATGATCACCACCGCCCTCTACTTTGTCATCTTCGGCAAGATGATCGGCTCCCAGCTCGCCCCGATTGAGGGTTTCAGCTACATGGACTACATCGTGCCGGGGCTGATCATGATGACCATCATCTCCAACTCCTACGCCAATGTGGTCTCCTCGTTTTACGGGGCAAAGTTCAGCAACTATGTGGAGGAGCTGTTGATCTCCCCCATCCCCCACTCGCTCATTCTCATCGGCTACATCACCGGTGGCGTGGCGCGGGGTGTCACCGTCGGGGTGATGGTGACGCTGGTGGCGAGCCTCTTTACCGAGTTGCATTTTCACAGCCTCTGGGTCAGCCTGAGTGTGGTAGTGCTCACCGCCATCCTCTTCTCGCTGGCCGGCTTCATTAACGCGGTCTTCGCCAAGAGCTTCGATGACATCAGTATCATCCCCACCTTTGTGCTGGTTCCCCTCACCTACCTGGGCGGGGTGTTCTACTCGGTGACCATGCTGCCCGGCATCTGGCAGACCCTCTCGCTCGGCAACCCCATTCTCTACATGGTCAATACCTTTCGCTACGGCATGCTGGGGGTATCGGATATCTCGCTCGGCACCGCCTATGCGGTGATCACCATATTTATCGCCGTGCTCTACGGCTACAGCCTGTGGCTGATGAAGAAGGGGGTGGGGCTGCGCGGTTAGCCGCCAGAGAGGGGTTTGTCGACGAAGTTTCTCACCTCGCCATCCCGCATATAGGCCACACGGTTACGCCCACTATCCTTGGCCAGATAGAGGGCTTGGTCCGCAGCAGCAAAGATTGCCTTGTGATCGCCGTGGGATGGCTGCATCTGCGCCACCCCGATACTCGCGGTAACCGGCAGGTCCTGCCCCTCGAAATGAACCGGTGTCTCTTCCACCAGGCGACGCAGGATCTCCGCCAACATAAGTGCATCACTCAAATTGGTATTGGTGAGGATCACCACAAACTCCTCGCCACCAAAACGTCCGACAAAATCGGTTTCGCGCAACTCGGCGCGCAGACGTGCGCCGATCTCACGCAGCACCGCATCCCCCGCCAGATGGCCGTAGTTATCGTTTACCCGTTTAAACAGATCAAGATCGAGTAGCGCCAGGCTCAGCGGCAGCTGGTAACGCCCGGCACGCTTGAACTCGATATCAAGCTGCTCCTCCAGATGGCTACGATTGGCCAGTCCGGTTAGCTTGTCGGTCTGGCTGATCCGACGCAACTCATCGGTGCGCTCCTTCACCATCCGCTCCAGACGCAGATTCTCCTCGCGTCCGCGGCGCAGATTGATGCGATAGATAGTGTAGACAATGGTCACGGCAACCAGAATCGCCAGCAGGCTGGTGGCCAATGAGGTATAGAAAAGTTTACGTTCATTGGCGGCATAACCGCTGGCATCAATCGCCAGCGACATGACCCGGCCATCGTCGCCCTCGGGATAGAGCGGCACCTGCAACCGGTACTCATAGACACCATCATCCCGCCGCTGAATGGCACCGCTGACCGGGCCGGAACCAAGCCACGCCCCTTGTGCCGGCAGAGACCGGCTGCTGCCATAGATACGTCCCGTGGCCTCGGCCAGACTCACCTCCAGCACACCGCCGGTCTGTGCCACCAGTGCAGCAAGAAAGTCATGCATATTCAGGGTCTCAAATACCTTGGCGCGCGAGATGAGAGAGCCGGCAACGGCATTGAGCAGATTGGTGATGTCGACCTGCAGGCGACGCAGCACCGCAGCACGCGATGCCTCGGAGAGATAGTCAAACTCCGTTACATCCACCGCCAGATCGATAATGCCGAAAAGACGTTCGCCCTCACGCACCGGGAAGCTGCTCGCCAGCACATTAGTGAGGTCGCGCTCCTCCATGTAAAATCGCCCCCCAGCAGGAAACTGCCCAGGGGCCGCCAAGGCCTCCAGCGCCAGTTTAATCCCGGGGCGGTCATGTAGCTGACCGACCTCCTCCTCGAACATGGAGCTCACCACCACCCCGTTCTGATCCAGATAGCGAAACTCGAAAATCTCCAGTTTGAACGAGATGCGGCGCACCAGCGCCTGCAGGCTGAGCGTATCTTCAATACTGTCGAATTTGAGGATGCTGGCGCGTACCGACTGCAGCAAATCGCTGCTGTTGCTCTGCAACTGCGTGAGAAACAGCGCCTTTTGCGAAACGTAATTGTAGAAGGAGAAGGACCAGAGCGCGGCAATTAACAGCAGCAGCTGAAGGGAGATATTATGGCGCTTGAAAAAATCGATCATTGGCTAGGGTTTATCACCCGGCCTGGCCGCTTTGTAACTGTTGTAGGCGGCCTCGAAATCATCAAAGGCGCGATTCCAGCGCGCATCGTGGCAGACGAGACACATCTTTTTCAAAATCCCGGGCCGATCACTGCCAGCGAGAAAACCGCCCTCGGCGTTGCGCCGAATGTGCTCACTGCCTGGGCCATGACACCCCTCACACTGCACATTGGCCAGCTGTGGGGTAAAGATGGGTGAGGTAAACCCACCCGGCACCCCGTAGCCGGTGGTATGACAACCCAGGCACTGCTCCGTCTCGCTATGACCTGCCTGCAATACCTTGGCAAAGGCGTGGTCATGTACATCCTGTTTTCTGCCGACAAAAAAATCACGATGACAGAGACGGCACTTGAAGCTGGTGGCAAAGGCGTATTTGCCACTGGCCATCGCCTCCGCGAAGGCCTGCTCGCCAAGGGCACTCTTCAGCGGAATTACGGGAGGGTTGGGGGATAGCCGCTGCGCCTCGATACGCGCATTCTGCGCAAACACCGGCTGTTCGAACCCCAGCAGGAGCAGCAGCAGATACCACGAGAGTGCGCGCAAAATAATCCCCCCACCTTGATTTCTATCAGGCCGTGCGCTCCTTGCTCGATCCAATCCGGTTCAACACCTTAAGTATAGTAGCGCCAATGGCCGCAGGAGCAACAGGCAAAGGGACCTAGGAGCCTGTCTGCCTTGAAGGAGATCGGCTGCAAATTCGCACAGCCAGTTTATATTTCACCGCTTTCTTGGGCAATAGAACCGCTATTGCCCGGCAAAACTGGCAGAACCGGCAAAATCTCTCCTCGCCCAGTCAAATTTTCGCTTCGATTCTTCAAGTCAGACAGACTTCTTGCCGCTATTGTTGTGGCCTTTTCGCCTCATCCGGTTTGGCCGTTACATAGCCATCGTAAACCTGGCGAAAATCCTTCATCGGGAAAGCCCTGTTCCACCGTTTAGTATGGCACGCCTTGCACATGCGTTCGATACGCTGCGGATTATCCACCCCGGCAAGGAAGCCGCCCCCGTCATTACGCCGCATGTGTACATTACCCGGACCATGACACCCCTCGCACTCAATACCCACCAGCTGTGCGCTCTTCTTCCCATCCGTGTAGCCGGTCGGTACCCCGTAGCCGGTAGTATGGCAGCCTAGACACTTCGGCTCGTTGGCATAACCGGCGTCAACAATCTTCTGGAAGGTATGAAAGTGCTGGTCATCCTGACGCCCGTTATAGAAATCACGGTGGCAGACACGACAACTGCGCGGCCCGATATAACGGTAGTTTCCCGAAGCCATCGCCTCATCATAGAGCTTCTGGCCCAGCGCCTCGCGTAGTGGATTAACTGGCGGTGCACTGTCGGCCAGTTGCTGCGCGATGCGCGTCTCCTGCGCCTGTAGCGCCAGTGAACTGATTCCAAAGCATAGTAGTGCGAAATAACGCATCACAGTAGACATGTAACGCCCCCCTCCGTCGGCTGTGTGGCTAGTGACTATTTTATTTTTGTCATCCCCTACCATTGAAACATGTTATTTGCCCCAGTGCTAACCATCCGACCAGCGTATGGGGGCTACTTCTCCCGCGTGGCGCGAAAGGTGACGGCCGGATAGCGCTCCTCGGCCAGTTGCAGGTTAACGCGGGTGGGGGCGATATAGGCGAGGTCACCGGCGCCGTCGACGGCGAGGTTATCCTCGGTCTTGCGCTTGAACTCCTCGAACTTCTTCTCGTCATCGCACTCCACCCAGCGGGCGGTGGAGACGTTGACCGCCTCGAAGACACAATCGACCTTGTACTCATCCTTGAGGCGCTGGGCCACCACCTCGAACTGCAGCACCCCGACCGCGCCGAGGATGAGGTCGTTGTTCTTCAGCGGCCGAAAGAGCTGGGTCGCCCCCTCCTCGGAGAGCTGCTGCAGCCCCTTCAAAAGTTGCTTGGACTTGAGCGGATCCTTGAGCACCGCACGGCGGAACAGCTCCGGCGCAAAATGGGGGATACCGGTGAATTTCAGCTCCTCCCCCAGGGTGAAGGTATCGCCGATCTGGATGGTGCCGTGGTTGTGCAGGCCGATGATATCGCCGGGCCACGCCTCCTCCACATGGTCACGCTCCTGGGCGAGGAAGGTGATGGCGTTGGGGATCTTCACATCGCGCCCCAGCCGCACCTGCTTCATCTTCATCCCCGGCATGAAGTGGCCGGAGCAGACGCGCATAAAGGCGACGCGATCGCGGTGCTGCGGGTCCATGTTCGCCTGAATCTTGAAGACGAAACCGGAGAACTTCTCCTCATCAGGCTGCACCTCGCGCTTGTCAGCCGGGCGCGGCAGCGGGGCCGGGGCGAAGTCGACCAGGGCATCGAGGATCTCCTGCACCCCGAAGTTGTTGATCGCCGAGCCGAACAGCACCGGTGTCATCTCGCCGCGCAGATAGGCGGCGTGGTTAAACTCGTGGCTGGCGCCGCGCACTAGGGCCAACTCCTCGCGGAACTCGGCGATGAGGGTGCCGAACAGCTCGTCCAGACGCGGGTTGTCCAGCCCCTGAATCACCTCGCCGTCGAGCTTCTTGCCACCGTGGGTGGCGCTCATGATGGTGATGCTGTCGTGATAGAGGTCGTAGACCCCCTTGAACCCCTTGCCCATACCGATAGGCCAGGTGAGCGGCGCACACTTGATCTTGAGCACACTCTCCACCTCATCCAGCAGGTCGATGGGTTCGCGCCCCTCGCGATCCAGCTTGTTGATGAAAGTGATGATCGGGGTATCGCGCAGGCGGCATACCTCCATCAGCTTGATGGTGCGCTCCTCGACCCCCTTGGCCACGTCGATCACCATCAGCGCGGAGTCGACCGCGGTGAGGGTGCGGTAGGTGTCCTCGGAGAAATCCTCGTGGCCGGGGGTGTCGAGCAGATTGATGATGTGGTCGCGATAGGGGAACTGCATCACCGAGGAGGAGACCGAGATACCGCGCTCCTGCTCCATCTTCATCCAGTCGGAGGTGGCGTGGCGCGCCGCCTTGCGCCCCTTGACCGTGCCGGCAAGCTGAATCGCCCCGCCGAACAGCAACAGCTTCTCGGTGAGGGTGGTCTTGCCGGCATCGGGGTGGGAGATGATGGCGAAGGTGCGGCGCTTTTTTGCCTGCTCCTGCACCTGCTGTTGGATCTCGGACATTAAATACAACCAGTGACAACTTCAAAGGGGGCAATTATAACGGCGGGACTGGTGCGATGCACTAGGGTTCAAGATCTCCCAAATCACGCGCCATGATCACCGCATCCTCGCGCCCCTTTTTGGCCGGGTAGTAGTCGCGGCGCAGACCGACCTGGTGAAAGCCGCTGCTCTCGTAGAGCCGCAGGGCGATACGGTTGGAGCTGCGCACCTCCAGAAAGGCGGTCTCGGCACCGTGATGCCGGCCGGTCTGCAGCAGATACATCAGCATGCCACGCCCCAGCCCCTGACTCTGACAGCCGGGGTCGACGGCGATATTGAGGATGTGTGCCTCACCCACCGCCACCGACATAATCCCGTAACCGATAATCCGGTCCTGCTGCTCCAGCACCCAGCAGGAGTAGAGCACCCGCAGACAGTCGCGAAAGATCCCCTCGGTCCAGCCGTGAGAGTAGACCTGATTTTCAATCGCCAGCACCACGGCGACATCCTCGTACAGCATCGGGCGCAACAGCGGCTGCGAACTTTCCCGCACAGCGCTCATGTCAGTGTCCCGCCTCAACCACACCTCTGGCCAGGCAGAGGTCATCCCATGCCTTGCGTTTCTCTGAGGGTGAGCGCAACAGGTAGGCGGGGTGGTAGGTAACGACCAGCGGGATCTGACCCTGGTAACGATGTACCGTGCCACGCAGCTTGCCGATGGGGGTGGCAACCTTGAGCAGGTTCTGTGCGGCGATGCGCCCCACCACCAGAATCACTTTAGGCTGCACCAGGGCGATCTGGCGCTGCAGATAGGCGGCGCAGGCGGCGGCCTCTTCCGGCAGCGGGTCACGGTTATTGGGTGGACGGCACTTCAAGACATTGGCGATATAGACCTGCTGCCGCTTGAGCCCCAGTGCATGGAGCATGGCATTGAGCAGCTGCCCCGCCTTGCCGACGAAGGGCTCACCCTGCTGGTCCTCATCGGCGCCGGGGGCCTCGCCGATGACCATCCACTCGGCCTGCGGGTTGCCGACACCAAACACGGTCTGGCTGCGGTTGGCCACCAACTCGGGGCAGGCAGTACAGTCGCGTACCCGCTGTTGTAGCGCTGTCCAGTCGAGGGACGCAATCGCATCCGGCTGTGGCGCAGCGGCTTCGGGAAGAAAGTTCGACACATCAAACGTCCCCTCCTCCAGGTCGAACAGGGGCGCCTCCAGCGGCGGGGCTTCGTCCAGCCAGGCGGGGATGTCATCGTCGACCGCTTGCGGCCGGGACTCGACGACACGCGGTGCTGTCGCCGGTGCGGTCTGCGGTAGCGCCGATTTCGTCTCGTCAGCGTCTAGCGTGCCGACGGCTTGTGGCTCGGGCGCCACGGTGGGGGCCAGCGAGGCCTCAGCGGCCGCAGGCGGCGAGGCATCACGCCGTTGCCACAGCTGGATGCCCATCGCCTCAAGATAACGCTGCTGCTGCGGATCCATCAGCAGTTAAACGTCGGCGCCCTGCGGCTTGAGGCGCGCCTCGGGTATGAGGACCTTGTTAATGCCGTTAAGGTAGGCCTTGGCCGAGGCGATAACGATATCGGTATCCGCCCCCTGGCCGTTGACGATGCGCCCTGCCTTCTCCAGCCGCACCGTTACCTCGCCCTGCGAGTCGGTGCCGGAGGTGATGTTGTTGACCGAGTAGAGCTGCAGCTCGGTGCCGCTGCGGGCCAGCGACTCGATCGCCTTGAAGGTGGCATCTACCGGGCCGGAACCCTGGGCGCAGAGCTTGTGCTCCTCGCCATCGATGGCGAGGGTGATGCACGCCTCGGGGGTCTCGCCGGTCTCGGAACAGACCTTGAGCGAGACCAGCTTGTAGCGCTCGTTCACCATCTGCTCGGCGGTCGCCTCGGAGGCAAGGGACTGCAGATCCTCATCGTAGATCTCGTGTTTCTTGTCGGCCAGCTCCTTGAAGCGGCCGAAGGCCTCGTTGAGCGACTCCTCGGCGTCGAACTCGATCCCCAGCTCCTGCATGCGGGTCTTGAAGGCGTTGCGCCCCGAGTGCTTGCCCATCACCATGCGGTTGGCCGACCAGCCCACATCCTCGGCACGCATGATTTCGTAGGTCTCGCGGTGCTTGAGCACCCCGTCCTGGTGGATCCCCGACTCGTGGGCAAAGGCGTTGGCGCCGACGATCGCCTTGTTGGGCTGCACTGCAAAACCGGTGATGCCGGAGACCAGACGTGAGGCCGGGACGATCTGGGTGGTGTCGATGTGATCCACATTACAGCTAAAGAGATCCCGGCGGGTCTTCACCGCCATCACCACCTCCTCCAGCGAGGCGTTGCCGGCCCGCTCACCCAGGCCGTTGATGGTGCACTCCACTTGGCGGGCGCCGTTCAGCACTGCGGTGAGGGAGTTGGCGACGGCGAGGCCCAGGTCGTTGTGGCAGTGGACGGAGAAGACCGCCTTGTCGGCGTTGGTCATCTTTTCGCGCAACAGACGGATGGTCTCGCCGAACTGCTGCGGCAGGTTGTAGCCGACGGTGTCGGGCACATTGAGGGTGGTGGCGCCGGCGGCGATCACCGCCTCGAAGATACGGCAGAGAAAATCCAGCTCGGAGCGCCCCGCATCCTCGGCGGAGAACTCCACATCATCGGTGAACTGACGGGCCCGTTTGACCGCACGCACCGCCTGTTCCACCACCTGCTCTGGGGACATGCGCAGCTTGCGCTCCATGTGAATGGGTGAAGTGGCGATAAAGGTGTGGATACGCCCGGAGTTGGCCCCCTTCAGGGCCTCACCGGCACGGTCGATATCCTTGTCCAGGGCACGGGCCAGGCCGCAGATGGTGGACTCCTTGATGGTATTGGCCACCGCCTGCACCGCCTCGAAGTCACCGACCGAGGCAATGGGGAAACCGGCCTCGATCACATCTACTCCCATCTTCTCCAGGTTACGGGCGATGCGCACCTTCTCCTCCCGTGTCATGGAGGCGCCGGGGCTCTGTTCGCCATCGCGCAGGGTGGTGTCAAAGATAAATAATTTGTCGCTCATGGGTCACTCCAGTAGTTGAGGACATTCTAGCGAAAAGCGGTGGGGAATTGGAGGTTCTGATAAGCAACGGCAGCGGATGTGGGAGCGGCGTCTCGCCGCGAATAACAACCCATCTACGCTGTTCGCGGCGAGACGCCGCT
>JAPHSX010000013.1 GCA_026196575.1 Gammaproteobacteria bacterium | reverse complement strand
GCCGCTGCCGGAGACATAGCTGTAGAGCGAGCTCAGGGTCACCTCGCACACCAGCTGCGGGTCGAAGGGGATGTTGAGGGCGATCTCACCGCCGACATCGCCACCGATGGCACCGGGGAAAGGGTCGAGCTGTAGCGGCGTGACACCGAAGCGACGCCACTCCAGGCTCTTGCGCACCGCCCATACCAACAGCATTACGCCTATCGCCGGAAACAGCAGTACCAGCAGTGCCAACGGCCCCTGTTCGGACCAGATCTCGGCAAACATGAAGAGGGGTGGCGCACTCATCACATTCCAGATGATAGCGAAGGCCCAGATCGCATAGGTGCCAGAGCGGGCACCGGAGCGGATGCGGTTGTCGACCCACTCGGGACGGCGTAGCCACGGCTGCTGCCGGGCCTCCGGGGTATCGTTCACCTTCTTGCCGCGCCAGCCAAAGAGGAGCAGCCCCAGCCCGACGCCGCCGAAGATCACCACGAAGAGCATCTTGAAGCCGAGCAGCCCCCAGCGCAGGGAGCGGTCCAGCACCGCCTCGGCCGGGTCGCCCGGATTGTAGTAAACGGTGACCGGGGTATGGTTACGGAACTGCTGCTCCAGGCGTGCGCCGAGCTGCTGCTGGAAGTTGCCGATATTGTCGCTGCCGCCGTTAATCCCCACCCGCTCCCCCCGGTACTCCATACCGGCCACCCGGTAGTGGTAACTCGCCTCGACACCGTAGGTGGTGGAGCCGTCGGAGTGGCTGCGGGTGAGCTTCGCGCTGCTGAGACTGCCGCTGGCCTGCGCCCACGAGGTCATACGCCAGCCGTCATAGAGGGTAGGCAGCACCGAGAGCAGGAGAAAACCTATCCCCACGGCAAGGAAGGGGAGACCGAAGAGCGCCAGCCCCCACGAACGTTCTCTCTTCAGCTGCATCGAACTTTCCCTCTCCCTGTAGCCAGGGGCACCATGGCGGCGCCAGATATCGTTGACTACAGTGTACGAAAGCCATCGCAACGGGAACAGCAATGAAACGGATCGTGGCCATCAACGGCTCCTACCGCGATAACGGCACCACCGACCAGGCGGTGGAGGCGGTGGCCGCGGCGGCGCGTGCGACAGGTGCCGAGGTGGAGATCATCCTACTGCGCGACACCCCTATTGAGTTCTGCCTCAACTGCCGCGAGTGTACCCAGCTGCCAGGCGAGGCCCCAGGGGAGTGCGTGCAGCACGATGCGATGCACGAACTGGTGGCGAAGATCGAGGCGGCCGACGGCTATATCCTCGCCTCACCCACCAACTTCGGCTCAGTTACTGCCCTGTTCAAGCGTTTCATGGAGAGGCTGATGGTCTACGGCTACTGGCCGTGGGGCATGCATGCACCGCAATTTCGCAAGGCGGCACTGCCGCCAAAACCCGCAGTACTTATCGGCGCCAGCGCGGCACCGGGGATCATGGGGCGCTGGCTCAACGCCACCACCAAACAGCTGAAAACAACCGCGCAGACCATCGGCGCCAAACCGGTCGGCACCCTGTTTATCGGCCTGGCTGCCGGGGCAGCGCATCCGTCGTTGTCGAAAGGGACGCTGCGCAAGGCACAGCGGCTGGGGGAGATACTCGTCAAATAGGGTGCGGCATGCCAGGAGAAATCTGCGCTCTTTATCGCTCAGGCTTGCGTCCGATTAGGCGACGCCAATCAGGCTGACGCGCTTATAGCAGGTTCGGCAGGTCGCCAAAGCCCCACACCAGGGTGCCGAGAATCAGCAGATAGAGGCCACACTTTTCACTGCGCCAGCGACCCTCGTGATCATCATGCAGAAAGTGGTGTTTCTCCTCCGCGGCCCAGTCACGATTGACCATCGCGTCGCCACGCTGCACCCGCCCCAGCTGCCGCATATGTTCAATGACCTGGTGCGAGGTGAGGATGATGCCATTGACCACCACCAGCGCGCCGCTGCGCGCAAACCAGCCCCAGTCGGCCAGCTCCAGGCTCAGTACCGCGCCCAGCAGCAGGGTGAGCAGCGCCGCCATATAGGCGCTGAAGGTAAATCTGGATCGTCTCATTGCTGGCTACCGTGCAGTGGCTATGGGGATCCGTGCTTGTTGTTATAGCCTGCTGGGGCATAATAGCAACACTGCCCACTCCACCCGCAACTGACGGAAACCGATCATGAGCGACAACAAACTTCCCAGCGACCCTAACGGCCTGCACTTTGCCGCCGGTGCCTTTATCGGCGGTATGACCGGACTGCTGCTCAGCCACTTGGGACAACCGCAACAGGAGGCGGCCATGGCCGGTCTCTTTGCCACCTGCGCCGTTGGCATCTTCAAGGCACTGCATGACGCCAACCGCCAGCCAACCACGCGCGCCCTGAAGAACGGCGCCTTGATCGCCTCGGGCGGATTGATCACCCCCATCATGCTTATGTTCTGACCGCTCACGTTTGACGGCCCGGCACGTACGCACAGGCGGGACAACGATACCCGGATGGCGCTGGCAAATAAGGCGGTTCCGCGCGGCCGCGCCGGAGTGATTCAATCCGCCATGGCGCTCAGCTACTGGTCGGGGAGTTGGCTTGTGATCGCTGCCATCTCGCGCAGCCCTTCGAGGTTGCTGATTTTGGTATTACGCCCCTGCAACACCACAAAGCCCCTCTTCTGCAGGGCGCTGATCGCACGGCTTACCGTCTCCATCGCCATACCCAGATAGTCGCCGATGTCACGCCGCGTCATCGGCATGCGAAACTCCAGATAGGGCAGACCACGCCGCTTGAGTTGCAGGGAGAGAAAGAGCACGAATGCTGCCATGCGCTGCTCGGTCGATTGAGTGCCGAGCAACAGCGAGGTCCAGCGCTCGGCCATTAACTGGCGGCTCATGGCGCGAATCAGCTGCTGGTAGAAACCGGCCTGATGTGCACCCAGCAGCGGGACACTGCCGTACTCCAGCCTGCAGATCACGCTCTTCTCCAGTGCCATCACCGTGGTGGGATAGCGGTCGCTCTCCAGCGCATCCAGACCGAGAATATCACCGGGAAAGTAGAAACCGAGAATCTTGCCGTCACCCTGCCCGCCGCCCGACACCGCGGCGAGCGCGCCGGATTTTACCGCGTAGAGACAACGGAAGGGGTCGCCGGCATGAAACAGCGTGGCGCGGCGCGCCAGCGCGGTGCGGCGGTGTACCACCCGCTCCAGCAGCGCCATATCACGCGACAACCCCGCCTCCTCACAGAGGCCGAACATGCCGCAGTGATCACAGGCGACCTCCTGGCGAGAGAGCGGTGTGGCACACACGGAAGCTCTAGAGGGGGGTGAAACAATCTTCATATCATTCATCGCGCTTTGCAGTCCACGACAAGCCAAAACATCGCAGTATGTAAACTTAACCCATTACCACATTGATCTATGTCAGGATTTACCCAACCACCACAATACCATCAGATTAACTCTTTCATTACAACGGGTTATACGCCTACCTCTAAGGTGGTAACCCCCTGTCACGCCCGCGAGAGGTAGTCACCGCTCTCGGTATTGACCTTAATCACCTCGCCGATGGTGAGATACTCCGGTACCTGCACCACCAGTCCGGTGGAAAGGGTAGCCGGCTTGGTGCGCGCCGAGGCCGAACCACCCTTGACGCCCGGTGAGCACTCCACGATCTCCAGCGCTACCGTTGTCGGCAGATCAATGCCCAGCAACACACCGTCGGCGATCAGAGCCGTTATCCCCTCCAGGCCATCGCTGAGATAGGGCAGCTCCTCCTCCAGACTCGCCTCATCGATGATGAACTGCTCGTAACTGGCGCTATCCATGAAGGTGCAGCCGTCGCCGTCGCGGTAGAGCAGCTGCACCGGGCTGCGCACAAAATCGACCTCACCCACCACCTCGTCGCCCTTGAAGCTGCGCTCAAACTTCTGCCGGGTGACCATGTTCTTGCCCTTGACCTTATAGAGGGTGCTGCCGTTGCGTGATGAGGGCGACACCACGGTCACCAGCTTCACCACCACCTTCTGCCCCTCGAACTCGATCACGGCACCCTTCTTTATCTCGTTGGCTCTCATTGCTTGCTCGCTAAATGGATAATGTGCGGCGGATTCTACTGCAAAGACCGGGCGGGCGGCAGTGCCCGGTGATGGCGACGGATCCACACCCATTCCCGCCCGCTGCATGACGGCCTTCAAGATCATGGACGAACATTTGGGCGGTCGAACACAAAGCCGGTTCTCATGCCAGTGTAGCGGTCAAGAAGGCAATGTGGCCGGATAGGAGAATCTGGGCTAAACGTAATAAGGTGGGCCGGCATCGTGTCCCCCGCAACCCGACAAATGGAGGTCTTATGTACACGTTTCGACACGCGCTCCTGCGCGCCCTGATCTCGGCGCTGCTGCTGACCCCACTGACAGGAACACTCAGCCAGGTCGTGGCGGCCGAACGGGAGCTGCCCCTGTTGCGCAAGCCGACCGCACAACGGCTCGAGCGCCCTCCCATGAGATCCGTAGAGCCCTCACAACCGGCTGAACCCGAGGAGACACAACCGGAGGCACCGCAGGGGGGAAATGGTGTCTATGTGATGGACGGTGTCGATTTTCATCCGCTCGGTGGTGGGGAGATCCCGGGCCTTGGCTGGAACAACAAGGTTCCGGTCACCGGATACTATCGGTACCAGAACCACTCCTTCGTGATCGTGACCGGTACTGTGCATGGCGATGGATTGATCTCTGGTCCCGGTCAGGATGGATGGACCTTCGTGGTTAAGCTAGATACCAACTCCATCATCGGCCCACGCCCCGCCGGGTGCCAGTTCTCGATCGCCAACCGGGCGCAGACCGCAGCCAACGCCACGGCTTGGAAGTACCAGATCATGATCGTCTTTAACGACACCGCCACCAAACCGGAATGTTTCGACTACTTCAAGTCACTGCAAGAGCGGCCATTCCCGGTCAGGCTGGTCGACATCGTCGGCCCCTACTGGACCGGTGACAAACAGTACCAAGAGCCGAGAGAGCGTCTCTTCCGGACCGGGCCGGTTCTCTCAGTCCACGACAACCACGCGGGGGGCCACATGGCCGTACCATGGTAGCAGGGAGGGCTTGAAACCCCGGGGTGGACGTGCACCACACCCATCCCCGCAAGACCTTGCCCGACCACTGGTGGGGCGCACACGCTTTTGCCACAATGACGGCTCCGCCCCTCGCACAGGCCACGCCATGTCAGAACAACGCCTTCGCGGTTACTGCGCCCTCTGCATCTCCCGTTGCGGCTGCATCTCGGTGGTTAATGACGGCGTGCTTACCGCAGTCGAGCCCGACCCCGACCACCCCACCGGTCACCACCTATGCCTGAAGGGACGGGCGGCACCCGAGCTGATCTACAGCCCCGATCGGCTGCTGCAACCGATGCGCCGCAGCCGTCCCAAGGGGGAGGGTGACCCGGGCTGGCAGCCAATCAGTTGGGACGAGGCGCTGCGCGCCATTGCCGGCAAACTGCACGAGATCGCCGCCGCGCACGGCCCCGAGGCGGTCGCCTTTGGCGTCACCACCCCCAGCGGCACCGCGATTGCCGACAACTTTGTCTGGATCAACCGCCTGGCCCACGCCTTTGGCAGCCCCAACACCGTTTTCGCCACCGAAAACTGCAACTGGCACAAGGACTTTGCCCCCGGCGACACCTTCGGTACCGGCGGCAATCAGGGGATCGGCATGGCCGATTACGCGCACAGCGGCTGCATCCTGCTGTGGGGGTTCAATCCGGCCACCAGTTGGCTCTCCCAGGTGGCGCCCATTCAGGCGGCACAACGGCGCGGCGCCAAGCTGGTGGTGGTCGACCCGCGTCGGGTGGGGCTTGCCAACGGCGCCGACCAGTGGCTGGCATTGCGCCCCGGCAGCGACGGGGTGCTGGCGCTGGCGCTCGCCGGGATTCAGATCGAACAGGGCTGGTTCGACCAGGGGTTCATCCGCCGCTGGAGCAACGGGCCGTTTCTGCTCGATTGCGCGACACAACAGCTCCTTAGCGAGGCTGATCTCATTAGCGGTGGCGCCACTGACCGCTACCTCGTCTGGAGTGAGGCGACACAGCAGGTCGAGGTTATCGACACCGCCGAGAATAGTGACAACGAGACCGCATCGCCCCTCGACCACGCCGCCCTGCGTGGTGAATTTTCCCTGCAGACGGTGCGGGGGAAGATTCGCTGCCGCCCCGCCTTCGACCTCTACGCCGAGGCGTGTTGCCGTCTGCCGCTCGCCACGGTCGAGAGGCTCACCGCCATCCCGCAGCAACAACTTCGTGACACCGCCGCCCTGCTCTACCACAGCCGCCCGCTCAGCTACTACACCTGGACCGGCAGCGCGCAGCACGCCAATGCCGCCCAGAGCGGCCGCGCCATTGCCCTGCTCTACGCCCTTGGCGGCAGCCTGCACGCCCCCGGCGGCAACGTCAGCTTTACCAAACCGCCGCTCACCAATCTGTTCGGACTGGAACTTTTGAGTGATGAACAGCGGCAGAAGACGCTGGGGCTTCAAGCACGCCCGCTCGGCCCCGGCAAGATGGGCTGGGTCACCTCGCGCGACCTCTATCGCGCAGTGGTCGCACAGCAGCCCTATGCGGTAAAGGCGCTGCTCAACTTCGGCTCCAATCCGCTACTCACCAAACCCGCCACCCGCCACGCCGAGGAGGCTCTGCTTAAGCTCGACTTTTTTGTGCAGTGCGACCTCTTTATCAATCCCAGCGCGCAATTTGCCGACATCCTGCTGCCGGTCACCACGCCGTGGGAACATGAGGGGCTTTGTGGCGGTTTTCAGATCTCGCAGCAGGCCGACTCGTGGCTGCAGTTACGCCAGCCCGCCATCGCCCCACAGGGCGAGGCGCGAGACGATGGCTGGATCGTCTTTGAGCTGGCCAACCGCCTCGGTCTGGGCCACCACTTTTTTCATGGCGACCGCGAGGCGGCGCTGCGCCATCAGCTGGCCCCCTGCGGCATCACCCCGGAGCAGCTGCGCGCCCAGCCCGGCGGCATCGACATGGGCTACACCACCCGCCACACCCCCTATCGTGAACAGGGCTTCACCACCCCGACACGACGGCTGGAGATCTTCTCCGTGCGTTACGCGCAGAGCCGCTATGCACCCATCCCCCGCTTCGATCCACCAGCTGGGGGTGACGAACGTTTTCCGCTGCGGCTCACCAGCAGCAAGTGGCCGTACTTCTGCCACAGTCAGCACCGCAACCTGCCGCGCCTGCGGGCACGCATGCCCGCCCCGCTGGTCGAGCTGCACCCGCAAGATGCCGAGGCAAGGGGGATCAGGGAGGGAGATGCGGTGGTGATCCGCACCCCGCAGGCGACGATGCGGGCCAGTGCGCGTGTCACACCACGGATCGCCCGCGGCGTGGTCTGCGCGCAGTACGGCTGGTGGCAACCGTGCCATCAACTCGGCCTGCCCAGCTACGCCATCAAAGGGAAGGATAACGCCAGCTACAACACCCTGCTCGACGGTGAGCTGTTCGACCCTATCAGCAGCTCCAACAGTCTACGGAGCGCCTGCTGCAACATCGAAAGGGGCTAAGCGGCAGACTTTAGCGCGGCGGGGGATCGGCCTCATCCGCGCCGCTCTTCTCTACCCCGGCGACGGGATTGCCGTTACGGTCATTGCGCTTCACCCCGCAGAAATAGCGCCCCTTTTTCTCCAACGCCTTCGCTATCGGCACCACCATGCCGCAGGAAAAACACTGCACGGAGTCATCCGGAATGCGCTTCGGGGGTGGGGTAATCTTTTTTACGCTTCGGTTAATCGCTCTCTGCAACAGCAGATAAACGAGCAGTAGACCCGTCAGTACTCCCAGGATCACATATATCGTAGTCATCATGCGTATTTATGAAACATTCGGTCTGGCGAGTGCCCACCAGGGTTACGGCATAAAGCTGTTGAGGCTACCCATCGGTCCGGCAATGGCGTTGACATTCGAGCCCATCAAATTTATTCCCTGCGTGACGCTGCCGAAACGCCGGTTGATCTCCACCGCATCAGCGCGCATCGCTGCCGTCTCATAATTGATCACCCGTGCGCTGCCGAGGATCTGTTCCATCGCCTTGTTGAGCGCCGGCATCCGTTCCCCCATCGACACGACCGACTCGTTGATCGCCGGCATATGCCCCACATGCGCATCAAATTTCTCCATCGTCCCGGCCAGATGGACCATATTCTGCGATACCGCCGTCACCTCCGTGCCCAAGGTGGTGATGGTGGAGACGATCACCTGCATGCGGGTATAAAAGTCCACCAGATAGAGCACATTAAACACCGCCATGATCAACAAAAAAATAACGCCCACTTTTACCATTATGTTGGTGCGGCGCATGTGATACCGCCGTGCGCCACGATGGCGTTCAATATCACGCTCCAGCTTGACCAGGGTGGTGGTAAGTTGCGCGTATAGAAGGTGCTGCTGTTCCTGATTCACGTTCGGCTCTCTTCGCTCTTGCGTCTATTATGGTATGGGGAACATCTTGTTCATGCTGCGCGCCGGGGCGGCCATACGGTTGATGTTCTGGTTCATCCGGTAGATCTCCTGATCGATCACCCCGGCGGTGTGGGTGATGGTGTCGGCCTGCTGGCGGATCACCACCACCTCACCCCTCATCGCATCGACCTCGCCCTGCATCTGCTCCATCTGCCGGGTCATCTTCCCCATCTCGCCATCCATCCCCTGCATCACGCTGGAGACCGACTCCATGTGGAGGACATTGCCCTCCATACTGGTCATCAGCCTGTCCACCTTCACCATCTGGTTGGTTACCTCACTGAATCCACTTTCCATCCGGACAACGGCCTCCGATATCAGGTTAACCTGTGTCACCATGGTATAGAGGATCACAAAGATGGAGATCGCAAGCAGAACCAGCAGTACCATACCGGCACGAATACTGTTCTTTATCCGTTCGCCCTGCCGCTCCTGAATGGAAATTTGTGAGCGGACAACGCGATCAAAGTGACGGATCGCATCACGCAACTCCTCATAGTTCTCTTTATCGGCATCCTGTCCAGTCTGTACTGTTTCACTCATCATCTGTCTCAATCTGTGGATCAAACCTGCGGCGCGCGATCACGCGCCTCCTGCGGGTATTCCCGCACGTCGTCTTCAGCGGGCTAGATTTCCCTGTAGATCTCCGCCCCATTCGCAACAAACCTTGCCGCCATCTCATCCATCCCCTGCTGCGCGTACTCCCTCACCTCCTGGGAGATCTTCATGGAGCAGAACTTCGGCCCGCACATGGAGCAGAAGTGGGCCACCTTGTGCGCCTCGGCGGGCATCGTCTCGTCATGGAAGGCCATCGCCTTGTCCGGGTCGAGGGCTAGGGCGAACTGATCCAGCCAGCGAAACTCGAAGCGCGCCTTGGACATGGCGTTGTCCTGCACCTGCGCGCCGGGAAAACCCTTGGCGAGATCGGCGGCGTGGGCGGCGATCTTATAGGTAATGATCCCCTCGCGCACGTCCTCCTTGTTGGGCAGACCGAGGTGCTCCTTGGGGGTGACATAGCAGAGCATGGCGGTGCCATACCAGCCAATTTGCGCCGCGCCGATGCCCGAGGAGAAGTGGTCGTAACCGGGGGAGATATCGGTGACGAGCGGGCCAAGGGTATAGAACGGCGCCTCGTGGCACGCCTCCAGCTCCTTCTCCATGTTCTCTTTAATCTTCTGCATCGGCACGTGGCCGGGACCCTCGATGATCACCTGGCAGTCATGCGCCCAGGCGATGCGGGTCAGTTCGCCCAGGGTCTCCAACTCGGCGAACTGGGCGGCATCATTGGCATCCGCCAATGAGCCGGGGCGCAGGCCATCACCCAGGGAGAAGGCGACATCGTAGGCCTTCATGATCTCGCAGATCTCCTCGAAGTGGGTGTAGAGGAAGCTCTCCTCATGGTGGGCTAGGCACCACTTGGCCATGATCGAGCCGCCGCGCGAGACGATGCCGGTGACGCGCTCGGCGGTGAGCGGCACATAGGCCAGCCGCACCCCGGCGTGAATGGTGAAGTAGTCGACCCCCTGCTCCGCCTGTTCGATGAGGGTGTCGCGGAAGAGCTCCCAGGTGAGGTTTTCGGCCACGCCGCCCACCTTCTCCAGCGCCTGGTAGATCGGCACCGTGCCGATGGGCACCGGCGAGTTGCGCAGGATCCACTCGCGCGTCTCGTGGATGTTCTTGCCGGTGGAGAGATCCATCAGGGTATCGCCGCCCCAGCGGCACGACCAGACCAGCTTCTCCACCTCCTCCTCAATGGAAGAGGTGACGGCGGAGTTGCCGATGTTGGTGTTGATCTTCACGCGGAAGTTGCGGCCGATGACCATCGGCTCCAGCTCCGGGTGGTTGATGTTGGCGGGGATGATGGCGCGCCCGGCGGCGATCTCCGCACGCACGAACTCGGGGGTGATCTCATCCGGGATGGTGGCGCCATAGCTGTGGCCGGTGTGCTGGCGCAGCAGCTTTTCATAGCCGGGGTCGGCGCGCATCTGCTGCAGCATATTGTTCTCGCGGATGGCGACGAACTCCATCTCCGGGGTGATGATCCCTTTTCTGGCGTAGTGCATCTGGGTGACATTGCACCCCACTCGGGCACGGCGCGGGGCGCGGATATGCTCAAAGCGCAGATTAGCCAACGCCGTGTCGCCCTGGCGCCTGGCTCCGTACTCCGAAGTAGGGCCTGCCAGCAGTTCGGTATCGCCGCGCTCGGCGATCCACTTTTCACGCAGTGCCGGCAGGCCGGCCAGCAGGTCGATGGTCGCTGTCGGGTCGGTGTAGGGGCCAGAGGTGTCATAGACATAGATCGGCGGATTCTTCTCCGGCGCACCGGAGGTGATGGCATCGTCCTGACTCACCTTGCGCAGCGGCACGCGAATGTCGGGGCGAGAGCCCTCGACATAGATCTTCTGCGACCTGGGAAAAGGTTTGATGACCTCGGCGGAGAGTTGCGCGGTCTTCTTCAGGAATTCTTCCGGGATGGCGCTCATGACTGGTGCTCCAAAAAAAGGGGGAGTTGAGCGCCCGCCTGTTGTGGAGCGTTCAGCTTCCCTACGCCGGTATTAACCGGGTCAGGTTCAAAGGGTAACCTCTCAGTTGAATCCCGTAACGGAGGGATTCAACGCCCCTAGCATTAAGCGCTAAAGTTATCCCATTGCTCGCCAAGATTCAAGTAAACCCTTGATCTGAAACCAGAAAAGCCATACAAATCAAGCGACAACCGTCTCTGGGACCTTGCCCTGCGGCAGCGGTTATGTGCCGCCCCCCTGCGCCGCCGGTCACTGGTCTGGCACCGGTCTTGCCTCTCCCCGCCCTTGCGCTTACTCTTTACGCCGCCACAACTAATGAGGGTAGAGGCATGAGCGAAATGAATATCGAACTGGCGCGCCATAACATGATCGAGCAGCAGATCCGCCCGTGGGGTGTGCTGGATCAAACGGTGCTGGATCTGGTGATGCACAGCCCGCGCGAGGCGTTTGTCACCCCGGAACAGCGTAACCTCGCCTTTGTCGATATGGAGCTGCCGATTGGCCATGGCGAGCGGATGATGTGCCCGCGGGTCGAGGCACGCATGCTACAGGCCCTCCGGGTACACCCCGCTGATCGGGTGCTGGAGGTGGGCACCGGCAGCGGTTTTATCACCCTGCTGCTGGCCCGTCTCGGCGCCCATGTCACCTCGGTGGAGATCCACGAGGAGCTGGCGCTGGCCGCCGGCAAGCGACTTGCCGAGCACGGCGTGGAGAATGTCGCGATCAGGGTGGGGGACGCGGCCGGCGGCTGGAGCCTGGATCAACCCTATGATGTCATCGCCATCACCGGCTCGCTACCGCGGCTGCCCGAACCGTTCAAACAGGATCTGCAGATCGGCGGGCGCCTCTTTGCGGTGGTGGGCGAGGGGCCGGTGATGGAGGCCAGACTCATCACCCGCCTCAACGCCAACGAATGGCGCGAGGAGGTGCTATTCGAGACCTGGCTTGCCCCCCTGCGAAACAGCGCCGTGCAGGCACCGTTCCGCTTCTGAACAATGCCGCTTGAGGAGTCCACACGGCACCCTCAGTATATAAGTATTCTCTGATATTTGGCGGAAGTCTGACCCTTTTAGTAGTAGACTTGTCCGCAAATCCAATGATTAAACTGCTGCAAAGGGATGCACGATGAAACCCGTTATGTTGAAGCTCCTCACCGCCTCGGCGCTAATGCTGGGCGCCGCCTCGCTCCACGCCGAAGACCTGCTCGATGTCTATCGCATGGCGCAGCAGAGCGACCCGACCCTGCGTGCTGCCGAGGCGGGCAACCAGGCAGCGCAACAGGGGCGCGCCCAGAGCCGCGCCGCACTGCTGCCACAGATCAATGCCAGCGCCAACCTCACCCAGAACCAACGTGACATCACCGGCGGCACCAACAGCGACTATGAGTCGAGGGGCTACAGTATCAGTCTGGTGCAGAGCCTCTACCACCACGACTACTATCAGCAGCTGAAGGTGGCCGACGCCGGCATCGCCCAGGCCAATGCCCAGTACGAGGCGGCACGGCAGGGGCTGATCCTGCGCGTGGCCGAGGCCTACTTCAATCTGCTGGCCGCCCAGGACAACCTCGCCACCGCCGAGGCGACGCAGCGCGCCATCGCCCAGCAGCTACGCCAGACCCAGCAGCGTTTCGAGGTGGGACTCACCGCCATTACCGATGTACATGAGGCGCAGGCCGGTTACGACGGCGCTGTGGCCGCCGAGATCGCCGCCCGCAACGGCCTCGATATCGCCCGCGAGGCGCTGCGCGAGATCACCGGCCAGGAACCGCTGGCCCCCGCCACGCTGCAGGAAGAGATGCCGCTACTCACCCCCGACCCGGCCGACATCGGCCAGTGGGTGGAGAAGGCCGGTAGCCAAAACCTCTCGCTTATCGCCGCCGAGGCCGCCGCCCGCGCCGCCGCCGAAGAGTTGAGCCGCCGCGAGGCGGGCCACTACCCCACCCTGGACCTGGTGGCCAGCCACGGTTACTCCGACACCACCGATGACCCCACCGGCTACGAGGCGGATACCACCAGCATCGGCGTGCAACTGAGCATCCCCATCTACTCCGGCGGTCGCACCACCGCGCAGAGCCGCGAGGCCCGCGCCCTCTACGCCCAGGCGCAGGAGTCGCTGGAGGCACAACGCCGCGCCACGGTGCGCGAAGTGCGCAGCGCCTACCTTGGCATCACCGCCGGCATCAGCCAGGTGCTGGCGCGCAAACAGGCACTCTCCTCGGCACAAACTGCGTTGCAGGCCACCCAGGCCGGCTTCGAGGTCGGCACCCGTACCGCCGTCGAGGTGCTCAACGCCCAGCAGGTACGCTACGGCGCCCAGCGCGACTACGCCCGTGCCCGCTACGACTACCTGCTCGCCTCGCTGCGCCTCAAGCAGGCGGCCGGCAGCCTGAGCGAAGAGGACATCACCCTGGTCAACGGCTGGCTCAACTAAGTCATTGACAGGTGTCAGGGATTCGAACCTTGGCCCTGACACCTGTCAACTTGCAGCCCGAATCTACCCCTTTACCACCTGGCCCTGATAGAATTCGGCAGATGAACACACACACACCACTTCCCCCCGCCGCCTACGATTTCAGCGACCCGCTGGCGCTGCTGCGCGCCTGTCACGAACGCATGTTGCAACATGGCGAGCGGCTGCTGGCACTGGCCGATCACATCGCCGCCAACGGTGTTGATGCCCAGACGCGCGAGGCGGCGTCCGGGATCTACAAATACTTCTCGGTGGCCGGCAAACACCACCATCAGGACGAGGAGCAGGATCTCTTCCCGCGTCTGGCGTGCGTCAGCCTCAAACTGGCCGACCGGGTGTATCGCCTGAAACAACAGCACCAGAGTATCGATGCCTTGTGGCAGCAACTGGTGCCACTACTCACCCGCCCCACCGAGATCAGCGACACCGCCGCCTTTCAGGCACTGGCGCGGCAGTTCGCCACCGCCTACCGCGACCACATCCGCCAGGAGAACGAGGAGCTGCTGGAGATCGCCCAGCACATCTTCAGCCGCGAGGAGTTGAGGCAGATCGGCGAGAAGATGGCCGAGCGGCGCGGCATCCAGCTCAAGCCGCGCTAAGCACCTGGATCATGGAGGCGGCACCGGCTTTCAGACCCGCGCAATTTCTCGCCCCGCGCCACTGGCCCACCTGGCTCGGGCTGGCGGCGATGCGCCTCGGCGTGCTGCTGCCATGGCGGCTGCAACTCCAGCTCGGCTCCACCCTCGGCGACCTGCTCTACCATCTCATCCGCAGTCGCCGCCAGGTGGCGGAGATCAATCTGCGCTACTGCTTTCCCGAGATGGAGGCGGCGGCGCGCCGCCGTCTGGTGCGCGAAACCTTCCGCGCCTCGGCCATCTCGATCTTCGAGGGGGGGATGAGCTGGTGGGGCGGCGATCGCCGCCTCAAACCGCTCTACCAGATCGAGGGGCTGGAACATCTGGAGGCGGCGCGCACCCAGGGCAAGGGGGTGATCCTGCTGGGCGGCCACTACACCACGCTGGAGATCAGCGGCCGCTTTCTCGCCTACCATGTAACGGGACTACAGCCGATCTACAAACCGGCACGCAATCCGCTCTTCGAGGCGGTGCTCTCCAGCGCACGCCGGCGGCGCTTCGACGCCCTGCTCAATAGCGGCGACATGCGCACCATTTTGCGCAACCTGAAACGCGGCAAGGTGGTGTGGTACGCCCCGGATCAGGATTTCGGGCGCCGCCGCTCGGTCTTTGCCCCCTTTTTCGGTGTTCCCACCGCCACCCTCACCACCACCGCGCGCATGGCACGCCTCTCCGGGGCGCCGGTGGTACCCTACACCTCGGAGCGTCTGGATAACGGCCACTTTGTGATCCGCCTGCAACCGGCGCTGGAGGGGTTCCCCTCGGGCGATGAGCTGGCCGATGCCGCGCGCACCAACCGGATCATCGAAGAGCAGGTGCGCCGGGTGCCGGCACAGTACCTGTGGCTGCACAAGCGCTTCAAGAGCCGCCCCGGCAACGAACCCAGCCCCTACCGCCGATGAAGGCTGCCCCGCCACTGCTATCGCTCACCCTCTACCGCACCCTGCTGTGGCTGCTCACCCCCTACCTGCGCTGGCGCTTCTGGCGTGAGGGGCGGCGTTATCGGGACAACAGTTACTCGTCACAGCGCCGCGGTCGGGGCCATCCCCGTTTTGAGGAGCGCCCGGTCTGGTTTCACGCCGCCTCGGTCGGTGAGGTCAACGCCCTCATGCCGCTGCTTGAGACCCTGCACCGGGAGCGGCCAGGGCTGCCGCTGCTGCTCACCAGCAACACCGCCAGCAGCGGGGCCATCGCCCGCAGCAGGCTACCCGCTGGCGTGGTGCATGCCTACCTGCCGATGGACTGGCGCGGTGCCATGGGCCGATTTCTGGCGCAGTGCCAGCCGCGCCTCGGCATCATCATGGAGACCGAGCTGTGGCCCAACCTTTACCAGCTCTGCAGTGAGGGCAAGACGCCGCTCATCATCATCAACGGCCGAGTCTCGACCCGCACCCTGCGCGCCCCCCGCTGGCTGCGCCAGCTCTACCGCGACTGCCTGCGGCGCACCCGCCTTGTCCTAGCCCGCTCCGCTGAGGATCGGGACAACTTCCTCACCCTGGGGGCGACAAGCGCGCAGTGCCGCGTGGTCGGTAATATCAAGTTTGCCGTCCTCACCGGCGAGGCCCCCGCCCCCATCGACCTGGGACGCGACTACGTACTCGCCGCCTCCACACGCGACGGTGAGGAGCTGTTAATCATCAAGGCGTGGCTGGCGACCGGGCGGGAGGAGCTGCTAGTGATCGCCCCGCGCCACCCACAACGGCTTGATACCATCCTGCGCGACCTCGCCCCCTTTCAGCTCTCCACTAAGATACGCAGCCGTGGCGAGTCACCCAACGCCACCACCCGGCTCTACCTTGCCGACACCCTTGGCGAACTGCGCGCCTTCATGGCCGGCGCAAAAGTGGTCTTTATGGGGGGCTCGCTGGTGGCGACGGGGGGGCAAAACATTCTCGAACCGGCCGCGCTGGGCAAGGCGGTGATCACCGGACCGCATCTGGAGAACTTCAGCCACGAGGCCCACCTCCTGCTACAGGGCAAGGGGGTGATTCAGGTCACGTCAGTGGAAGGGTTGAGCCAGGCCTTCACCACCCTGCTTGAGGATGAGACCGAGCGGCACGCCCTGGGCCAACGGGCCAGGGCAACCGTGGCGCAACATGCCGACATGGTAGAGCGCTATCTACAGGTGTTGCGCGAATATCTCTAGCCGCCCTCATAGCCTTGCAGCAACGACCGCCACGCCTCATCACCGAAATGAAAATCCCTTTCATTACGCCGAAACTTCTCCAGTGAGCGCCTGAGACGCGCCAGATTGGCACGGCGCCACCCCCCGTCGCCACGACGCAGTTTGCAGCGATCAAAGTCGATGAGATAGACCTTGCTTGCCCCATCGAGCAGGATGTTGCGGGCGTTGAGGTCGGCGTGATCGAGCCCCTCCCGATGGAAACGGCGCAACCACACCCCGACCTGCTCCAGCTGCGCCGCCGGCAGGCGCCGCTCGCCCAGCCACTCGGCGAGCGGACGGGCATTGGCGATCACCTCGGTGACGATATCGGCGCTGTAGGTGAGACCGTGGCGCACCACGCGTACCGCCACCGGACGGGGCACCGGCAGGGCGCGACGGCGCAGCTCCAGCAACAGCCGCCACTCCCGCCACGGGCGGCTACGCTCCAGCCCCAGCCATAGGTAACGGTCACGGGAGATCCTGGCCGGCAGGCCGCCACGGCAGTAGTGGCGCAGGGCAAAGAGCCGCTCCTCGTGCTGGACAAAGACGGTGGTGCCACGACCGGGGGCGGAGCGGAGCAGCTGCTGGCACGCCGCCCAGTGCGCGGGGTCAAAAAAGGGATCATCCGCTTGGCCGAGGAGGTCGGCATCATATAGGATGTGGCCTCTTTCCGTGTCGATTTGGGTCGGTTTCATCGTATGTCTTTGCCGTTAAGTTCGCCGCCGCGCCGCCTCTGTCTGTTGCGCCTCTCCGCGATTGGCGATATCAGCCACACCCTGCCGCTGTTACGCACCCTGCAGGCGGCATGGCCGCAGACACAGATCAGCTGGATCATCGGCAAGACGGAACACGCGCTGGTCGGCGATATTCCGGGCGTGGACTTTATCATCTTTGACAAGTCGCGGCGATGGCGCGCCTTTGCCGACCTGCACCACGCCCTCAGAGGCCAGCGGTTTGACCTGTTACTGCACCTGCAGACATCGCTACGGGCCAGCCTCGCCAGCCTGCTGGTACGCGCCCCGATTCGTCTCGGCTTCGACCGGGCGCGGGCGCGGGATGGGCAGTGGCTCTTTACCAACCAGAAGATCGCCCCGGCGCAGAGGCAGCACGTCATCGACTCCTTCTTCGGCTTCAGCGAGGCACTGGGGATCAGGGAGCGGCTATTGCAGTGGGAGATCCCCATCCCCGAGTCCGCCCACCACTTTGCCGAGGCACGGCTGCCCGGAGGAAAATTTATCGTCATCTCCCCCTGCTCCAGCATGGCCTACCGCAACTGGACAGCCCGTGGCTACGCGGCGGTGGCCAAACACGCCATCGAGCAATTCGGTCTCAAGGTGGTGCTGTGCGGCGGCAATAGCCGGCTGGAGCGGCTCTACGGCGCCGAGATCGCCGCCAGCCTCGACATGGCGCAGCGGGGCGACTCACTCACCAACCTCATCGGCCAGACCGACCTCAAACAGCTGCTGGCGGTGTTACAGCGCGCCGAGGCGGTGATCAGCCCCGACGCGGGCCCCGCCCACCTCGCCACCGCCGTCGGCACCCCGGTTGTCGGCCTCTACGCCTGCACCAACCCGGACCGCGCCCGCCCCTACCTGAGTGCGGAGTACGTGGTGAACCGCTACCCGGAGGCGGTAGAGGCGAAGTACGGCAGGGCGGTGGCAGAGCTGTCGTGGGGGATCAGGGTGCGGGATGAGGGGACGATGGCGCGGATCGCCGTCGCGGATGTGACGGCCGTGCTGGACAGATTACTAGACGCGGTAACGCCTAACTAAATTACTCGGCCCCCACACCATGCCCTATTACCTGCGCCTGTTCCTGCTGCCACTACTGCTATTGCTCCTCGTCTCCCAGATCGAGAAGGGGATATTCGTCCTCTTCCATGCCGCCGAGTTTCGCGACCTTGGTCTCGCCGACACCCTGTTGGCGATAGTCTGGGGCATCCGTTTCGACCTCGCCATCGCCGGCCTCCTCGCCTTTCTTGCCCTCTTTGCCGCCTATCTGCTCCAGCGCCTGCTGGGACGGCGTTTACACATTGGTCTGCGCCACACCAGCTTTATCGCTGCGGCTACACTGCTGTTGCTGCACGGTGCCGATATGCTCTATTACGGCGAGGCGGGACGTCACCTCGGCTATGAGCTCAAGGAGGGGTTCAACTCCGGGGCCGACCTCGCCACCGCGGCGCTGCAGGGCTACACCCTGCCGGTTGTGCTACAGCTCTTATTGCTCATCCCGCTCTACTTTGCCAACCGCCTGCTGTTCGACCACCTAGCGCCGCATCGCGCCGAAGAGTCCCCGACACCGCGGCGCAGCCACTTTCCGCACACCGAACTGGCCTTGCTGCTCACCCTGCTGCTCAGTGCCGTGATGGTTCGCGGAGGGGTAGGTTCTGTCCCCCTGGAGCCACTGCACGCCCAGGAGATTGGTGACAGCCGACGCGCCGCCATCGCCCTCAACGGCCCCTATAACGCCGTTTTCTCCTCGATCACTCCCTACTCCATCCGTCCGGTATTCGCCGGCGAACCGGGCGAGAGGGCGTTGGCTGAGGTGCGCAACATGTTCACCCATACCCGCACCGGCGCAACGGGAGCGGCGAGGCCCTATAACGTAATCATGCTCCTGCTGGAGAGCTGGTCCGGCGCCTTCCAGCAGCCCTACGGCTACAACCAACAGACCACCCCGTTCTTCGATGGGCTGCGCCAACGCTCACTCACCACCCTGGCGATGACCGCCGGCGGACATCGCACAACAGAGGGGATCTTCGCCACCATGTGCTCCTGGCAAAACCCGTTGGGGCAGACCGTGGCACAGAGCCAGTTGCAGAACTATGAGTACCGCTGCCTGCCCGAACTGCTCAACGAACAGGGTTACCACAGCGCCTTCTTCCAGGGGACGCTGAAGAACACCAGCGGCACCGGCGCCTTCGCCCAACTACTCGGTTTTCGCCACAGTTACGGCAAGGAGGATGTGGCCGAGTACCGCTACCCGCACAACAGCTGGGGACTGCAGGACCCGGATCTCTACCGCTTCGTACTGCAACGGCTCAAGCAGATGCCGCAACCCTTCTTTGTCGGCATCAACAGCAACTCGACCCACTCCTCCGAATTACCACCCGGAACACCGCCGCATTTCAGTGGTCAGGGCGCCGAAACCACCTACCTCAACATGCTGCACTTCTCCGATGCCGCGCTGGGCGAGTTCATCCAGGCCGTGGCAAGCGATCCGGCCTTTGCCAGGACGATCTTCGTTGTCGTCGCCGATCACGCCGGCCCCTCCCTGGGCAAGAGCCATCTGAACAGATATCTCGTCCCGTTCCTTATCCACGCACCGGGCCTGGTCGAGCCACGGCAACTCGATATCGTAAGCAGCCAGCGCGATATCGCCCCCACGCTGCTCGACCTGCTGAACATCGATACCGAGGCCAACTTCAGCGGCAGCTCCCTGCTCACTGATCACCAGAATCACCACGCCGACTACTATCATCAGGGGGTACTCGGCTGGGTCGAGGGGCGACGCGGCCTGGAGGTTCGCCTTGGCGAGGAGCGGGAGATGCAGTGTTACAATCTGCTATCCGGCCCGCTCAGACAGCAGCCAGATGCCTGCGACGCACATGACGAAACCCGCCTCTCACGGGCACTGGCCTTCACCCACCTGAACCAGTCCCTCCTCTTTAACGGCAAGATCGGAACATTCAGCCAGCTATTGCAGAAACCGGGTGCCCAGCACGCCACCGGAACCCCGTGAACTTTATGCTATGATCGGCCCGCCATCGTGGCCCTCCCGCACGCATGGCCACAAGAGACCGAACAGTAAAACCGAGGAAATTACGTCGTGAAGATCGCAGTCGTAGGCACAGGCTATGTTGGACTGGTTACCGGCACCTGCTTTGCCGAAATGGGAAATAGCGTCACCTGCGTCGACATCGACGAGGCCAAGATCGCGGGGCTGAAAAACGGGGTGCTGCCAATCTACGAGCCAGGCCTCGAAGAGATGGTGCTGGAGAACTACCGGGAGGAGCGCCTGCGCTTCACCACCTCGCTGGAGGAGGCGGCGGCCAGCGCCACCATCCACTTCATCGCCGTCGGCACCCCGCCGGGTGAGGATGGTGCCGCCGACCTGCAATATGTACTGGCCGTAGCCAGGGAGCTAGGCCGGCACATGCAGGCCGACTATAACGTGGTGGTAGATAAATCGACCGTGCCGGTGGGTACCGCCGACAAGGTACGCACCGCGATACAACAAGAGTTGGACAAACGCGGCAGCGCCATCAAATTCGACGTGGTCAGCAACCCTGAGTTTCTCAAGGAGGGGGCTGCGATCGACGATTTCATGCACCCCGACCGGGTAGTCATCGGCGCCACCGATGAGCAGGCCGCCCAAATGATGCACGATCTCTATGAACCCTTTACCCGTAACCACGACCGCATCCTCATCATGGGGGTACGCGATGCGGAGATGACCAAATACGCCGCCAACGCCATGCTGGCGACCAAGATCTCCTTTATGAACGAAGTCGCCGCCTTGTGTGAAAAACTCGATGTCGATGTGGAGAACGTGCGCATCGGCATCGGTTCAGACGAGCGCATCGGCTACCACTTCATCTATCCCGGCTGCGGCTACGGCGGCTCCTGCTTCCCCAAGGACGTGAAGGCGCTGCTGCGCATGGCCGAAGAGAACCAGCTCGAACCGCTGGTGCTCAACGCGGTCGAGCAGCGTAACGATCGGCAAAAAATGCGTCTGTTCGAGAAGATCACCGACACATACGGCCACGACCTCTCCGGTCTCACCTTCGCCCTCTGGGGCCTCGCCTTCAAGCCCGGCACCGACGACATGCGCGAGGCCCCCTCGCTGGTGCTGATCCGTGAACTCATCGCCGCCGGCGCGCGCATCCAGGCCCACGACCCGGTGGCCATTGAAACCGCGCGCCGCGAAATGAACAGCGCCTGGTTGGAAGAGGGCAAGATCACCTTTTACGAACACCAGTACGACGTGCTTGAAGGGGCCGACGCCCTGATCCTGATCACCGAGTGGAAACCCTTTCGCAAACCCGACTTTGAGCGCATCGGCAAGAGACTCAACTCAAAGGTAATATTCGACGGGCGCAACCAGTACAACCCGCGTGAAATGCACGCCCTGGGCTTCAACTACACCGGCATCGGCCGCAACTACAAAGGCTAACGCAATGCACCTGCGCAAACGTATTCTGGTCACCGGCGGCGCCGGATTTCTCGGCTCGCACCTGTGTGCACGCCTGCTGGCCGAGGGTAACGATGTCTTGTGCCTTGACAACTTCTTCACCGGCACCAAGGACAACATCGAACAGCTGCTCGACCACCATCACTTTGAACTGATGCGTCACGACGTCACCTTCCCGCTCTATGTAGAGGTAGACGAGATCTACAACCTCGCCTGCCCCGCCTCGCCAATCCACTACCAGCACGACCCGGTACAGACCACCAAGACCAGCGTACACGGCGCGATTAACATGCTCGGTCTGGCCAAGCGCACCCGGGCCAAGATCATGCAGGCCTCCACCTCCGAGGTCTACGGCGACCCACAGGTACACCCGCAGACCGAAGACTACTGGGGTCACGTCAACCCCACCGGAATACGCTCCTGCTACGACGAGGGCAAGCGCTGCGCCGAAACCCTCTTCTTCGACTACCACCGCCAGCACAAACTGCGCATCAAGGTGGCGCGCATCTTCAACACCTACGGCCCCAACATGCACCCCAACGACGGCCGCGTGGTCTCCAACTTCATCATGCAGGCGTTGCAGAACCAACCGATCACCATCTACGGCGATGGTGGTCAGACCCGATCCTTCTGCTATGTCGATGACCTCATCGAGGCCTTCGTGCGCCTGATGAACTCGCCCGACGACTTCACCGGCCCGGTCAACACCGGCAACCCGAACGAATTCACCATCCTTGAGCTAGCCGAAAAGGTGATCGAGATAACCGGCTCCTCCTCGAAGATCGAACACCGGCCGCTGCCGCACGATGACCCCAAACAGCGCCAACCCGACATCACCCTGGCACGGGAGAAACTTGGCTGGGAGCCCGCTACCACACTGGATGAGGGACTCAAGCCCACCATTGCCTATTTCGACGAGTTATTGCGCAATCCGCGCTAGTCAGCGGTAACGTAAAGTCTCATGCACAGCGAAGCGGAAAAGATTCTCTGCATCAACATCTCGCGCATCGGCGATGTGATCTCCAGCATGGTGGTGGTGAACTACCTGCGGGATCGTTTCGGCGATATCGACTTCCTGATCAACGAGGGGTATTTCCCGATGCTCAAGAGCGAGCCGGGAATCAATGGCGTGACACGGGATCAGGCAGTGACAAAGCACTATGACATCCTGGTGGATCTGACCTCCAGCAAGGAGAGCAGGCGCTTCGTGCGTCAACTGCAGGCCAGGATCCGCATTGGCCTATACCGAACCTGGCTGCACCGCCTGCGTCTGCGCTCCACCTACAATGTGTTGAAGAAGAAAAAGGTGATCCGCGGCGGTACCGATCAGGATCACATAATGAAGGGCTTCTACCCTATCCTCGAATACTTTGGCGAGCAGCGTTCGCTCACCCCGATACTGCATCCAGGTTGTGCCTCCGAAAAGGTCGATGCACTGCTGAACCAGGCCCGCATCGGCTCCGGTAAAGTAGTGGCCATTCACTTTGGCGCCACCAATCCCAAACGTCGACCACCCGATACCCTGTTGTTTGACATCATCCACTACAGCAAGGGGCTTAATGCCGGAATCATCCTGCTGGGAGACGAGCGTGAGCTGGCAGCTAAACTGCTCGACTCAAGCGCCGGTCACGCACTGTTGTTCGAGGGCGATCTCAATGAGCTCAAATACCTGCTCAGTGAGGTAGACTTGTTCGTCGGCCCCTGCAGTGGCCCGCTGCATATGTCGGCCGCACTCGGCACACCCATGATCGGCCTGTACGGCCCAACAGCCACCCATATCTCCGCGCCGGTATCGGACAAACTCCATGTGGTCGAACTGCCTATGGAGTGCCGTCCCTGCGTTCCCAAACAACCCTGTCCGCATGATATTGCCTGCCTGCGCGACCTGCCGCGCGAGAATATCCATCATATCCTCGACCGCCATCTCGCCTCGGCCAATAACGGCGCCTAGCCCCATGCACGTCAAGCCCTCACTCGAACTGCTGCTGGCAGTCTACAACAGTCCCGAGGTCACCCGCATGACCCTGGAAGGCTACTGCCGCCAGAGCGACCCGGATTTCACCCTGGTTATCGCCGACGACGGCTCCGGTCCCGAGATCAAACAACTGGTCGAGGAGTACCGCAAGCGCTTGACGATCCGCCATCTGTGGCAAGAGGACCAGGGCTTTCGCAAGGCACGCATCCTCAACCATGCCATCGCCACCTCGCAAGCCGACTACCTGGTGTTCAGCGACAACGACTGTATTCCAGAAAAGCACTTTATCGCCGACCACAAACGGGCCGCACAACCAGGCTGCTTTATTACCGGTCGGCGGGTCGACCTGGGGCCGCTCCCGAGCAAGGAGTTGCTTAGTGGCGAGTGGCAAAATCCGGAATCCCTTACCTGGCTGCTGCACCACGCATTGAAGAAGAATCTCAAGCGCGGAGAGAAAGGATTGCGTCCACCCTACTGGTTGCACCGGCTGTGGAGCCGCAAACAGATCGGCACCCTCGGCGCCAATATGGCGATGTGGCGCGAGGATCTGTTACGCGTCAACGGCTTCGATGAGGATTACCAGGGATACGGCATGGAAGAGACCGACCTGGAGTGGCGCCTGATGGCTGCGGGGGTTGAACGGTGCACCGTGCTGGGCCGCGCCATCCTCTACCATATCTACCATCCGGAAAAGACGATGACGCCGGATAACAAGCGGCAGATTCAGGAAAAGCGCACGGCGGGTCAGTGGTTTACCCGTAACGGTATCGAAAAACAGCCCGACTGAGGAGCGAGGTAATCAGTCGGTACTATTGCCGGCAGACGCCTCTTTCGGGATGAAAAAGAAATTACTCTGCTGCTTCCCGCGTGAAAGCCGCTCTTCGCAGTAGCGGGTGATCGCTTGCCGATCGGTAAACGCCTTACCGTTATGATCGCAGACCCGATAGGCCATTCCGGTCTGCTGTTGCAGGTGAGTCAGAATGTTCTCATCATGCAAAAAATCGGCACAGGTGATCTCCAGCATCAACACCGGGCGGAGCCTCCGCAGACTCCCCGCGCCGCCGGTAATGAAGTCCACCTCGGCCTCCTGGATATCGACCTTGATTACATCGATATGCGAGATCCCCTGTGCGGCGACGAAATCATCCAGCGTTGAAGTGGTTACGCTAATCGCTTCGGCCGCAGCACGCTCCTCGGCGGATAACGGCTTCAGCGAATGGCCGCCGGAATTGGCGTCATGAACGAACAGGGTGGAGGTCCCGCTGGTCGCGCTCAGTGCCAGGTCGGAGACATGGATATTGCCGATCCCATTTTCCCTCACTGTGCGTGCCAGGCAACCGTTGACCGACGGTTCCGGCTCAAAGCAGAAGATCTCCGCCTGCGGCTTCGCCAGCCAGGCCCTCATGGCGAAAACACCGACATTGGCCCCCACATCCAGCATTACCCCGTCTTCAGGAAGGAACGTTAGCAGAGTCTCAATCTCGATATTCTCGTAATTGAAGAAGCCTCTTTTAATAACGTGAATACTCGGCCCGCTCAGGTCACGAGGGTAAACGAAAAAATGCACGCCGTTAGGCAGTGCGATGTAAGCGTGTTCCGGAAGCAGTCGCCTGACAAGCTTGTTGAGTTCGCGAACCTTCGCGACCTGGAGTGTCAGGGCGTTACGTAAATCCATGATTCCAATCTCTTCGTGAAGTTCGCTCAGGCAAGCGGCTGCGGCAGGTATGCCGTGGTATTCATCTTGTCGGCAAGAAAACGATACCCCGCTTCGATCATCCGGTACACAAGGTCCTCATACTGCCCGGTGGACATGTGCAAGTGCTCAAAGCGGATGATGGTTGGTCGGACCTGTGCCAGATCCAGCATAGAGAGCACTTCGTAGTCATAACCCTCTGTATCCACCTTGAGCACACCTGGAGTTTGCGAGGATTGCGCCAACAATTCGTCCAGACTTACGCAGGGCACCTGTTGCGATTCGATCACCTCTCCCCCCAACCCGATGCGGCTGGCGTGCTCCAGAACATGGGCCCTATCGAAACTGGCAATACCGTTGGTCTGTGCCCATAGCGGAAGGTCTGCGATGCCATTTAGAACCTGGGGATCCAGGCGGTAGAGGGTCATGGCTTTCTCTGTTTTGTGAATAGCCTTGTTAACCAGTTCTATATCAGGGTAGTCGACGAAATTCTTCTGCAGCTGGGCGAACAGATCGGGCTGTGGCTCGACCATAATCCCGGTGGCGTTGAACTGGCGGATATAGCGAATCAGGTCATCTGAGCGGCTGATTCCGTCATTGGCACCGATCTGTACAAAGTGAAAACTCCCGCCGCGGCGGAAGATCTCGTGCTGGATCAGAAAATCGAGATCCACATCGAACCGGACATCCTCGCGGAAAACCACTGGCATGGAACGTTCTATCCGGTAACCCTTACCGGCGAATACCTTATTCAACACATCGCGTAAATTCATTGTCTCTATCCAGATTTCCTTGCGTCCCAATCGGCCGCTTATGATAACTCAAGGAATTGCGAAGCGATCTTCTTCGCCTCGAAGCGCTCGACCCATTCGCGCCTAACCTCAACCGGGTCGGTAATACCCTCGCGGATCTTGTCAGCCAATCTCTCGACTGTCGGTTCGGATATCAGCCGAGTCTGCTCCTCGATGAGCACGTCACGAACCCCACCGCGACAATCCACGGCAACTACCGGTGTGCCGCAGACATGCGCCTCGGCCATCACCAGGCCGAAGCCCTCGTAGCGGGAGCTGAGCACAAAAAGCTTTGCTGCACGCATCCAGGGATAGGGATTCTCGAGCTGCCCCAGGAACAGAACTCGACCATCAAGTCCCAATGTCACCACCAACTTCTCCAGCTTGGAGCGGTCCTGTCCACCACCAATGATAACAAGGTCCTCTTCTACATTCGCCGCATGGAAAGCACGAATAAGCAATTCCTGGTTTTTCTGGTAGGTGAGGCGCGCCACATGAACTATAAACGGGCGCTGGGGCAGCGTCACCGGCTCATGCGAGAGCTGCTCAATCCGATCAATCGGGATCGGATTGGAAATCACCACAAGCTGCCTTGCCGAATAACCGTAAGCCTGCAGCCGTGCCTTGACAGATTCCATTACGCCGGTTGAGTTGCAGACATTGTTCTTGCCGGCAAACAGCAAACGACTGTACCAGCGATCCAGCCAACCGTGGCTGGGCGGGTCGATGGGGCTTACGATCACCTGGTAGCAGCGCGGATCGCGCAGGCGCCAAAGCATTTCAAAGGCTCCTTGCCCACGCGTAATAATTTTGTCGATAGAACCGAATTGTTTCTCCAGTTTTCGCAGCAGCAGCCGAAAGAACCAGCTGCCGTAAATGCCGCGCCAGACAAAGCCGGAGCGCGGTATCAAGGGCGCCAGAAAGGTGCGGGTAAACAGGTCATAGATCAACCCAATCACCGTGATCCGATTGATCTTGTCGATATCGAAATAGTGGATGTACACCCTGGGATCTGGCACCAACCCGGGGCGTTTTTTATAAACCACGATATGCACATCATGGCCCATCTCGACCAGGTTGTTCGCCAGGGTAATGGTATTGCGCTCAATACCACCCATTTGCAGGCTGCGCGCCACCAGGACAATTCTTTTTGGATTCAACCTGTCAATTCCCCGCGCCCCAAAAAAGCGCCCATATGTATTATTCAAGTGCCGATGGTACCATAGCCTGTCAGAATGGTACTTTGAATCAGTCCATTCGGACGATATGATACCGCGGTGCCAACACAGGGTAAAAAGCCCCTCCAGCAAAGGATTTACCGTGTCAAGACTTGCCGATCTCAGTAAAGATCTCAATGATAGAATTCGAGTATCCGACCTGCATGCATGGATTAATGCCCTTGTTGTCCTAACCGCTTTTGTCTTTCCCATCTCCCAGAACTGGGCGAAGACCATCATGACGGTGGTATTCCTGCTGTGGCTCTTTACCCTGGGCGACGGGGAAAAAATCCGCTTTCTGCGCAAGAATCGCGTTGTGCAGACGGCAACGCTTTTCCTTTTTATTCTCGGACTGTCTCTGCTGTGGAGCGACGACCTCAAGAGCGGTATCAATTATGTGAACCGCTTTGCCATCTATATCTACATCCCGCTGTTGATCGTCGCCTCGAGCATAAGGCGCGAGACTATTCCCCTGATCATCAAGGCATTCATCATTTCGATGCTCGTCAACGAACTGATCTCCTACAGCATGCTTTTTGGGCTAATCGAGAACAAAGCTGCCTATCCTGTTGCCTTTATGCACCACATTCCCTACAGCGTGCTGGTGGCCTTTACCATCATGCTGCTCGGTTACGAGATCAAACATAGTACCGACATCAAGCGGACGCTTCTCTATTCTGGGTTCTTTATCACCATGGCAGGAAACCTGGTGATCTCAGGGGGCCGCACCGGGCAGGTTACCCTGTTCCTGACCCTTTTCTTTATCACCCTGCTCTACGCACGACTATCGTTACGCACGCTTGTCCTGGCATCGATTTTACCGACTCTGATTTTCATCACGGCCTATTTCGGCTATGAAGATTTCAATTATCGTGTACACCAGGCTATCAGCGACACCGAAAAGGCGCTGCAAGAACAGAACTACAACACCTCCTTCGGCAACCGCCTGGCCAGCTATGTCATTGCCAAGGACATTCTCGCCGAACGTTCACTGCTCTTCGGCGTAGGCATCGGCGACAACCATGCAGAGAAAAACCGCATTATCGCCCGCGACTATCCTGGACAGATGCAGATTGCCCACGATCATGGGCATTTCCACAACTACTTTATCGACACCGTGGTGGGAACAGGGCTGATCGGTCTCGGCGCCCTGCTGGCAATGCTTGTCGCTATCTACAGGATTCGTGTGAGAGACTCGGAGCTGACCTACATCAAACTTGTGGTGCTATTTATCGTCATCATCGCCGACCTCCCTGCCCGATTCCTGCACCAACAGAACACTATGCTGTTCTTCGCCCTCTTTATTGGGATGGTGCTGGCGCAGTACCGCATCGAGAACACTCTGCAAAGCAAGCAGGATGATTAATTATCACCCTCTCGGGGAGGTACCCCATCATTACTAAGGCATCCGCGCCGCGCCTGCTGGTGGTGCGCAACGACAGGCTAGGCGACTTCATGCTGGCTTGGCCACTGTTCGCACTGCTCAAGCACCACTGGCCCGAGGGACATGTCAGCGCACTTGTTCCCCTCTATACCGCACCGATGGCGGAGCTGTGTCCCTGGATCGACGAGGTCGTTATCGATCAAAGGAAACCATCCGCTCTCGCCGACCTTTCCGCACTACGAAGCAAGATGCTCATCGGGCATTTCGATGCGCTCCTCACCTTGTTCTCCACCGGACGGGTCGCCCTGGCCGGCTACCTGGCAGGCATTCCCTACCGGCTTACCCCGGCGACCAAACTGGCACAGTTTTGTTATAATCGGCGCTTGCCCCAGCGGCGCTCACGTTCGGAAAAACCCGAGTACGCCTACAATCTGGATCTCGGTTATCGGTTTTTACAGGATTTAAAGGGTCTGGAACCTCACCTTACGCAAGGTACAGAGGATTTCCTGCCGGTCTGTATCAAACGGCCCCTACTACGATTCGATAGTGACGAGATCGAACGACTGCGCGGTGACTTCTGCGCAAACCGGCAACTGTCGGCAAAAAGTCGACTGGTCTTTATTCATCCGGGAAGCGGCGGCTCGGCGAACAATCTCTTGCTGGCCCAGTATGCCGTACTGGCAAACACCCTCCAGGGCACTCGCCCGCTGGCCTTCGTGATCACAGCGGGTCCGGGCGAAGAGGAGGTGGCTGCAGAAGTATGCAAAGGAATTACGGCGCATCCGGCGACCGTGTTACAACCCCATAACGGTTTGGGGGAACTCGCCCGCGATTTGGCATTTGCCGATCTGTTCATCAGTAATTCAACCGGTCCGCTGCACATGGCAGCCGCATTGGATCGCCCGACCGCCGCTTTCTATCCGCGGCACCGCTCGGCGACACCACTACGCTGGCAAACCCTCAATGCCCCGGACAAGCGGCTTGTCTTTGTGCCACCACCAGAGGTACCAGAAGACGCCGTCTCCGGTATTGATGTTGTGGCCGCAGCGCGGCGGATTAGCGCGACTTTTCTGCGCTGAGGTAGGCGCCGTATCGCTGTTGAAGCAGGGCTCGCAATGCACTGAAATGGCTGGCCTCGTCAAATACCCGATCCGCCTTCTCCTTACCGGCCGCCGCCAGGCGGGCGCAGAGGTCCCGATCCTGCCACAGGCGCTGTAACTGCCGGTAGAGATCCTCGCCGTCGGTGGAGCGAAACAGCATACCGGTCTTTTCGTGGTCGATGATCTCCGGCACCCCTCCGCGGTCCGAACCGATCACCGCTACCCCGGCGCGCATCGCCTCCACCAGCACCAGGCCGAAGGTCTCCTCCACCGTGGTGAGTGCTACCACATCGCAAGCCTGCATCAGTCGCTGCGGTTGCTCGACGAAATCGCGAAACAGAATGCGCCCCTGCCAGCCGTTCTCCTGCACACGGCGTTTGAGGTCCGCCAAATAATCCTGCTCCATGGCGTGGCCGACGATGAGTGCGGCCACATCCTCGCCCTGCTGCAGCGCCTTGCCGATGGCCTCAACCAGCAGGTGCTGCCCCTTGTAGTGCTTGATGCGACCCACCAGGCAGACAAGAAAGGTCGACGGGCCAATCCCCATCTCGTCACGCAACGCCTGACGCGCCCCCGCTGAAAGAAACTCCGTCGGCTCGGCCACGCCGTAGTAGAGCGGTACAACACGGTCCGCATAGGCGGGGTTGAGAAGACCGCGCATATCACCGGCCAGCGCCTCGGTGATGGTGATATTGAGGTCGATCTGGCGATAGAGAAAATCGTGGTAGCGATCGCGCTTGGGCCGGGTGATCTGCATCTGCCGGGTCGAGACCAGCATCGGCTTGCGCTTGGCAAAGGCCTTGGCAAAGGCGGCCAGCGGAATGTCCTTGGTCCAGTGAATGTGGATGATATCCACCTGCTCCTCGTCGATAAGCCGTGCCAGGCGCCGTGCCGCCAGCAGGGGCAGCGCCCGATTACGACGTTCCACCATTTGAGGCTTCGCCCCCTCGGCTTCGAGGCGTTGCTGCAACCGCCCCCCCTCGCAGACCAGCGGGATCACCTCGGCGCCCTTCCCCAACTCGCGGCAGCAGCGGTACATATAGAGTTCCAGCCCGCCAAGGTCGGGCGAGAGGCACAGTTCGATGATTTTCATGCGCTCTCCTCGCGCTTTTTCTTCTCGTGCAGTTCATTGAGCTTGAGATATTTCATGTAGGCATGAAAGGCGGTGGTAATGGCCACGGTGGCGCCATCCATACCCTGAAAAATACCGCCCTTGAAAATGAGTTTGCGCAGCAGTGCGATTAGCGCATGCAGTGCCGGTGCCGACTTGGACGCCCCCCTGCCGCGTTCATACATCGCCCAGGCATCACGCGAACTCAACGCATTAATCCGCTCAATCCAGTGGGCGTAATCGCGATAGGTAAAGTGGAGGAGGTGGGCATCGAGAGCACGAACTTTTTTCGCATCGACACTGGAGTGACCCTTTTTCGGCAGG
Organism: Gammaproteobacteria bacterium; assembly: GCA_026196575.1. Taxonomy (GTDB): domain Bacteria; phylum Pseudomonadota; class Gammaproteobacteria; order Thiohalomonadales; family Thiohalomonadaceae; genus JAPHSX01. The sequence continues at coordinate 74,261 of JAPHSX010000013.1, read as the reverse complement.
TAGGCGGCGCGCCCCTTGTGGTAGAGACGGGTTACCCGATCCGGATAGAACCCGGCAGCACGGATCCAGTGGCTGCCGACGAAATTGCGCCGGCGCAGACTGTAGCCGTCGACGCTGTTGTCGGTTAGGTCCAGTCCCTCAATCGCGGCGACCGCATCCTCATCCAGACGCTCGTCCGCATCCACACTAAGAATCCAGTCGTTGCTCGCAAACTGCACACCGAAGGCCTTCTGCGGCCCGTCGCCCAGGTACTCCTGGTGGTAGACCCTCGCCCCCATCATGGATTCGGCGATGGCTGCGGTCTCGTCGGTGGTCTTGGTGTCGACCACCACGATCACCTCATCGCACACCCGCTGGGCCGAGGCGATGCAGTCCCGGATATTCTCCGCCTCGTTGCGGGCGATAACGGTCGCGCTAATCCTCATGCGTGTTCCCTTTGTTTAATGTTTTCGCTGGATAACAGACGCTCAACGGCGGCCAGCGCCTGAGCGGCATCAATCCGGGTCAGACATTGGGTATGCCCCAGCGGACACTCCCGCTTGAAGCAGGGGCTGCACTCCAGCCCCAGGTAGAGCACCTCCGCCTTGTCGGTCAGCGGCGGGGTGTAGGCCGGGGTGGAGGAGCCATAGAGCGCCACCAGCGGCGTGCCGACCGCTGCGGCCACGTGCATCAGCCCCGAGTCGTTGCTCACCACCGTGCGGCAGAGGGCGATAAGGTCGACCGCATCGACCAGTTCGGTGCGGCCGCACAGATTGTAAACCTGTCCAAGTCCGGTAGCGATTTGCGGTGCTGCCTTACGATCTTTTGCCGACCCGAACAACCACACCTGAAAGCCCTGCTCGACCAGTAACCCGGCCAGCGCAGCGTAATGCGCCAGCGGCCACTGCTTGGCCGGGCCATATTCGGCGCCGGGCATGAAGCCGATCACAGGCCTCTCCAGGTCGAGTCCCAGCTCCTGTAACAGGCGCCGCTGGTTACCCGCGTCCACCTTGAGCGCTGGATGGGGAGTGGCCGGGGGGAGAGGGGCATCGGCAGGCTGCCCCAGCGCGACGAAGCGCTGCACCGTCTGTGTCAGCACCCTTTTATCCAACGCACGGATGTCGTTGAGCATGCCGTAGCGCATCTCGCCGCAGTAACCGCTGCGCACGCGGGCGCCGGCGAAGAGGGGAATCAAGGCGGACTTGAGCGAGCGCGGCAACACCAAGGCTTGATCATAGTGATGGCTACGCAGGGAGCGGCCGAGGCGCCAGCGTGCGGCAAGGCCAAACTCGCCGTGGCCGGTCGGGACGGTGATCGCCTCATGGACCTCGGGCATGCGCGAGAGCAGTGGCACTGACCAGGCAGGGGCCAGTACGTCGATCAGGGCGTCGGGATGACGTTGTCGCAACGAGATAAACAGGCTCTGGGCCATCACCATGTCGCCCACCCAGGCGGGACCGACGATGAGGATGCGTGAGGCGGCAGCCACGCTCAGCCCCTTAATACCGTTTCGGTGATCTCGACATTCTCGCGCAGGTGTTTCGGGTTGATGGTGCCGACCACCACGCTGTGTACCGCAGGCTGGACGAAGACAAAACGCAGCGCCGCCTCCACCCCGCCGCCACCGGCGGCGCTGTCGGCGTGGCCGCTTTGCAGCCCCTTTTTGATCAACACACCCTTGTTGAGTTCGGCGGCACGCTGCAGCACCGGCAGCTCCTCGGTATAGGTCGGGTTGTAGCTGGCCATCACCACATCCATGTTTTCCACGCACCAGAGGCCGCCCTCAACCGACTTGGTCGACATGCCGATCGCCTTAATCTTGCCCTCGTGTTTAAGCTCATGGAGGGTGTCGCACACCGCCTCATTGCGGATGATCGCCATGTCGTCGCCGTGGGAGTGCACCAGCACCATATCGATAACATCGCGCCGCAGCCGTTTGAGCGAACGCTCTACACTCATGCGGGTATATTGGGCACTAAAGTCGAAACTCGATTCACCGCGCTCGAAGATCTCTCCCACCTTGCCGACAATCACCCAGTCGTGACGGTGCGGCAGCAGCTGACCGAGCCGCTCCTCAGAGTTGCCATAGGCGGGGGCGGTATCGAGGGTGTTGATGCCCAGCTCCCAGGCCAGGTCAAACAGCGCGCGCACCGCCTTATCGTCGGGAATGGTAAAACCGTTGGGGTACTTTACCTGCTGGTCGCGACCGATCTTCACCGTGCCCAGCCCCAGCGGGCTCACCTCAATGCCGGTCGCGCCAAGCGTGCGCCAGAGGCCGTTCAGTGCCACTTCTCCTCCTCCTGCCACGGCAGCGGTGCCATCTGCGGATGGGGCCATGCGGCGATATCGGCACTGCCACTTGGCAGCACGCCACGCAGCAGCCGCGCCACCTCATCGGCGAGGCGCGGCGCCAGCGCCAGCTTGGTCGGCCAGGCGGTGAGCACCCCCTCGCGCCCCTCCACAAAGACATCATCGGGACGCGAGCCGTCGGCCATCTTCGGCTCGGCACGGTCAATATGCAGGGTGTCCCACTCACAGGCGCTAAAATCGAGCCACGGAAAGAGGGCCGTGAGCTCTTCGCGCACCGCGCTGATCTGCGCCTCGCGCGAACGTCCCACCCCCTCCTCCGCCGGCTGGCCGCCGATATACCAGACGGTACGACCCGCGGCATCAAAATGGCTGGTAATGGTGATGCGCGGCAGGGCATTGGCGCCCAGGCAGTGGGCGTAAACGCCTGTCGGCAGGCCGTTGCCGCGCAGCATCACCATCTGCAGCGGGCGACGCTGCATCGCCGGCGTCGTACGCCCCAGCTGCTGCAACAACGCCTCGTTGCCGGCACCGGCACAGAGCACCAGACGCTGCGCCTCGATCACACGCCCGCCGCTCATTTCAATGCGGGTAGGATGTTCGGGAGAGAGTCGCAGAGCGTCGGTAGCGAATATGAAGTCACGGCAGGGGGCGGCCAGTGCCGCGATCAGCAAGGCGGTATCGAGCACCGGCTCATCCAGGCGATAGACCTGCCCCTTAAATTGCGGTGAACGAAACAGCTCCGGTCGCCCCTCCCCCTCCAGCGCCTGGGTGCGCGAGCGCATCAGCCTGCTGGCAAAGAAACCGGCGAGACGGGAGGTGAGGCTGGTGGTCGACCACAGGTACTGGTGGTCCGACATCAGTTTTACCGAGGAGAGGTCCAGCTCCCCTTTTCCCTCCAGGCAAGCGCGCCAGCGGGCGGGCATCTCGACGATCGCCTCGGAGGAGCCGGTGAGCTTGCCGGTGAGCGCGTACTTGGTGCCGCCGTGGATGATCCCCTGGGCGTAGCGGGTCTGCCCCGCACCGAGGCGATCACTCTCCAGCAGGATGGCATGATAACCGCTCTGGCGCAGACGGTTGAGCAGCCACAGGCCAGCGACACCGCCGCCGCAGATCGCCACATCCACGCAAATTTTCTGCCCCGCCTCAGCCATCCCGCTTACTTTTTCTCCGAGGCACGGATGGCGCCGATGATGCTGGTGGTGGAGCAACCATCGACAAAGCTCATCACCATCACCTGACCACCGCTATCGCGCACACACTCGCCGCCGGGGATGTTATTCGGATCGTTGTCGCCCCCCTTCACCAGGATGTTGGGGGAGACGTTGCAAATCAGGCGTGTGGGGGTGTCCTCATCGAAGCCGACCACCCAATCGACGCAGTTCAGCGCTGCCAGCACCCGCATCCGCTTGGACTGGGTGTTGACCGGCCGCTCCTCGCCCTTGATGCGTTTGACCGAGGCGTCATCGTTGACCGCAACGATGAGGCGGTCGCCGAGCTGTGCCGCCTCCTCCAGATAGGTGACGTGGCCGGCATGCAGGATGTCGAAACAGCCGTTGGTCATCACCACCGTCTCGCCGTGGGCCTTGGCCTCCTGCACCAGGGCAATCAGCTTCTCCTCGCTCACCATCCCCTGCTCCATCTCGTCCTGCTCGCGCAGCGCGCGGCGTAGCTCCGGCACCGAGACACTAGCGGTACCGAGCTTGCCCACCACCACTCCGGCGGCAAGATTGGCCAGCACCGTCGCCTCCTGCAGGGAGTGACCGGCGGCCAGCGAGGCGGCCAGCACCGAAACCACGGTATCGCCGGCACCGGTCACATCGTAGACCTCACGTGCCCGGGTAGGGATGTGCAGCGGTGCCTCGCCCCGTTGCAGCAGGGTCATCCCCTTTTCGCTGCGGGTGATCAACAGGGCCTCAAGATCGAGCTTTTCCCGCAGCACCTCGCCCTTGCCCTCGACCGCGGTGTCATCGGCACAGTGGCCGACCACCGCCTCGAACTCGTGCATATTGGGGGTGATCACGGTGGCGCCGCGGTAGTGAGAAAAGTCGCTCCCCTTGGGGTCGATCACCACCGGCTTGCCGGCGGCGCGGGCCAGCGCGATCAGCTGGCCCGCCTCGCGCAGGGTCCCCTTGCTGTAGTCGGAGAGCACCACCACCCCGGCATCCTGCACATTATCCCGAAAGCGGTGCAGCAGACCGGCGCTGTCACAGCCGGGGAAGCCGTCCTCAAAATCAAGGCGGATCAGCTGCTGGTGGCGGCTCAGCACGCGCAGTTTGGTGATAGTGGGAAAACCCGCCACCCGCTCAAAATGGCACTCCACCCCGGCATGGAGCAGGGTACGGGCGAGGGCATCGGCGGCCTCATCCTGACCGGTAAGTCCGATCACCGAGGCGTTGCCGCCCAGGGCGGCAACGTTGAGCGCCACGTTGCCGGCACCACCGGCACGCTCCTCGATCTCCTCCACCTTGACCACCGGCACCGGGGCCTCGGGGGAGATGCGTGAGGTCTCGCCGTGCCAGTAACGATCCAGCATCAGATCGCCGACCACCAGCACGGAGGCCTTTGTAAATTCGGGGAGTTGGCTGATCTTCATGGCATGAACTTTTCGTCAAATACGCTGGTGCAGGATGAGTAAAGGGGCGCCAGCCCCCTTACTTTTTCAAAATATATTCGGCGCTACAGTAGGGGCAGCGGGCGTGGCCCTCACTCTGCACATCCAGATAGACGCGCGGGTGAGAGTTCCACACCGTCATCCCTGGCATCGGACAGTGCAGCGGCAGATCGGCGGCCGTTACCTCGTAGCGACTGACCGCGTTGGCCTGCTTCAGTTGCCCTTGCCGTTTACCCATACCATCCCCTCCGCCGTGTTGGTTTACTTGACCAGCGTCACCCACTGCGGGTGTTCACTGCGCCGCCCATGCACCTGGTCGAAGTACATGCTCTGCAGCTTCTCGGTGATCGGGCCACGTTTGCCGCTGCCGATCTTGCGGTTATCGACCTCGCGGATCGGCGTCACCTCGGCGGCGGTGCCGGTAAAGAATGCCTCATCGGCGATATAGACCTCATCACGGGTGATGCGCTTCTCCTTCACCTGGATACCGAGCTCGGCCGCCAGCTGGAAAATGGTGTTGCGGGTGATGCCGTCCAGCGCCGAGGTGAGGTCCGGGGTGTAGAGCACGCCATCACGTACCAGGAAGATGTTCTCGCCGGACCCCTCGGCCACATAGCCCTCGTTATCGAGCAGCATCGCCTCGTCCATGCCGCAGGCGAGCGCCTCCTGCAGGGCGAGCATCGAGTTCATGTAGTTGCCGTTGGCCTTGGCCTTGCACATGGTGATGTTGACGTGGTGGCGGGTGAAGGAGGAGGTGCGGATGCGAATGCCCTTCTCCATCCCCTCGGCACCGAGGTAGGAGCCCCACGACCAGGCGGCCACCATCACATGCGCCTTGAGGTTGTCGGCACGCAGCCCCATCCCCTCCGAGCCGTAGAAGACCATCGGGCGGATATAGGCCGACTCCAGGTTGTTCTCGGCCACCGCCGCCCGCTGTGCGGCAAGGAGGGTCTCCTTGTCGAAGGGCATCGGCATGTTCATGATGTGGGCGGAGCGAAACAGCCGGTCGGTATGCTCCTGCAGGCGAAAGATCGCCGCCCCCCTGTCGGTCTTGTAGGCACGCACCCCCTCAAAGACCCCCATGCCGTAGTGCAGGGTGTGAGTCAGCACATGGACCTTCGCCTCGCGCCAGGGAACCATCTTGCCATCCAGCCAGATGACGCCATCGCGATCATCCATCGTCATCGAATACTCTCCTCAAGCTCACAAATTTGGCGCGCCCCGCAACCCTGAGGCGGCGGGGCGGCACCGCTAATAATTTACTCGACCATCAGCCGTTGCCAGAGGGCGCAAACCCCGGCGCGCAGCTCGCAAAACTCCTCCTCTGCGACCAGCGCCGGCTGCAGCTGCAGGGTCAGACGATGGGCGCGGGCGCGAAAGGCGCGGTAGGCATCACACAGCAGGTTACTCTGCGCCTCGCTGATGAGGCCGCACTGGGCCAGCGTCTCCAGCAGGCGGATATTGTCACTCCAGTGCAACAGTGCCGGGTGGGCATGGGCCCAGGCCAAGACCCCGTATTGCACCATAAATTCAATGTCCGCGATACCGCCAGGGTCCTGTTTCAAGTCAAATTTTCCGCTTTCCCCCCTGGAGAGCGAGGCACGCATCTTCTCGCGCATCTCCCGCACCTCGCGGCGCAGCGTCGCCTCGTCGCGCACCCGGCAGAGGATTTCGTTGCGCACTGCCTGGAAGGCACGGGCGATCCCCGCGTCACCGGTGATAAAGCGGGCGCGCACCAGCGCCTGGTGCTCCCAGGTCCAGGCCTGCCCGCGCTGGTACTCGGCAAAGGCGTCGACGCTGCTCACCAGCAGACCGGAGGCGCCGCTGGGGCGCAGCCGGGTATCAATTTCATAAAGTTCGCCGGCGGCGGTGCGGGTATGGAGGATGTGGATCATGCGCTGGGCGAGGCGGGCGTAAAAGACGGCGTTATCCAGCGGCCGCTCACCGCCGGTCACCTTGCCCTCACTCTCGTTGCTGTGGAGGAAGACGATATCCAGATCCGAGCCGTAACCCAGTTCCAGCCCCCCCATCTTGCCGTAGGCAATCACCGCAAAGCCAGTGTCGCAGACCCGCGCATCGCAACTCTCGGGACGGCCGTGGCGCGCCACCAGGTGGCGCCAGGCGAGGTCAAAGGCGGCCTCCACCATCACCTCGGCGATGTCGGTGAGGTGATCGCTCACCACCATCAGCGGCACCGCCTCCATCACATCGGCGGCGGCGACGCGCAGCACGTGGGCCTGCTTGATGTGGCGCAGCGCCTCCATCTGCCCCTCCAGATCCTCGGCGGGAATATGCAACAGCCGCTGGCGCACCTCGTTGGCCAGCTCCTCGCGCTTGGGGGGCGCATAGAGGGTACGCGGATCGAGCAGCTCGTCGAGCAGTTGCGGGAAGCGGCTCAGGTGGCTGGCGATCCAGGGGCTGGCGCTACAGAGCCTGACCAGTTGCGACAGCGCCATCGGGTTCTCCACCAGCAGGGCGAGGTAGGCGCTGCGCCGGCCAATCGCCTCGATGAGCTGCAACAGGCGGCGCAGGGTCTCGTCAGGCTCACGGCTCTGCGCCACCGCCCCCAGTAACAGCGGCATCAGGTGGTCCATGCGCATCTGCCCGTGGGCGCTCATTGCCTGGAAGGAGCGCCCACCGCGCACCTGGCCGAGCAGCCGCACCATCTCTTCGCCCTGCTGGTAGCCCAGTTGCCGCAGGGTGGCAAGCGCCTGCTCGCTGTCCACGCTCCCCTGCCAGATCCCGGTCAGATCCTGCGCATCGTTCTCGGCGTGTTCGGTCTGCGGCGCGGCAAAGACCTGCTCAAAGTGTTCATGCACCAGACGCATGTGTTCGCGCAACACCGGCTCGAACTCCCCCCAGCTGGCAAAGCCCATGCCGCAGGCGAGGCGCGCCCGCCCCGCCTCATCGGTGGGCAGCATGTGGCTCTGCTGCTCGGCCCACTCCTGAATGCGGTGTTCGGTGTTGCGCAGGAAAGTGTAGGCCGTGACCAGCTCATCGACCACGAAGTCGGGCAGCAGGTCAAAACCGCGCAATGCCTCCAGCACGGTGAGGATGCGTCGGCGCTGCAGCGTCGGCTCACGGCCGCCGCGAATCAGCTGAAAGGCCTGGCCGATAAACTCCACCTCGCGGATACCGCCGGCGCCGAGTTTGACATTATCATCCATCCCCTTGCGCTTGACCTCGCGGGCGATCATCGCCTTCATCTCGCGCAGCGACTCAAAGGCGCCATAGTCGACATATTTGCGGTAGACAAAGGGTTTGAGACGCGCCATCAGCTCCGCACCGGCGGCGTGGTCGCCGGCCACCACCCGCGCCTTGATCATGGCGTAGCGCTCCCACTCGCGCCCATGCACCTGGTAGTAGTTTTCCATCGCATCAAAACTGACCGCCAGCGCACTCGACTCGCCAAAGGGACGCAGCCGCATATCGACGCGAAAGACAAAACCGTAGGCGGTGGCGACATCCAGGGCGCGGATCAGCGCCTGCCCCAGCTTGATGAAGAACTCCTGGTTGGCGAGGGTGCGCCGCCCACCCTGGGTCTCGCCCTCCTCGGGATAGCTGAAGATGAGGTCGACATCGGAGGAGAAGTTGAGCTCGTAGGCACCCAGCTTGCCCATGCCAATCACCACCAGGCGCTGCGGTGCGCCGTCGACACTCGTGGGGGTGCCCCACTGCGTGCAGTGCCAGTGATGAAGAAGCCCCAGTGCCGCCTCGATGCAGGCGTCGGCCAGGTGGGAGAGGTCGGCGGTGGTCTCGATAAGCTCGGCACGCCCGGCAAGGTCGCGCCAGGCGATGCGCACCATCTCGCGACGGCGAAACCTGCGCAACTGCTCACCCAGCTGCTTCTCCTCCGCGCAACCGTCGAGCAGGGTGCTCAAGCGTGCCGTGTAACACCCCGCGTCGTAGCGGCTGAAGAGATCGCCGCTGGTGATGAGGTCGGCGAGCAGGGAGGCGTCGCGTTGCAGACTCTGACTGATGAACTCGCTCAGCGCCAGCACCCGCCGTGTCTCGGTCTGCAGCGCCTCGCTGCTGACCGGGTTCTCCTCACCCAGACGCTCGCACAGCTGTTGCCACTGCTGCGCAGCCCGCGGCTGCAACGGCTCCGGCAGCTCGCACGCCACCAGCGCTTCACCCTGTGAGTTGGACACCGCTACCCCCGCCGCTGAAAATGGTGATTGTAGCAAGCGGTTGCAGTGGCTACGACTGGTAATAGTAGTCGTACTTCTCCAGCAGCCCCTTCATGAAACTCCACGCCTCGTTATAGGAGAGGCCGCTGTCGGCGGGGATGATGATCTTGATGTAGAGCCTGCCGGGGTGCGCCCTCTTCAGCGCCACCAGACGCTGGTGCAGCTCCTTGGTGCTCACTTTGGCGCTGGCCTCATCGCCGCCCGGCGCGCCGCCATCCCGAAGGGTGATCACCTCGTTGCCGTCGCGCTTTTCGTAACGCACCTCCACCACGTGCTTGCCCTTGGCAGTACGTGCCGGCTTGACCAGCTTGTCGTACTTCACCTTGATAGTGTCGTACTCCTGCTGCAACGCGGTCAGCTGCTGGCCCTGCGCCGAGCTCTCCTGAGTGGCACGGGTCAACTGCGCGGACTGCTGACGATGGCTCTCCTCCAGCGCGGCCAGCTGAGCGGTCACGCCGCTCAACTGCTGCTGTTGCTGGGCGTACTGCTCGTGGCGCAGCGCCAGCTCCCCTTCGCTCTTTTGCAGCTGCTCCTCCAGCAGGGCGCGCTGGCGGCTCTCGCGTTGCAGCGCACCTTCGTTCTCGCGCAACTGGCCTGCCAGTTGCAGCAGCTGCTGCTCCCGTTCGGCCAGTCCATCACGCTGCTGCGTGTTCTCCTCACTCAACTGCATGTTACGCATGCGCAGCTCGGAGAGTTGATACTGCGCCTGCGCCAGCTGCTCCTCCAAGGTGGCGTTGGTCTCGGTGACGTTGCGCGCCATCTCGGCGGCGATACGCTCCGCCTCCATAGTGTTGCGCAGCGCCTGCACCAGCTCCCAGTTACGCAGGATCAAGACCACGCTGGCGAGCATGAAGATCATCACCACCACCATCATGATGTCGGTGAAGGAGGGCCAGAAACCACCGTGGCCGCTATCGCTGCTGGCGTTGGTGCGCAGGTCGATAAAACTGCTCATGCATCGCGATCCCGTGGCGGCAGGCGGAAGCCCTCGTAGAGCACACCCTTGATGGTTTCGATATTCTCTCCCATCGGCGTTACCTGTTTATTAACCGCGCTCACCACCTCGCGCAGCCCCTGCCCGGCGGCAAGGTAATCACCCTGCGCCTGCTGCATCTGGGTGACCACCTGCTGCAGACTGCGCACCAGACCGGCCACCTCGTGCAGCAGGGTGTCGCTGGAGTGGGCGTACTGCGGCAACAGATGGATGGTGGTCACCTGCTCGATGGCGCTCAACAGCCGCGTCTGCACATCACCAAGTTTGAGAAAGAAGTAGCTGAAGAAGAGGTAGCAGACGATCGCCGTCATGGTGGTGGAGAGGGCGGTCGACATGCCATGGATCACCTGCTCCATGCCGGCCATGCTCTCCACATTACCAAGCAGATTGGAGGCCCCCACCAGGGCCATGGAGAGGGAGACGATGGTGCCGAAGACACCGCTCAGGATCAGGGTGTTGTTGACGAAACGGGGAAAACTGAGGCGGGTGCTCTCGTTCGCCAGCAGGGTCGCCGCCAGTGCACTGTGGTCGATGAGGGCGTTGCGCCGGCTCAGTGAACGCAGCGCCGCCAGCCGCTGGGCGATGAGGCGCCGTGGCGAGACCTCGCTCTCGGGCTGATAGTCCCCCGCCTCCAGCGCCTCGGTAACACGCCGCAGCGCCGCCTCCTCCCCCTGATAACCCGCCAGCACCCAGACAATCTTCAGCGTACCGAAGACAAACAGGGCAACGATAAAACCGTTGATAATAAGACCGGTATCCGTCAGCTGGTTACTGAAGTAGACCTCGCTGATCTCCCGCAGGCCAAGCACCACCAGCGCCACGGCCAGCAGCAACAACATCAGCAGGTGCAGCAGCACCCGACGGCTATGGTTCACGGAGAGGTCGATCATGTAAACACCTGTGACGGGTAAAGTAAGTAGAGGCACGCAGTAGCGCAGGATTATAGCGTCCACCGGGCAAGAAGAGATAAGAAGAGAGTAAGGGTGATACGGGAGTCTTGCGGGCGCCACCACAAAAAAGCCCCGCCGTTACCGGCGGGGCTTTTGGGGATAGATCGGGTGGGGCGAACTACATCATGCCGCCCATGCCACCCATACCGCCCATGCCACCCATGTCACCACCGCCGGCAGACTCCTTCTGCGGCAGCTCGGCGATCATCGCCTCGGTGGTGATCATCAGTCCGGCCACGGAGGCGGCGTTCTGCAGCGCAGAGCGGGTCACCTTGGTGGGGTCGAGGATCCCCATCTCGATCATGTCTCCGTATTCGCCAGTGGCGGCGTTGTAACCGTAGTTACCCTTGCCGTTCTTGACGTTGTTAAGGACTACCGAGGGCTCATCACCGGCGTTGGCGACGATCTGGCGCAGCGGCTCCTCCATCGCCCGACAGGCGATCTCGATGCCGATATCCTGATCATGGTTGGCGCCCTTGAGCTTGCCAATCGCCGTCAGGGCACGCACCAGGGCGACACCGCCGCCAGGCACGACACCCTCTTCCACTGCGGCACGGGTGGCATGCAGGGCGTCATCGATACGGTCCTTCTTCTCCTTCATCTCCATCTCGGTGGCAGCACCAACCTTAATCACGGCCACGCCGCCGGAGAGCTTGGCGACACGCTCCTGCAGCTTCTCCTTGTCGTAATCGGAGCTGGTCTCTTCAATCTGGGCACGCACCTGGGCGACGCGCGCCTCGATCTCGCTGTGCTTGCCGGCACCATCAACAATGATGGTGTTCTCCTTGGAGACGACCACACGCTTGGCGCTACCGAGCTCCTCCAGGGTCGTCTTCTCCAGGGAGAGGCCGACCTCTTCGGAGATCACCTGACCACCGGTGAGGATCGCCATATCCTGCAGCATCGCCTTGCGGCGATCGCCAAAGCCCGGTGCCTTGACGGCAGCGACCTTGACGATACCGCGAATGGAGTTGACCACCAGGGTGGCCAGCGCCTCGCCCTCAACGTCCTCGGCGATCACCAGCAGCGGCTTGCCTGACTTGGCCACGGCCTCCAGCACGGGCAGCAGCTCGCGGATATTGGAGATCTTCTTGTCCATCAGCAGGATGAAGGGGCTCTCCAGCTCGGCCACCATCTTCTCCTGGTTGTTGATGAAGTAGGGGGAGAGATAACCGCGGTCAAACTGCATCCCCTCGACCACTTCCAGCTCATCCTGCAGGGAGGAGCCCTCCTCGACGGTGATCACGCCATCCTTGCCTACCTTCTCCATCGCATCGGCAATCAGCTTGCCGATGGTGTCGTCGGAGTTGGCGGAGATGGTGCCCACCTGGGTGATCGCCTTGGTGTCTTCACACGGCTTGGAGAGCTTCTTCAGCTCCTCCACGGCGGCGATGGTCGCCTTGTCGATACCGCGCTTCAGGTCCATCGGGTTCATGCCGGCGGTCACCGCCTTCATCCCCTCGCGCAGGATGGCCTGGGCCAGTACGGTGGCGGTGGTGGTGCCGTCACCGGCGATATCGGCGGTCTGGCTGGAGACCCCCTTGACCATCTGCGCGCCCATGTTCTCGAACTTGTTCTCCAGCTCGATCTCCTTGGCAACGGTGACGCCGTCCTTGGTGATCACGGGGGTGCCAAAGGATTTGTTGAGCACCACGTTGCGCCCCTTCGGACCCAGGGTTACCTTGACGGCGTCGGCCAGGATGTTGACCCCGCGAAGCATGTGCTGGCGGGCGTCATCGGAAAACTTTACTTCTTTTGCACTCATTTCAAACTTCCTCTAAGAAATCTTGTGGTTGATGGAGGCGGGGCGCTTAGCCCTCGATGACACCCATGATGTCCTCTTCGCGCATCATCAGCAGCTCCTCGCCATTCACCTTGACGGCGGTGCCAGAGTACTGACCGAACAGCACCTGGTCACCGACCTTGACGTCCATCTGGCGCACCTCGCCATTTTCCAGGATCTTGCCCTTGCCGGCGGCCAGCACCTTACCCTTGTTGGGTTTTTCAGCAGCAGAGCCGGGCAGCACGATACCGCCGGCGGTGGTGGTCTCCTCTTCCACGCGGCGGACAAGCACACGGTCATGCAACGGACGAATGTTCATTTATTGCTCCTTACAAAACGTCATAAAGTAAAAACGACACCCGGCCGCCAGTTGACGGCGGGTCATCGGGAGAGGCGCAGCTGTTAGCACTCCCCTCGAGTGAGTGCTAATAATAATGGCGCAAGCAGAATAGTCAAGGGGGAAGAGGGAGAGAGCAAAGGGGTAACGGGCCGGAGGGGGTAGCCCCTCAGTCGTCCTCGCGCCGGTATTCACCATCCAGGGTACGGGGCGCATCATGCGAATGGCGCCGGCTGTAGGCCCCGCCCATGGCGTTGACCACACCGCGACTCAGCAGCCAGCGGATCAGCCCCTGGCGCAGCGGCGGCACCAGGCCGAGAAAGCCGAGGGCATCGGTAAAGAAGCCGGGGGTCAGCAGCAGCACACCGCACAACAGCAGCACCACCCCCTCCAGCATCGCCAGGGTAGGCAGCTCGCCGCGGGCCATCGCCAGCTGCACCTTGTTCAGGGTGATGAGCCCCTGCAGGCGCAGCAGAAATGCCCCCAGCACGGCGGTAAGGAGCACCAGCAACACGGTAGGCCAGGCGCCAATGGCGCTGCCGACCTTAATCAGCAGATAGATCTCCAGCAGCGGGATCGAGAGAAACAGGATAAAGAGTATGCGGAACAAGCTTCTGGCCAACTTTGCGTAAAGGCCGGTAGTATACCCCTCCCACCGGCGTACCACCATGCGACCCCGCAACGGGTACCAGCGACAATACGGGAACCGAGAAGATGGGCTACTGCCTGATGATCACCACCTGCCCCTCCATGGCCGAGGCCGAGGCACTGGGCGAGAAGCTGCTGGCGGCACGGCTGGCCGCCTGCATCAATATCGTGCCGGGGGTACTTTCGCTCTACGAGTGGCAGGGCGCACTGCAGCGCGAGCAGGAGTTTATGCTGCTGATCAAGAGCCGCAGCGAGCACCTTGCCGCGCTGCAGGCGCTGCTGCTGGCCAACCACAGTTACGAACTACCCGAGCTTGTCGCTGTCCCTATTGCAGATGGACTGCCCCCCTATTTAGACTGGATCGACGCCCAACTGGATAATCAACAATGAATAAACTCCCCCCTCTCCTGCTGAGTCTGTTACTGCTGCTCTCACCGTTTGTCACCGCCGAGGAGGAAGAGCTACTCGACCCCGAGGTGGCCTTCGCCCTGAGCATCGAGGCGGTGGACAGCACCACCCTCATCGCCCGCTGGCAGATCGCCGAGGGGTACTACCTCTATCGCAGCAAACTCACGTTCCAGAGCAACACCCCCGGCGCGGCGCTGGGCGAGGCGCAACTGCCTCCCGGCAAGGTGAAGCAGGATGAGTTTTTCGGCGCGGTCGAGACCTACCGCCACGACATCGAGGCGCGACTCCCCATCGAGTGGTTGGGCGGAGCGGCCGACCATATCAGCCTTACCGTCACCTCGCAGGGGTGCGCCGATATCGGGGTCTGCTATCCGCCGCAGCGCCAGACCCTGGAGGTGGCGCTGCCCGCCTCCCTTGCCAGCACGCCGCCCCCCGTTTCAAGCGGGTCGGGCAGCCTGAAGGGTTTGGGCAGTCTCGGCACCAGCCTGGGACTGGATGGCAGAGGCGAACAGGAGGTGCTCAGCGCCGAGCAGGCCTTCCCCTTCGAGGCCCTGGTACTGGACGGCAACACCCTGGTCGCCCGCTGGAACATCACCCCCGGCCACTACTTATATAGGAACAAGCTCAGCTTCAGCCTGGAGGAGGGCGCCGGCATCACCCTCGGCCAGCCGCAACTGCCCCAGGGCGAGGAGAAGGAGGATGAGTTTTTCGGCCGCATCGAGGTCTACCACCACCCCATCGAGGTCATCCTGCCGCTACAGCGCGAGACCCTTGACCCCATCGAGGTGACCCTCAAGGTGGGCTACCAGGGATGTGCCGACATCGGCATCTGCTACCCGCCACAGAAGCAGCGCATCACCCTTAAGCTGCCCGCCGGCAACGCCGTGGCCGCAGACAACGCCGCCGCCCCCATGCCGGTGAACAAGGCGCGGGCACCACTCTCGGAGCAGGACAGCCTTGCCGCCTCGCTGGCCACCGGCAACACCTTTGCCACCATCGCCCTCTTCTTCGGCATGGGGCTGCTGCTCGCCTTCACCCCCTGTGTCTTCCCGATGATTCCCATCCTCTCCAGCATCATCGTCGGCCAGGGCGCGGGGCTCACCACCCGCCGCGCCTTCACCCTGTCGCTGGTCTATGTGCTGGCGATGGCCCTCACCTACACCGTGGCCGGTGTCGTCGCCGGACTGTTTGGCGCCAATCTGCAGGCGGCATTCCAGAACCCCTGGATCCTCTCCAGCTTCGCCGCGATCTTCGTCGCACTCTCCCTCTCCATGTTCGGCTTCTACGAGCTGCAGCTCCCCTCGGCGCTGCAGAGCAAGCTAGCCACCATCAGCAACCAGCAGCGGGGGGGTACCCTTACCGGGGTCGCCATTATGGGACTGCTCTCGGCCCTTATCGTCGGCCCCTGCGTGGCGCCGCCGCTGATGGGTGCGCTGATCTACATCGGCCAGACCGGTGATGCACTGCTCGGCGGCCTGGCTCTGTTCGCCCTCTCCCTGGGCATGGGGGCACCGCTGCTTGCCATCGGCGTCTCGGCGGGCAAGTACCTGCCGCGCGCCGGCGGCTGGATGGATGCGGTGAAGGCGGTATTCGGCGTATTGCTGCTGGCGGTGGCGGTATGGATGCTGGAGCGCATCCTGCCCGCCGCCATCACCCTGCTGCTGTGGGCCCTGCTGGCCATCCTCTCGGCGATCTATCTGGGGGCGCTCGACGCCATCAGGGAGGGGGCCTCCGGCTGGCACAAACTGTGGAAGGGTCTGGGGGTAGTGCTGCTGATTTACGGCGGCCTGATGCTGGCTGGACTGGCCGGCGGCGGCACCGACCCGTTGCAACCGCTCAAGGGGCTGGCCCTCTCCGGCAGCACGGCGCAACCGCACCTGCAGTTCAAAAAGATCAAGACCGTGGCCCAGCTGGAGCAGGAGGTCAAGGCCGCCAGCGCCGCCGGCAAAACGGTCATGCTCGACTTCTACGCCGACTGGTGTATCTCCTGCAAGGAGTTCGAAAAGTATGTCTTCACCGACCCGCAGGTGCTGGCGGCACTGGCAAACACCATCACGCTGCAGGCCGATGTCACCGCCAACGACGAGGCCGATCAGCAGTTGCTGCAGAAATTCCGCCTTATCGGCCCGCCGGGCATCATCTTTTATGATCGTGCCGGTGAGGAGCTGAGCGACTACCGGGTGGTCGGCTACCTGGCGGCCCCGGCCTTTGCCAGCCACATTCAGCGCGCCCTGGACCTTTAGCGGTAAGTCCCAAAGAGGTTCCGTGACCACCATCACGGCAAATAGTGGCAATCGTGTAAACATCGTCGCTTATCTTGCGCGAAACCCGGCGGCTCTGGACAACAGCCCACGCCATCAGGCAAAATGGCGCCCGTTAACGCCATTGATTGGCCAATCTCCGCTGAACATGGCCGAAATTGACGCAATCAGGATTAAACCGTCGCAAACAATAAAGAAACGACATGCGACTCGACCTTACGAAGGGTGAAGGCGGAAATTCGCACGATGGCCACAATACTGCTACTCAACGGTCCCAACCTCAATCTGCTCGGCGTGCGCGAACCGGGCCACTACGGCAACGACGACCTGGAGGGCATCAATGCCCGCCTCGTGGCACAGGCCGAGGCGGCGGGCCACCAACTGGAGACCTTCCAGAGCAACGCCGAACATGCGCTGCTGGAGCGCATCCACCAGGCACGCGTGCAGGCCGTCGCCTGGATCATCATCAACCCTGCCGCCTTCACCCACACCAGCGTCGCGCTGCGCGATGCCCTGAGCGCGGTGGCCATCCCGTTTATCGAGGTGCACCTGTCGAACGTCCACGCACGCGAGGAGTTCCGGCGCCACTCCTTCTTTTCCGATATCGCCAGCGGCGTGATCAGCGGCCTTGGGTCACAGGGTTACGAGCTGGCACTGGCGGCAGTCGTCCGTCGCCTCTCCAAATAACGCAAATCAATAGGTAATACCACCATGGATATTCGCAAAGTAAAGAAACTGATCGAACTGCTGGAGGAGTCCGGCATTGCCGAAATTGAGATCCACGAGGGTGAGGAGTCGGTACGCATCAGCCGTGCCATCCACACGCAACCGACCATGATCGCCGCCGCGCCTCAGTATGCCCCCGCCCCGGTCGCTGCCCCGGCAGCGACGGCGGCACCCGCCGCCGAAGCGAACGCCCCCGCCACACCCAGCGGACACCAGGTCACCTCGCCCATCGTCGGCAGCTTCTACAGTTCCCCCTCGCCGAACGCCAAACCGTTCGTCGAGGTGGGCTCCAGCGTCAACGTCGGTGACACCCTCTGCATCATCGAGGCGATGAAGATCATGAACCAGATCGAGGCCGACAAGGCCGGGGTGATCAAGGCCATCCTGGCCAAGAGCGGCGACCCGATTGAGTACGGTCAACCGCTCTTTATCATTGAATAATCTCCCTTCTGCCACGGAATCTGCGACAAGCCATGTTTGACAAAATAGTGATTGCCAACCGGGGCGAGATCGCCCTGCGCATCCTGCGCGCCTGCCGCGAGCTGGGCGTAAAGACCGTTGCGGTGCACTCCACCGCCGACAAGGATTTGAAGCACGTCCGCCTCGCCGACGAGTCGGTCTGCATCGGCCCGCCCCCCTCCAGCGCCAGCTACCTCAACATCCCGGCGATCATCAGCGCCGCCGAGGTGACCGATGCCGAGGCCATTCACCCCGGCTACGGCTTCCTTAGCGAGAATGCCGACTTTGCCGAGCGGGTGGAGGAGAGCGGCTTTACCTTCATCGGCCCCAGGGGCGAGACCATCCGCCAGATGGGCGACAAGGTGGCCGCCATCGAGGCGATGAAAAAGGCGGGCGTTCCCACCGTGCCCGGTTCCGACGGCCCGCTGGGCAGCGATGACGAGACCAACATGATGCTGGCCCGGCGCATCGGCTACCCGATCATCATCAAGGCGGCCGGTGGCGGCGGCGGGCGCGGTATGCGCGTGGTGCATGCCGAGGGGAGCCTGCTCAACGCCATCTCCCTGACCAAGTCCGAGGCCGGCTCCTTCTTCGGCAACGACATGGTCTATATGGAGAAGTACCTGGAAAACCCGCGTCACATCGAGATTCAGGTGCTGGCCGACACCCACGGCAACGCCATCCACCTGGGCGAGCGCGACTGCTCGATGCAGCGCCGCCACCAGAAGGTGGTGGAGGAGGCCCCGGCCCCCGGCATCAGCGAGGAGCTGCGCAACGAGATCGGCGGGCGCTGCGCCCAGGCCTGCATCGATATCGGCTACCGTGGCGCCGGCACCTTCGAGTTCCTCTACGAAAACGGCGAGTTCTACTTTATCGAGATGAACACTCGCGTGCAGGTTGAGCACCCGGTCACCGAGATGATCACCGGCGTCGACATCGTGCGCGAGCAGCTGCTTATCGCCTCCGGCGAGAAACTCAGCTACACCCAGGGGCAGATCCAGATCCGCGGCCACGCCGTCGAGTGCCGCCTCAACGCCGAGGACCCCGTCTCCTTCATGCCCTCGCCGGGGAAGATCGAACGGGCCCACATGGCCGGCGGTCTTGGCATCCGTGTCGACTCCCACATCTACAACGGCTACACCGTACCGCCTCACTACGACTCGATGATCGGCAAGCTCATCGCCTTCGGCCCGAGCCGCGACACCGCCCTTGCGCGCATGCGTACCGCGCTGGACGAGACCATCATCGAGGGGATCAAGACCAACATCGCCCTGCACCGCAAGATCATCGACGATGCCAACTTCCAGCTTGGCGGCACCAACATCCACTATCTGGAGAAGAAGCTCGGCTTGTGACAGGGGGTTTGTAGTTATTGAAAAGAGGACAGTCTTTTAGCTGTCCTTTTTTGTTTTATCCGATAGATCCGACACGATGCCCTTCGCGGTGAGCACACCGCTCCTACGCCACGCTCGTAGTGATAAACTCGCCACATCAAAACCATACAGAGACTACCCCATGCCCTGGCACCAGCTCACCCTCTTCACCACCAAGGAGAACGCCGAGACACTGCTCGAACGGCTGGAGCGACTCGGCGCGGTCTCGGTGACGATGCAGGATGCGGCCGATCAGCCGCTCTACGAACCGCCGCCGGGGGCCACGCCGCTATGGCAGCTGACCAATGTGGTAGGGCTGTTCGAGGAGGAGGCCAACGTGGACGGGGTGCTCGCCGCCCTGCGCGCCGACTATGGCGCAGCCCTGCCGGAGTACCGTCTGGAGCTGCTGGCCGATCAGGCGTGGGAGCGGGCCTGGATGGACGATTTCAAACCGATGCGCTTTGGCAGGCGACTCTGGATCGTGCCGAGCTGGAGCGAGGCACCCGATACCGGCGGTGTCAACATCCTGCTCGACCCGGGGCTCGCCTTCGGCACCGGCACCCACCCCACCACGCGCCTCTGTCTGGAGTGGCTGGATGGTCACGACATCGCAGGCAAGCGGGTGATCGACTACGGCTGCGGCTCGGGGATCCTCGCCATTGCCGCGGCGCTGCTGGGTGCCGCCGCAGTGGTTGGCGTCGACAACGACCCGCAGGCGATCACCGCCACCAAGGAAAATGCGCATCGCAATACGGTGCGTGCGCAAATTGCCGCCTGCCTGCCGGGGCACGAGCCGACGGAACCCGTCGACCTGCTGCTGGCCAACATCCTGGCCGGGCCGCTGGCGGAGCTGGCGTCGCTGTTTGCCCAGCGCGTTAAGTCGGGGGGCGGACTGGTACTCTCGGGTATTTTGCCGGAGCAGGCCGAGGGGCTGCGCGAGGTCTATGGTGAATGGTTCAAGATGGCCTCCGCCACCGAACTGGATGGCTGGATACGGCTGGAGGGGGTACGCCGCTCGCCAACGGAATCGTAGGAGCGACTTCAGTCGCGAACAGCGGTGGCAGACTCTTCGCGGTCGCAGACCGCTCCTACACGGTTGTTCATTTGAACAGCCGACATAAACAGGTCAATCCCCGTTAGGCCCCGTCCCGTAGGAGCGACTTCAGTCGCGAACAGCGGTGGCAGATTCTCCGCGGTCGCAGACCGCTCCTACGATCGGGCAGCGCTGACCATCAAAACTCGACGACCAGTTTCAGGGTGAGGGCGGAGGCGCTCTCACCGCCACCGCCATCCACCACTGCATAGTCCGCCATGGTGGCATATTCAGCACCGATCGATGCCCCCTCCATCACCGCAAAGGAGACCGCGGCCGAAGCAACCGTCTCGGGCAGGCCGAGGAAGGCGGCCTCCGTAGTCATCTGATAGGCCACCGCGAAGGTGGCATTGCCGCTCTCAAAGGCGAGCTCAAGATTACTGGCGGAGGGCTGCTCCTGACTTGCAACAGGAACATCACCCGCAGTCAGAACATCGCCATTGCTGAATCCCTCTGCCGCCGCCAGGTACTCGGCGATGAGAGAGACGTTATTCACGCGCCAGCCGAAATTGACCCCATAGCCGGCCACCGCCGACTTTAACGTGCCGGGGGTTGTCGCCTGCAGAAAATCACTATCGGCCAGATTGCTGATGTAGCTCGCCCCCAGTGAGAAGTTGTCGTTGGCAAAACCGAGACGGGCACCAAAGGAGAGGGTGTCGTTGTCCGCGCTGCTGGTGGTCTCATCGGCATCACCATTAAAGGTGTAGAGGGAGGCACCAAGGTTACCGCCCGTCATCTCCAGCACGACAGCGGTCTCGGAGCTTTCACCCAGCTCCTTGGTCAGCGGATCGGAGACCATATTGCTCTCAAAGCGGCCAAACGGTACGAACATGCGCCCGGCAACCAGCGCCATCGCATCGCTGAGCTGCAGGGTGACATACCCCTCCTCCAGGCCGAAGGTGGTGCCATCAAACGCCTCCCCATCCTCCTCGTAAAGCAGGGCAAGGTGGGCCGAGAGTGGCTCACTGATGGCGACATCCGCCAACAGCACCGCCTTTGCCAGCACCAGATCAGTGGTAGTAGTACCGTCATAATCCTCCGCCATACCGGCCTCCACCTCCACCTGACCGGAGAACGCCACGTCAGTAGCATAAACCGGCGCGCTGAGGAGAGCGGCAAGCGCGGCAACGGTAAACCCGTTTTTATTTTTCATCCCGTTACTCCTTGATGCCGATTTCTAACAGTTCAACCACCCTACATTTTGAAGCGCCCCACCAGGGTCTGCAGTTGCGAGGAGAGCAGCGCCAGTTGTTGCGAAACATCTGTGGTGTGTTGCGCCCCCAGCGCCGTCTCCTCGGTGACGCTGCTGATATCGGCGATGCGATGCGCCATTTCGTCGGCCACACTACTCTGCTCCTCGGCGGCGGTGGCAATCTGCATATTCATCTCGGTGATGCTCTCTACCGCAGCGGTAATGGAGTTAAGGCGAGAACCCGCCTCCTCAACCTGGGTTACGCTCTGCACCGACTTCTCACGCCCCTCTCCCATCACCTCCACCGCGCGGCGCGTCCCCTGCTGCAACTGCTCGATCATCTGCTGAATCTCGCGGGTCGACTCCTGCGTGCGCGAGGCGAGGGTACGCACCTCATCGGCCACCACGGCAAAGCCGCGCCCCTGCTCCCCGGCCCTGGCCGCCTCAATCGCTGCATTCAGGGCGAGCAGATTGGTCTGTTCGGCAATACCACGAATCACGCCGAGAATGGAGCCGATATTTTCGCTCTGCACCTCCAGTTGCCCAATCACCTCGGCCGCACGCTTCACATCACCCGCCAGCCCCTGAATGCCTCTAACCGACGACTGCACCACGCGGCTACCGCCCTGTGCCTCATCATTTGCCTTTCGCGCCGACTCCGAGGTAAGGCCGGCGTTTTGCGCCACCTCGTGGGAGGTGGCGGTCATCTCATGCATTGCCGTGGCAATTTGACTAATGTCCATC
Source organism: Gammaproteobacteria bacterium (assembly GCA_026196575.1). Lineage (GTDB taxonomy): Bacteria > Pseudomonadota > Gammaproteobacteria > Thiohalomonadales > Thiohalomonadaceae > JAPHSX01. Next base: position 52,203 of record JAPHSX010000013.1, on the reverse strand, counting down.
TGCTGGCGCGAGATCGACTCAAGGGTCTGCCCGGTGATGGCGGTCATCTCCTCCGCCGATGTGGCCAGCCGTTGCGACGTGGTGTGAACCTCCGTCAGCAACGATTTGAGCTGCCCCTTCATCCCGGAGAGTCCCTCACACAACATGCCGATCTCATCATTACTGTCGGTAATCCGTTGCTCCTCCCCCAGATCGCCATCGGCAATGCGGCGCATCTCCGCCACCACCAGCGGCAGCAGTCGTATGGCACGGTAGATGATGTAAAAGTTCAGCAGTGCCAACACCACCAGCACGATTAGCGAACCGAACACCCGGCCCTGCATAGTGCCAAGATTGGCCGCCTGGTCACGCAACAGCGCATCACTGCGCCCGGAGAGATCCGTGAGCAGCGTATCGACCTGCCGGGCGATCTCCCCCGCCACCTCATCAAACTCCCCCATCATCCTGTTGCCGCCAGCAGGTCCCTCATCAACATAGGCCTGCGCCATCTTCCTTCCCACCTGATAGTAGGCATCAAAGGTAGGGCGCAACGCCTCGTACTGGGAGCTGTTCTGCGGGTCGAGCCGCGACAACTCGGCCACCAGCTCACCGAAGCGCCGGGCATTCGCCGCCGCCTCATCAAAGCCATCATTAAGCCCGTCCAGCCCGCGGGTAGCACTGATGTCGGTAAGCCACTGCTGCACCTGCACCACCGTCAGCTTCAGCTCATGACCGGCATGCAGGATCGGGATCAACCGCTGTGATAGCGCATCACTGTCATCACTGACCTGCGAGACACTGGAGACCAGCACCGCCAGTGCCGCCACCACCACCAGCAGAAAAAAGGCGCCCAGCACCATAAACTTCCTGATCAACGTAATATTTTTCATCGCTTCCCCCATCCTCTCTTCCAGCCCGTTCCACAGCAAGGCGACCCCGGGGCCTTGTTATAATTAATTGCACCCCCTCTTGCATAACAGCACCCGATGAATCAACTGTCAATGAGCGACCGCCAAACGGCAGCTGCCATGCCCGGCCACAACCTTGTTTCACCCGGCGACAGAGGCCATCCCGGCAACCGGAGCGGCAGTGGCAAATGCTTGGAAGGGAGCACAAAATAGGCTAAGTTGTCGTTCCAACAGTGTTGACACCGACGCCTTACCCCATCAGACACGGAACCGACAGCGGCTTACCATCACATGCTGACCCAGTGCCCAGAGTGCAACACCACCTTTCGCCTTCATGTGCGTCAACTACAGGCCGCCGCCGGCAAGGTGCGGTGCAGTCGCTGCCACACCGCCTTCAATGCCCTGGATCACCTCGTCGAACCCTCACCGCCCGCCGAGGAACCGCCGCCGGCACCGCGCACCGAGGGGAGCGGAGAGAGCGCCGCCGTCACCACTCCGCCTGGCGAAACGGATGCCCTCGACGCCTTAATCAATGAGCTGGAGTGCGGTATCAGCCAGCCGGACGCTACCGCGCCAGATGACAACGCCGCACAACCCGCCAGCCTCATCACCACCGCCCTCGACGCCATTAATGTCACGCAAGAGGACGATGAGACCGGGCGGGACGCACTGCCAACCACCACCGTCGAGGTGATCCGCGAGGACGATACGGCGCAGGAGCCCGGCGATACCCTCGACGACCTCTTCGAGGAGGCCATCACCACCGCAGAGGACGAGGCGTCGGAGGACATCACCGACGACCTCTTCGAGGAGGCCATCACCACCGCAGAGGGCGAGGTGCCGGAGGACACCACCGACGACCTCTTCGAGGAGGCCATCACCACCGCAGAGGACGAGGCGCCGGAGGACATCACCGACGACCTCTTCGAGGAGGCCATCACCACCGCAGAGGACGAGGCGCCGGGCGACATCACCGGTGACCTCTTCGAGGAGTCCCTTGACACCACACCCGCCGATGACTTCGCGACGATCTTCGAAGAGTCCGCTGCCCCCGATACGGCAGATGCGCCAGATGCACCAATAGAAGAGCCCGTCGTCGATGAGGCGCTATTCGACGCCTTCCTCGACGAGGTCGAACCCGACATCCCGTATGACACCCCCCTCATGGATGAATTGGTGGATGAGGTGGCGACTGATGTCGCGAAGAGAGAGCCGGACTCCTTTGACAGCCTCACGCAGGCCGACATGGATGTCTTCTTCACAGAACCTGCCACACCTGCCCCCGACGCCTCGCCGGCCGAGACACGGCAACCCGGCGAGGCGCTGTTGAACGAGACGCCCTCCGATGAAACGCCGATCGAATCAACAGAACCGCCACCGCCGCCAGCCCCACTAACCTCGACAGCACCGCCAGCCGAGGCACCCGACCCGCTCGCCCCCTTCTCCGAGGCGCAACTGGAGAGTCTGCTCTCGCCCACCGAAAAACAGGCCGCCGAGGAGGAGGCGTTAAACCGTGACGTCCCCCACGCCCCTGCGGAGCTGGATCTTGCCGACGAGGAGAGCCCGACCGTAGAGGAGTCCACCCCGCCTCCCACCATCGACTACGACCTGCGCGCCGAGCTGATGACACAGGCCAGGCCAGGCTCAGGGGCGGCCCCGCTGTTGTGGGGGGTAGGCGTGGTGCTGCTCTGTGCCGTGCTGGCGCTGCAATACCTTTACTACCACCGGCTGCAACTGGTGGAAAACCCGCGGCTACGGCCACTGCTCACCGCCCTGTGCGAGCTTGGCGACTGCCAGCTACCGCCACGCCGCGACCTGGGGCGCATCGAACTGCGCGATCACCTGATGCAGTTCCACCCCAACTATGAACAGAGCCTGCTGCTGAGCGCCACCCTGGCCAATCGCGCCGGCTTCGCCCAGCCCTACCCGCTGGTGGAGGTGGTGATGACCGATATCGAACAGCGGGTGGTGGCACGCCGCCGCTTCCCCCCCGCCCAATACCTCACCAACTACCACGAGGGCGACCGGTTTGCCGCCAACAGCGAGGTGGCACTGCTGCTGGAGGTGCTCGATCCGGGCAACCAGGCGGTCGGCTTCGAATTCCGCTTTTATTGACCACGGCGCTTTATACCACCGCCCTAAATCGGTATCATCATCGGCTCTTTGAATTAGATCGATCGGCAACAGTCATGCGAATCGGCCCCTATACACTCGCCAACAACCTGGTACTGGCCCCGATGGCCGGGATCACCGACCGCCCCTTTCGCCAGCTCTGCAAGGAGCTGGGGGCGGGGATGGCCGTCTCCGAGATGGTCTCCTCCAACTCGCTGCTGTGGGGCAGCGACAAGACCCTGCGCCGCGCCAACCACGAGGGCGAGATTGAGCCGCGCTCGGTGCAGATCATGGGGGCCGACCCCGCACTGATGGCCGAGGCGGCACGTTACAACGTCGACAACGGCGCACAGATCATCGACATCAACATGGGCTGCCCGGCAAAGAAGGTGTGCAACGTGCAGGCCGGTTCGGCGCTGCTACGCGACGAGCTGCTGGTGGGGCGCATCCTTGATGCGGTGGTCGCGGCGGTGCCCGAGGTGCCGGTGACCCTGAAGATCCGCACCGGCTGGGATCACGAGCAGCGCAATGGCGTCGCCATCGGCCGGATCGCCGAGGGCGCCGGCATCCAGGCGCTGGCGGTACATGGCCGCACCCGTGCCGACGCCTATAAGGGTGAGGCAGAGTATGAGACCATCGCCGCGATCAAGGCCGCCCTCGCCATCCCGGTGATTGCCAACGGCGACATCACCACCCCGCAGAAGGCGCAGCAGGTGCTGGATGCCACCGGCGCCGACGCGGTGATGATTGGCCGCGCCGCCCAGGGGCGCCCCTGGATCTTCCGCGAGATCACCCACTACCTGCAAACGGGCAAGAGACTGCCCGAACCCTCGCTGGAGGAGGTACGCACAATTCTGCTCGGCCACCTCGGTAATCTCTACGACTTTTACGGCGAGTACATGGGCGTGCGCATGGCACGCAAACACATCAGCTGGTACAGCAAGGGGCAGCGCCACGGCGGCGCCTTCCGCCAGGCGGTCAACCATGTCGAGAGCAGCGCACAACAACTCATCATGGTGAATGACTTTTTCGATCAACTTATCGACATCAGGGAGATGGCCGCATGAGCGATCATCAATGCGGCAGCCCGCTCAACGGCTGCGTGCGCAAGGCGCTGGACAACTATTTCAATGACCTCGGCGACCACCCCGCCGGCGAACTCTACCAGCTCATCCTCAGCGAGATGGAGCAACCGCTGCTGGAGAAGGTGATGCAAGAGGCCCGGGGCAACCAGACCCGGGCGGCCGAGATCCTCGGCATCAATCGCGGCACCCTGCGCAAGAAGCTGGTGCAGTACAGTCTCGACAAATAGCCCCCTTTTCGCGCAAAGGCGCAGAGGCGGTTATATCAACCTGCCTGTTTGCAAAAAATTATTTTTCATTTCAAGGAATCATCATGAACCAGATCCAGCGCGCCCTCCTCAGCGTCTCCGACAAGAGCGGCATCGTCGACTTCGCCCGCGAACTCAGCGCCCTCGGCGTGGAGTTGCTCTCCACCGGCGGCACCGCCAAGCTGCTTACCGAGAGCGGCATCGCGGTGATCGAGGTCGGCGACTACACCGGCTTTCCCGAGATGATGGACGGGCGGGTGAAGACCCTCCACCCGAAGATCCACGGCGGCATCCTCGGGCGGCGCGGCACCGATGACGCGGTGATGCGCGATCACAACATCGGCGGCATCGACCTGGTGGTGGTCAACCTCTACCCCTTCGAACAGACCGTGGCCAAACCGGACTGCACCCTGGAGGAGGCGATCGAGAACATCGACATCGGCGGTCCCACCATGATTCGCGCCGCGGCGAAGAACCACCGGGACGTCACCGTCGTGGTCGATAGCGCCGACTATGGCCGCGTCCTTGCCGAGATGAAGGCGAACGACAACGCCACCACCCACGAGACCCGCTTCGACCTCGCGGTGAAGACCTACGAGCACACCGCCCGCTACGACGGCATGATCGCCAATCATCTGGGCAAGCTGGTCGGCGGCAATGAACCCGCCGATTTCCCACGCACCTTCAACCTGCAGGTGCAGCAGGTACAGACCATGCGTTACGGCGAGAACCCGCACCAGAAGGCCGCCTTCTTCATCGAGCAGAATGCCCCCGCCGGCTCCATCTCCACCGCGCGCCAGCTGCAGGGCAAGGAGCTCAGCTACAACAACATCGGCGACACCGACGCGGCACTGGAGTGCGTCAAGCAGTTCAACGAAGGCCCCGCCTGTGTCATCGTCAAGCACGCCAACCCCTGCGGCGTGGCCATCGGCCCGGATCTGGTTACCGCCTATGACCGCGCCTACAGTACCGACCCCGAATCGGCCTTCGGCGGCATCATCGCCTTTAACGGCGAGCTCGACGGCCACACCGCCAGGACCATCATCGAGCGCCAGTTCGTCGAGGTGATCATCGCACCCAGCGTCTCGCAGGAGGCGCTCGAGGTCCTTGCCGATAAAAAGAATGTGCGCGTGCTGGAGTGCGGCAACTGGGACGGCTCCCTTGAGACCCTCGACTTCAAACGGGTCAACGGCGGCCTGCTGGTACAGACCAGCGACCTGCTGCTGACCAGCGAGATCAAGGTAGTGAGCAAACGCCCCCCCAGCGAGCAGGAGATGAAGGACCTGCTCTTCTCCTGGCGCGTCGCCAAGTTCGTCAAGTCCAACGCCATCGTCTACGGCAGCGAGAACATGACCATCGGTGTCGGCGCCGGGCAGATGAGCCGCATCAACTCGGCACGCATCGCCGGTATCAAGGCCGAGCACGCCGGCCTCACCGTCAAGGGCTCAGTGATGGCGAGCGACGCCTTCTTCCCCTTCCGCGACGGCATCGACAGCGCCGCCGAGGCGGGCATTGCCGCGGTGATCCAGCCCGGTGGTTCGATGCGCGACGAGGAGGTGATCGCCGCCGCCGACGAACACGGCATGGCGATGGTCTTCACCGGGATGCGCCACTTCCGCCACTAAGGATGCTGCTGCGCCCTCCTCAGGGGGCGGCGCAGGGGGCCACGGCGGCAGGACGATTGGCCTCTTTGGTGATCGTATAGCGATCCAGTACCGTTCCGTCATGCCCGATAAATGTGGCGCCGAGGCGGCCGTTCGCAATATCAATCATCAGCGAACCGGCCTTGCTCATCGCCACCGCCATCGCCGGGTGATCCAGCGGGCCGTTATCGGCATAGGCACTGGAGCCAACCACGTTGTAGAGGGTGCCCCCGTAGGGTTGGCGTGAAACCGACTTGCGGTAGTGACCCTCGGCGCTCTGCTGGCGATTGAACTCCTCGCGAAAACTTGCCGACCCACCGTAGTGGCAGGCCATCAGGTGACTGCGCTCGTAGACGTGGCTGTGGCCGAAGAGTGCCAGGTCAACCCCGCCGCGCTCCAGCAGCGGCAGCACATTCTCCCGCACCCGGCGCATCCGTCCCCGGCTGTCACGCCCATCATCGGAGTCGTGCGACCCCTTGGTGTAGGCGGGATGGTGCAGCAGGGCGATGAGCCACGGCTGACGGGTGGCCGCCAGGTCCCGCTGCAGCCACTGCAGCATGGCGCTCCCCTCGCCCAGCCCCCCCTCTTCGGAATCGAGGAAGATCAGGTGCGCCTGGCCATAGTCGATGGAGAAGTAGTGCTCGGAGCCGGAGGGAAGCCCCCCCAGCTCGCCCTCTTCGGGGAAGGTGAATAGCTTGTGGAAGGCGTTGCGCCGTGCATCGTGATTACCGTAGACCGGCAGATAGGGGGTCGTGGGCAACAGCTCGGGATAGGCCGCAAAGAGGTGCCGCTGGAACTCCCCATCCTTGCCGGAGCGGTAGGCGTTATCGCCGGTGGTGAGCCAGAGATCGATGGGCGGCAGCCCCTCACGCGGGTGGTCGGCGGCCCACTGTAGCGCCGCATCGCGCCCCTGCAGGGTGGTGGGAATGGCACGCCCCGCATCCCCCTGCACCCAGAGGCGCAGCGAGCGCGCGGCACCCGGTAACGGTGCGGTGCGAAACGAATGGACCGCACGCTCCACGCTGTAGTAATAGCGGGTGTCGGGTTGCAGGCTGGTGATGCGCACCTCGTGGACGGTGGCGTGGCCACCCGCGGCCTGCTGCTCCAGCCGATCCGCTGCGGTGCCATACCGTACCACCCCTGCCTGTGGCCTCAGGGTCTGCCAGCGAATGGTGATGGCATCCGGCGCCGGCATCTGCAGATAGGGGCCACGCGCCCCCTGCAGGCGGCTGTCGAGATAGACCTGCCCCGCACGCCCAAGGGCAAGCAACAGGAGCAGGAGCAACAGCCCCCCAAGCACCCAACGTCCACCACGCCGCCACCCGCTATTCACACGCCACTCCTCTCTGCCGGGAACTTCCATCCCATTCCCGTGCCCAATTTTCTGTAGGACGCGCCGCGCACGCCTCGCAAACCATACCGCCATGCGACCCTATGATACAATCCCGGCGGCCATGTCAGTGCCGCCTGACACCAACCGAAAGTGACCGAGGTAGATGAACCGTATTCCCCGCCTGACCCGTTTTGCCGCCCTCATCGCATTGAGCTATACACTCGCCTTCTCCGCGGCACGACTGGCCTTCTGGCAGCTCTTCGACAACCCCAATGACCCGCTGACCGGCGACGACCTGCTGCAGGCCCTCTATCTTGGACTGAAGTTCGATCTGCGCCTGGCGCTGCTCATCGTCCTGCCGCTGCTGCTGCTCGGCTGGCTACGCCCGCTCAACCCCTTTGCGAGCCACACCGCGCGCACCCTGTGGCAGGGCTATCTGCTGCTCGCCACCCTCGTGGTGACCGCCTTCTACGTTAGCGACTTCGGTCACTTCGCCTACCTGCAGACCCGACTCGACTCCAGTGCCCTGCGTTTTCTCGCCAATCCGCTGATCTCGATGGAGATGGTGTGGCAGAGTTACCCGGTGCTCCCCTGGTCCATCGCCCTGCTGCTGCTCTTTGCGGCAACAGCATGGTGGTGGCGCCGCATGCTCTCCCTCTGCGCCACCACCACGCACCAGCCACTGCGTGGCTGGCGCAAGGCGGGCATGGTTACCGCCACCTTTTTTGTCGTGCTGTTCGGTCTCTACGGCAAACTCTCGGCCTATCCGTTGCGCTGGTCCGACGCCTTCTTCAGCACCCACGGCTTTGTCTCCGCGCTGGCCTCCAACCCGCTGCTCTATTTTTACGAAACCTACAAATACAACGGCCAGCCCTATGACGAAGAGGCGACCCGCCAGCTCTATCCGCAGCTGGCCGACTGGCTGGGGGCTACGCAACCCGACGCGACCCGACTCAACTTCAGCCGCCGGGTAGAGCCCATGCACCGCCCCTCGCACCCCTATAACGTCGTGGTGGTGATCCTGGAGTCCTTTGCCGCCTACAAATCGGGGCTCTCCGGCAACCCGCTCCAACCAACCCCCAACTTCGCCGCGCTGGCCGCCGATGGCCTCTACTTCAGAAACTTCTACACCCCCAGCACCGGCACCGCCCGTTCGGTCTTCGCCGCCATCACCGGCCTCCCCGACGTTGAGCCGGTCAAGACCTCCTCGCGCAACCCCAAGGTGGTCAATCAGCAGGTGATCATGGATCAATTCACCGACTATGCGCGCTACTATTTCCTTGGCGGCAGCGCCAGCTGGGGCAACATTCGCGGCCTGCTGGCCAGCAACATCCGCGGCCTGCAACTCCACGAGGAGGGGAGCTACGACTCGCCGGTGATCGATGTCTGGGGGATCTCCGATCTCGACCTCTTCAAGGAGGCGCACAAGGTGCTGCAACACGAGCGGAAGCCCTTTATCGCCGTGATTCAGACCTCGGGCAACCACCGCCCCTATACCATCCCCGAAGAGAACGAAGGCTTCGAGCTAAAGAGCGCCTCGGCCGAGGATCTGGCCCGCTACGGCTTTGAGTCAGAGGAGGAGTTCAACTCCTACCGCTTCATGGATCACAGCATCGGCTGGTTCATGCAGGAGGTAAAACGGGCGGGCTACTTCGATAACACCCTCTTTGCCTTCTTCGGCGACCACGGCATCGCCGGTAACGCCGGCATCCACACCCACAAGGCCGACACCCAGCTCGGGCTGGGGCAGAACCGCGTCCCCTTCGTCATCTACGCCCCGGCACTCATCCCCGAGGGCCGGGTGCTCGACACCGTCGCCAGCGAGGTGGATGTCATGACCTCGCTGGCCAGCCTCAGCGGCCAACCCCACATCAACACCACCCTGGGGCGCGATCTCTTCAACCCGGCCTATGACAACGAGCGCCACGCCTTTATCATTCGCCACGCCGCCAACACCACGATCGGTGTGGTCGATGAAGAGTTCTATTTCCAGATGCCTTTACAGGGCAGTGGCAAATCGCTGCACCGCATCCACAGCGATGAGCCACGGCAGAACCTGCTCGACCACTACCCGCAACAGGCAGAGCGGCTGGAGCGGCTGACCCGTGGCCTCTACGAGAGCGCCCGCTACATCAGCAACAACAATCCACACATCGCACGGGGCGAAGCGGTTGCCGCGGGCGGCACCAACACAAGGGGAGAGAAATGAAGATACTGGTGATCGGCAGCGGCGGGCGCGAGCACGCCCTGGCCTGGAAGGCGGCGCAGTCGCCCGAGGTGGAGCGGGTCTACGTCGCCCCCGGCAATGCCGGCACCGCCTGCGAGGTGAAGGTGGAGAATGTCGCCATCAAGGTGGAGGATATCGACGGACTGGTCGCCTTTGCCCGTGAGAATGCCATCACGCTGACCATCGTCGGCCCCGAGGTGCCGCTGGTGCTGGGCGTGGTCGACGCCTTCGAGGCCGCCGGTCTGCGCTGCTTTGGCCCGCACCGGGGGGCCGCCCAGCTGGAGGGCTCCAAGGCCTTCGCCAAGGAGTTCCTTGCCCGCCACCGCATTCCCACCGCCGCCTACGCCAACTTCACCGCCATCGAACCGGCACTCGCCTACCTGCACGAGCAGGGTGCCCCCATCGTCATCAAGGCCGACGGGTTGGCCGCCGGCAAGGGGGTGATCGTCGCCATGACCCTGGCCGAGGCCGAGGCGGCGGTGCGTGACATGCTCGCCGGCAACGCCTTTGGCGAGGCGGGCCACCTCGTGGTGATCGAGCAGTTCCTCGAGGGCGAGGAGGCGAGCTTCATCGTCATGGTCGACGGCGAGCACATCCTGCCAATGGCCACCTCACAGGATCACAAGCGGGTCGGCGACGGCGACACTGGCCCCAACACCGGTGGCATGGGGGCCTACTCTCCCGCCCCGGTGGTCACCCCGGCGATCTTTGATCGCATCATGCGCGAGGTGATCGAACCGACCGTCGCGGGGATGGCCGCCGAGGGCAACCCCTACACCGGCTTTCTCTACGCCGGTCTGATGATCGGCGCCGATGGCACCCCCCGGGTGATCGAATTCAACTGCCGCTTCGGCGACCCGGAGACCCAGCCGATCATGCTGCGCCTCAAATCCGACCTGGTGGCGCTCTGCAACGCCGCCCTCGATCGTCGGCTCGACCGCGTGAGCGCCGAGTGGGACGCGCGCGCCGCCGTGGGGGTGGTGCTGGCCGCTGGTGGCTACCCCGGCGACTATGCCAAGGGCGAGGTGATCGCCGGGCTGCAGGGGGCCGACTCGGTCGATGCCAAAATCTTCCACGCCGGCACCGCCGAGCGCGATGGCCAAGTGGTCACCGCCGGCGGCCGCGTCCTCTGCGCCACCGCCCTGGGTCAGAGCGTCGGCGAGGCACAGCAGCGGGCCTACGCCCTGGCAGAACGGATCAGCTGGCCCGGAATGTTCATACGCCACGACATCGGCTACCGCGCCATCGCCCGCGAGACGGAATAATCCTTTACAAATCAACCGACAAGCCGAGAAGTGGGGATTAAACGCAGATTTTCCGAGACTTCACCCCGCATTTTCGGCTAAAATTACCGGTCCAGATTTTTAAGCTACTGAAATAAAAGAATTTAAGTTCCTTTTCGGAGTAGGCCATGTCTATCAAACACCCTGTTATCGCGGTCACCGGCTCTTCTGGCGCCGGCACCACCACTGTAAAGCGTGCCTTTGAGCACATCTTCGTTCGCGAGAAGATCCAGCCGCTGATCGTCGAGGGCGACAGCTACCACAGCCTGGATCGTGCCGCCTTCAAGGAGGCCGTGACCAAGGCCGAGGCGGAGGGCAACAACAACTTCAGCCACTTCGGCCCCGCGGCCAACCACTTCGACATCCTCGCCGAGACCTTCAAGTCCTATGGCGAGAGTGGCCAGTGCAAGCGTCGCTACTACATCCACAGCGATGAGGAGTCGGCACACCACAGCGCCCGCATTAACGACGGCAACACCTACAAGCCGGGCCAGTTCACCCCGTGGGAGGCGATCACCGAACAGACCGACGTGCTCTTCTATGAGGGACTGCACGGACTGGTGAAGACCGACGACGCCAATGTCGCCGCCCATGTCGACCTGGGTGTCGGCGTGGTACCGATCGTCAACCTGGAGTGGATTCAGAAGATCCACCGCGACGGTGCCGAGCGCGGCTACAGCGCCGATGTGATCGTCGACACCATCCTGCGCCGCATGCCCGACTACGTGAACCACATCACCCCGCAGTTCTCGCGTACCGACATCAACTTCCAGCGCGTGGCCACGGTCGACACCTCCAACCCCTTCATCTCGCGCGATATCCCCACCCCGGATGAGAGCTTCATCGTCATCCGCTTCCGCGATCCGAAGAAGTTTGGCGTCGACTTCCCTACCCTGCTCAACATGATCAGCGACTCCTTCATGTCGCGCCCCAACACCATCGTGGTGCCCGGCGGCAAGATGGGCTTCGCCATGGAGCTGATCCTCGCCCCCATCATCCACGAGATGATCGAGAAGAGCCGCAACAGCTAAACGCCCTGCGGCTGGATCAAAAAAGGCCCGTCGCGACGGGCCTTTTTTTATGCCACCCGGCAAACCACGTTACACTCCCCCATCCTCCTCCAGCCGCGCGAAGAGGTCGTGCTCATCCGCCGCGATGATGGTGGCATCCACCACATCCCCCGGCTGTAGCCCCTCGCCGCCTTCGATCACCACCACCCCGTCAATCTCGGGCGACTCGGCATAGCTGCGGCCAATCGCCTCGCCGTCGACCACCTCATCGATAATCACCGTGTAGTTGTTGCCAATGCGCTGCTGCAACTTCTCGGCGCTAATCTCCCCCTGCACCGCCATAAAACGTTCCAGCCGCTGCTGCTTTACCTCCTCGGGCACCGGCTCGGCCAGCTCATTGGCCGCCGCCCCCTCCACCGGGGAGTAGGTGAAGGCCCCGGCACGGTCGAGTTTCGCCTCACGCAGGAAGTCGAGCAGCAGCTCGAAATCCTCTTCGCTCTCGCCGGGGAAGCCGACGATAAAGGTGGAGCGCAGGGCGATCTCGGGGATCTGCTCGCGCCACCCTGCGATACGCTTGAGGACCCCCTCCACATCGCCGGGGCGACGCATCGCCTTGAGGATTTTGGGGCTGGCATGCTGCAGCGGGATATCGAGATAGGGGAGCAGCAGCCCCTCGGCCATCAGCGCCACCAGCTGGTCGACCCTGGGATAGGGATAGACGTAGTGCAGCCGCAGCCAGACGCCGAGATTGGCCAGCTGACGCACCAGGGTCTCGATGTCGGTCCTGAGCGGGCGCCCCTCCCAGAAGTCGGTACGGTACTTCACATCAACCCCATAGGCGGCGGTGTCCTGGGCGACGATGAGCAGCTCCTGCACCCCGTCGTTCACCAGCTTCTCCGCCTCATCGAGGATCTCGCCAATGGGGCGGCTCACCAGCCTGCCGCGCATCGAGGGGATGATGCAGAAGCTGCACGCCTGGTTACACCCCTCGGCGATCTTGATGTAGGCATAGTGCGGCGGGGTGAGCTTGATCCCCCCCTCGGGCACCAGGTCCATGAAGGGGTCGTGGCTCGGCGGCAGCTGCTGGTGGATTGCCGCCATCGTCTGCTCCAGGGAATCGGGACCGGTCACCGCCAGCACCTGCGGGTGGGCGCTCTTAATCACCCCCTCCTTGGCACCGAGACAACCGGTGACGATCACCCGACCGTTCTCCGCCAGCGCCTCGCCGATGGTCTCCAGCGACTCCTCCACCGCGGCATCGATAAAGCCGCAGGTGTTGACGATCACCAGCTCGGCCTCCTCGTAGCTGGGGGCGATCGCATAGCCCTCGGCACGCAGGCGGGTAAGGATGCGCTCGGCATCGACGGTCGCCTTGGGGCAACCAAGACTGACAAAACCTACCTTGGGAATGGTGCGCGACATAGCTCTCTGTCCGGCGGAAAAGCGGCGATTTTATCAGCCTTCCCCCGTCAACCCCAGATATTCCAACTGGGTCATTCCCACACGGCACCCCCTCGTTGGAACGGCTCGGCCGCAATAACTTCGTAGGAGCGGCTCGGCCGCAATAACTTCGTAGGAGCGGCTCTGCCGCGATAAAGGGTGACGGATACCACCAACCCATCGCGCCAGAGGCGCTCCCACGGTTTTATCGCCCCTTACCAGAGAGGCAAAGAACGCTATTTATTTTCATAGGGTAATCCCTTACAGTAGGGCCACCTCTACCGTCATGGTGCAACGCCACGACACCGGAGGTTTACTGGATCCAGTAAAAAACTATAAACACCAATAATAGCTATCAAGGAGACGTATCCAATGTTACCAACCAAAAAACTGCTCGCCCCGCTGGCGGCCATCGTCGGCCTCACTGCGGTCGCGTTCGAGGCACAGGCCACCCCGGCCTTCGCCCGCCAGATGGAGATGAACTGCTTCGCCTGCCACAACCAGAGCCTGCCGATGCTTAACGCCTTCGGCCGTCAATTCAAACTCTCCGGCTACACCATGACCGCCGGCAACAAGTCGATGATCACCGGCGGTGACCTCGGCACCTCGGTACCGCTGGCAGTCAATGCCGGTATCGGCATCAAGGCCAACAACCTGAGCACCGACCAAACCGGCGCCCGCGACACCTACTCCGTCCCCGCCGGCAGCGCCATCATGATCAGCGGCAAGGCGGCCGAGAACATGGGGGTCAACACCCTCTGGAACTACGACGGCCTCATCCACTTCCAGGGCACCTACTCCAAGCCCATCGGCGCGGGCCATATCGGTGCCTCCCTCTACGGCACCCAGGGGCACGGCGCCTTTATCGCGGTGGAGAGCCACAACACCGGTCTGCACAAGGAGCTGGCGATGTTCGACAACAGTCCCCGCACCAATGCCGCCCAGGCAGTGGGCATGGGTCTGGGCAAGGGTCCCTCCTCCGGTCTGGTCGCCTTTTACGGCGGCAGCGGCCTGAAGGTGGCGCTGGGGATGCAAACCCTCGGCTATAACACCATTTACGGCAACAAAGGGCTGGACACCGACGGCAGCAGTGGCTCCCTCTACCGCGTCACCTACGATGCCCCGGAAATGGCGGGCTGGAACCTCTCGGTGGGCGCCTTTGGCATCAGTGGCACCACTACCGGCACCACCTCCAAGATGTTCGAGAACATTACGGTACCCTTCAGCGCCGCGCCTTGGTATGGCAACGTAAATAATCACGAGGTGACCAGCAACGGTTTCGACCTGCAGCTGCAGGGTGCGATCGCCGGTATGAACACCCAGATCCTACTCACCAACGTCGGTGGCTACGAATTCAAGATCAAAAACGAGGCTGATACCATGACCATGGTGAACTCGGATCTGACAGCCACCTCGCTGGAGATGCAGATCATGCCCACCGCCGCGTGGGGTATCCGTCTTGGCCAGATGAACGTCAGCGACAACAACGCCAGCGCCAATGACTACACCACCACCAGCCTCGGCGTGAACTACAACTACGCCGACAACGTCCGCTTCTCGCTGGAGCAATCCAGTATCGATGTCGATACCGGTGACGACTACAGCGAAACCCTGCTGCAGGCACTCTGGGCCTTCTAAGGCCAACCGGCCTCCCCCACCCGCAACGGGTGGGGGAACCCCCTCCCGCTACACCCCACACCATTCACCCACCCCACCCCGAAGTTGCCTTTCGCCGACCCGCTTTCTATAGTGGGGGCCAGCCACTTTGCAGGAGCCCGCCATGAAACCGCAACTCGTCAGCTTCAGGATCTGCCCCTTTGTACAGCGCTCGGTGATCGTGCTGCAGGAGAAGGGGGTCGACTACGACATCACCTACATCAACCTCAAAGAGCCGCCGGAGTGGTTCAAGGCGATCTCGCCGCTGGGCAAGGTGCCGCTGCTCAGGGTGGGGGATGAGGTGGTGTTCGAGTCGGCGGTGATCATGGAGTACCTGGATGAGGTCTATCCGCCCTCGCTGCATCCACTAGACCCGCTGCGCAAGGCGCACAACCGCGCCTGGATCGAGTTCGCCTCGGCGCTGCTGATGGCCCAGTTCAATATGGTGATGGCCCAGGAACAGACGGCCTGCGAGGGCGCCGAACAGGAGCTGCGCGACAAGCTGAAACTGGTGGACGCGCAGCTGAGGGGGCCGTTTTTCAATGGTGAGGCGTTTGCGCTGGTGGATGCCGCCTACGCCCCGCTCTTCATGCGTCTGGCGCTGCTGGAGCAGTGGCAGCCGATGGGGCTGCTGGAGGGGCTGGAGAAGATGCAGGCGTGGTCAAAGAAACTGCTGGCGCGACCCTCGGTCAAAAACTCGGTGGTGGCGGAGCTGCCGCAACTCTATCGTGCGCACATCAGTGCCAGCGGCGGTTACGGCGCCAAACGGTTCGGCGGGTAGGCTATATCTCCAATCCACCGATACGTTCAGCCACCTGCCGCGCCTTGTTGCGCATACCGGCAATAAAGCCGGCAATAAAGCAGGCGAGCAGCAGAAACAGCAGCGCGGGCCAGCGATATTTTTCATACAGGCCGGGGTTGATACGGGTGTAACGGGCCAGCTGTTGCTGCAGCAGCGCCTGGTCGCGCTGCAACAGCTCGATCTCTTGCGTCTGCCGTACCGCCTGCTCCCCGGCCTGCTGCTGGCCCTGCGTCAGCTGTTGCTGCAACTCCTCGTGCGCCTGCTGCAGTGCCTGGTGCGTCTGTTGCAACTGCTCCAACTGGCTGCGCGCGGGCGGCTCGTCACTCAGGTAACTGCGACTGACCCACCCCTCGACGCCACGTTCGGTGCGAATGCGCACAAAACTCTCCTGCTCACCCAGTACGGTCAGGGCATCACCGGTGGTGACCACGGCGATGGAGCTTCCGGCAGAGTCGGGGGAGGGGCGCACGCCAAGGCGCAACTGATCATGCACATAGAGGGTTTGCGCCGCGTGCGCTCCCTGGCAAAGCAGCAACAAGAGGAGTGTTTTTAGCCATCCATTTCGCATGAGTTATCACTTGACTCTGTTATTTGCCTGATATCCTATCATATTCTTTAAAAAAACATATAGTTACCGGATTTTTATCGAAATTACTCCAGCTTCAGGCTACCCCAGCAAACCAAACCAGATCGGCAGGGTGATGATGCTAAGGGCGGTACTGAGGGTGACCGCCATCGCGTAGAGGGGGCTGTCGAGGCGGTAGCGATCGCAGAGCACAATGCCCAGCACCATGCTGGGCATCGCCGCCTCCAGCACCACGGCGGTACGCAGCCCACCACCAAGTCCAACCAGGTCGCTCGCCCCCCAGATGAGAAGCGGCGTCAGCAGCAGCTGAATCACCACCACCGGTAATACCAGGTGGAGGCGCGCGCCCCAGCCTGCACTCCAGCTCAACCCAAGTCCCAGCGAGAAGAGCATCAGCGGCACCACCCCCGCCGCCAGCAGGTCGAGCATGCCACCCAGCACGTTGGGCAGCGGCACCCCCGCAAGATTGAGCGCGACACCAACAAGCGCCGCCCACAGCGGCGGCACCTGCAACAGATTGCGCAGCGGATGCACCTTCTCCGCCCCCTCGCCAAAATGGTAGGCCAGCGTTACCCCCACACTGAGCAGCAGCGGGGTGCAGGCGAAGAGGTCATACTGCACCGCGACGCTGCGCGCCCAGCTTCCCAGTGTCGCCTCCAGCACCGGCAGCCCCATGTAGGTGGCATTGGGAAAGGCGGCCGCCAGCAGCAGGGCGCCCAGCGCCGGCCCCGCCGGCCGGCGGCGCAGAAACCAGAGCCACGCCGCCCCCAGACCCACACCCACCCCAAGCGCCGCCAGCACCGCCACCCGCACCGCATCGAGACTGAGCGGTGCGCGCCACAACACCACCAGCACCAGCGCCGGCAGCAACAGCACATAGACCAGGGTAGTGAGGCTGCGGCGCAGCACATCGGCCTCCAGCCCCTGCGGGGTGAAGAGGCGCCACAGCACGCCGCAGAGGATGAGGCCGGCGGTCTGCAGGATCACCCCATACATCGACGCTTACTCGCCCAGATGGACAATGAGACGACGCGGGCCGGCACCCTGGCGATGCTCCCACAGGAAGATCCCCTGCCAGGTGCCAAGGGCAAGGCGCCCGTGCAGGATGGGGATGGAGAGCGAGGTGGCGGTGAGGGTGCTCTTGATGTGGGATGGCATGTCGTCCGGCCCCTCCTGGATGTGGGTAAAGAGCGGGTCATGCTCTGGCACCAGCCGGTTGAGCCACTGCTCCAGATCACGCCGCGCGGCCGGATCGGCGTTCTCCTGAACCAGCAAACTGGCCGAGGTGTGCTGCAGAAAGAGGGTGCAGAGCCCCGTCTCCAGTCCCGCCTCGCGCACCAGTGCCGCCACCTCGCGGGTGATCTCATGCAGCCCCTGACGGCCAGCGGCAAGCAACAACTCTTCAACCATGACGCCCTCCAAGAACACTAAAAATTGAGCGGTATTCCAGTGCGAATATGCTATCACCTTTGCGCTGGCGACAGAAAAGCCGTGGACGTCGCCAGGCGATGCGACTTTGCTCACGCATACTCACCGGCGGATATCGGCACGATTTGGCCAAAAATGTAAATAAAGCAGAGAAAAACCGCAGTTTTCCACCGTTTTTTCTTGTGTTTTATCCGGGAGCGATACAGAATTTGTGACGATATCGAGCTGTTATCACCCACCCGTTACAACGTTCAAACGTTCAGGAGAATTACGATGGTCGCAAAAAAGAAAGCAGCCGCTAAAAAAGCACCCGCCAAGAAGGTAGCCGCCGCCACAAAAACCGCACCCGCCAAAAAGACCGCCGCGCCGAAGGCCGCCGCACCGAAGAAACTCACCGCCGTCAAGGAGGCGATGACCAAGACCGCCATGCTGGCGACCATCGCCGAGCAGTCGGGTGTGAACAAGAAGGATGTCGCCGCCGTGCTCGACACGCTGGGCAACGTCATCGAGGCCCACGTCAAGAAGGGCGCCGTGGGTTTTTGCACCATTCCCGGCCTGATGAAGGTCAAAACCATCCGCAAGCCGGCACAAAAGGCGCGCAAGGGCATCAACCCCTTCACCAAGGAAGAGACGATGTTCAAGGCCAAGCCGGCCCACACCGTGGTTAAAGTCCTGCCACTGAAGAAACTGAAGGATATGGCCGGTTAAACCGCACGGTTCAGGCCAGTTGAAAGTGAAGGGGGCGTGAAGCCCCCTTCTTTTTTACACGGCGATCACCCCCTCTCAGGGGATACCCCCTGACGCTCGACCAGCGCCCCGCAAAATTCAACGCACTACGCCCCTTCCCCTCCCTACGGCTTTGTTGTGTATGCATGATCAAATGTAGGGTGGGCACTGCCCACCTCTATAGGCCACCGCAAACCCCCGTTTTGGTGGGCAGTGCCCACACTACAGTTCTGACGCCCCCTGGGAGGGGTGAGGGGTGAGGGGTTGCCGTATTACTTTATAAGCAGTTACTTTCATTCATTTAACTGATAGAAGACGAAAAACATTCTGCTGTCCGCCAATTGTAATCGACTCCCGCATGATTTATTGATAGCGACTGTTGTAAACACCCATAGCGGAGGGACTGATGAATACCGATAACTACGAGGCAATCGCCCACACCACCCTCAGGCCAAACACCACCTACCACCGCCCATTGCAGTCGCTGCCCGAACGGGTGAGTGCCAACAGTCCGGCCGTCGATGTGATGACCGACTTTACCCGCATGGCGGCCATCACCATCGGCCCCTGCGCCACCATCAGCGACGCCGAAAAGCGGATGATCGCCAGTAATGTGCGGCTGCTACTGATCACCGAACAGTCGAACAGGATCCTCGGCATTATTACCGCCACCGACATTCAGGGTGATCGGCCGATTAAATTTCTGCAAAAGGTCGGTGGCAAACGCGACGATATCTTTCTGCAAGACATCATGACCCCCGCCGACAAGCTGGATGTGCTGCGCATGAGGGATGTGGAGAAGGTGATGGTGGGCGACATTGTCGCCACCCTGAAGCGCGTCGGCCGCCAGCACGCCTTGGTGGTGGAGGAAGATAACGACGGCAATCAAACCCTGCGTGGGATCTTCTCCACCAAACAGATCAGCACACAGATGGGCATCAAGATCGACACCGCCGAGATTGCCCACACCTTCGCCGAACTGGAAGAGGCGCTTCGGGTCAACGCCTGACAGCCACCGCCGCTTGGAAAACTGCTGCCCGTAGGAGCATCCTTTGGCGCGAGTATGGTGGCACACTTACCGCGTATCGCGGCGGAGCCGCTCCTATGGAAACACCGTTATTACATGCTGACATTCACACGCTTTACCCAGCCTCTCCAGCCATAAAAAAAACCGGTACGAATACCGGTTTTTTATCTGTAGCGACGACCTGATCCTAGAAGGTCATTTTAAACCCGATATGCACCTCATCATCCATCTCCCACTCCTGGGGGCCGCCGAAATCCACCTTGATATTGCGGTGGCCGAGGTAGACGAACGCCTGCGGCATCACCTGATAATCGAGGCGTACACCCACCTCCTGATACCCTTCGGCATCCATAAAGGCGGTGATATCGGGGGCGTAGTAGAGGTGGCCGCCAATACCAAGACGCGGCACCGGCGAGAAGCGCAGACGCCCCCCAAAGGCCACCGCCAGCATATCCAGATCAGCGGGGCTGGCGTAAACCAGGCGACCGCCCAGGGCGATATCGAAGGTGCCTGACTTGCTCCAGTTCTCACCGGAGACCAGCACCCCTCCGTGCAGCAATGTTTCGCTGTTGTTGTGACGATCCTCGGCATAGAGCAGTCCCGCCTCGGCACTCAGCCCCTTGGTACTCTGCAACTGCATGGTGTAGGTGCCGCGGATGGCATCGTCGTGCAGATTGATATCGATACTATCGGCCAGCACCGGCATTGCCGTACAAGCGCACAACAGCGCCATCGTTGTTGGTAACTTCATCATCCACCCTCTCCCGCTCAAGCTGACTGTCCGAAAAACCGTAGCGCCATGATAGCGATATATGGGATTGAATACACCCCTTGAGCCAGCCCGCCCACTTCATCCCCACAATATTAGCCTTTCTTAATAGAGCTTGAACTCGCGACACCGCTGCTATATATCTACACCGTTAATTTTTTAACCGCAGCAACAGGGGGAGCAAGATGAAAAAAATAATCAGTGCCGCACTACTATGCACCATGCCACTGTCGGCCAGCTTTGCCGACGATGACGCCAAAAAATATGCCGCCGAGAGCAAGGCCGTGGTCAAGGAATTTTTTGAGCAGCTCAAGGGAGAGCTGGGCAAGTCGATGAAGGCCGATGGCCCGGTCGCCACCATTGAGGTCTGCAACAAAACAGCCCCCGCCATCGCCCAGAGCCTCTCCGAGAAGCACGGCATGAAGGTGGCACGTACCAGCCTCAAGACCCGCAACAGCAAGAACGCCCCCGACGCCTGGGAAGAGAAGGTACTGCAAAAGTTCGAGGAGCGCCGCGCCGCCGGCGAGAACCCGGCGGAGATGGCCTACTTCGAGGTGATCGAGCAGAACGGAGAGAAAAACTTCCGCTTTATGAAGGCGATTGGTATGCCGCCGCTTGAGCAGATGCCCTGCCTCAAGTGTCACGGCGAGAACATCGATGCCAAGATCACCGCCAAGCTCGACGAACTCTATCCCGAGGACAAGGCACGTGGTTACAAAGCGGGCCAGATCCGCGGCGCCTTCACCCTCACCAAACCGCTCAACTGAAAATCATCTGAGAGTAACTTGAGAAAGGGCCTTACCGGCCCTTTCTTTCACTCAGCGCCCTTCCGATAATCAAGACCGATCATCATCGGCCAGGCGAACCATACGCTCTCCCGCACGACCTGACAGGATCGCCTCCCTGCTGTTGACGCCAGCGCAACAGCGCCTGCTTTTCCTGTTCCCTGACGATTCAGGTATGCTGGCCTCATGTGCACAAGAGAGACCCTCCTCCATTCGCTCTGCATACTGCTGCTCAGCGGCTGCTCCGTAACCGATGTGATGCAGGTGGCGGTGAGCCGCGATCCCTCCACGGCCATCAACAGCATGGCGCGCAATCGGGCCGAGAGTTACACGACCAACCCGCTGCGTCTGGTCAACGACCTTAAACAGGCGCAGCGGCACTACGAACAATTGCTGTCACTGCTACGTGGCGAGGTCGGCAAGAGCTGGGGACAGGGCGAGGTGATCACCGCCGACAACAAGCGCTACGTCAAATACACACAAAACTACAAAAGCCGCGCCATCGTCAATTTCGACACGGGTACGGTGCTGATAGAGACCCTGGATCAAGCGGCGCCACGGCAGAGCCTGAAGAGTGCCATCGTCACCACCCTGCTGACCCCGGATGACCCACGCGCCGTCGACCTCTACTCCGACAAGGGGATAACACTCAGCGGCACTCCCTACCTTCATGGGCTGCTGGAGGATCACGAACACAAGGCGATCGCCACCCCGTGGCGCGCCGAACGCTACGCCGACCACCTGCTCGACCAGGGGGGCGAACGGCGCGCGCTAAGAACGGCGCAGGGTGAACAGCAGGTGTTGTTCGTCAGACTGAAGATGGTGAATGACTTTGAAAACCGCCAGGCCCGCCACTACCAGAAGACGGTGGCCCAACAGGCGAAAAAGTACGGCGTCAGCCGCAGCCTGATCTACGCCATCATCAAGACCGAGAGCGCCTTTAACCCGTTCGCCGTCAGTGCCGCCCCCGCCTACGGGCTGATGCAGCTGGTGCCCGCCACCGGCGGCCGCGACGCCTACAGTTACGCCAAGGGGCATGACCACACCCCAAGCAAGGAGTATCTGTTCAACGCCGAGAACAATATCGAGCTGGGTACCGCCTACCTGAGCCTGCTCGACCGCCGCTACCTGGTCGCCATCAGCGATCCGCTGAGCCGCGAGTACTGCACCATCGCCGCCTACAACGGTGGTGCCGGCAATGTTTTTACCCTCTTTGCCGCCGACCGCGACGAGGCCGCCCGGCGCATCAACCGCCTCCCCCCCGCCGAGGTCTACCGCAAGCTGCACGAGCAGCATTCGCGGGATGAGACGCGTCGCTATCTGGTCAAGGTGCTCGATGCGCGGCGCCGTTTTGCCACGCTGTAGCCATTTGGTTACTCAAAGAGAAGGGCGTAGGGGCGGGCAATATCCCGCCCGACCTCGCCAATACTGAAGTTGCGGGTGTAACGAAGAGTCTCGCGCCCATCAAAGAAGAGCAACAGCGTTGGCACCGCGAACACCCCCTGCTGCGCCGCCAGCTCGACGGCCTGCTCCGTGGCGATGCGGGCGAAGGCGAGGCGCGGAAACGACTCGCGCAACAGCGCCCTCAGCTTCGGCTCCAGCACCTGGCAGACGCCACAATTGGCCCCCGCAAAGTAGATTGCCGCCGCCGCGTGGGCATGGATAAAGGCTTGCAGCGCGGCCGCACTGTCGATCACCTCACTGTCATGGTCATTGGCCATCTCTTTCGTACCGTTTATTTTCCGCCATTTTGACCCCGCTATGCAGAGACTGGATAATGAGTTCCCGTTCGCAATCAGGGGAAGCCCTTGTCAAAACTGTTGAATGAAGATGAACGTGTGCAGTTGGCGCGACTGGTCTCCGCCATCCTGGCCGAGTGGAAACTTACCACGGAAGAGTCGCTCTCACTGCTTGGCATGCCGGAGGGCAGCAAGGGGCGCGAACTGAGTCGCTTCAAACGCGGCACCCCGCTGCCGCCCGATGAGACCGTTCTCAGCCACGCCGAGCATATCCTCGGGATTCAGGAATCGCTGCACAGGGTCTACCCACGCAACCACAATATGCCCCTGTTCTGGCTCACCCACCGCAACAAGCAGCTGAGGGGGATCCCACTGAGGATCATGCTCGACGACGGACTGCACGGGATGGGACGGGTGTGGGGGATCCTCGACTGCACCCAGAACTGGAAGCAGTAAGACCGCCCGCCCGGCGCTCCGCTGAACTACTCTTTCGCCACCCAGGCCGAGCGGAAGCCGGTCTGTTGCTCAATCGTCTCGATATAGGCCTTGGCCCCGGCGTAGCTGTCAAAGCCGGTGATCCGCAGACGGTACCAGGTGCGTCCCGCCTCGCTCACCTTCTGTTGCTCGGCGCGAAGCCCCTGCTGGCGCAGACGCGCCAGCTCCTCGCTGGCGCTCTTGGCGCTGGTTACCGACAACAGGTTAATCACCCAGCCACCACCCTTCACCGCCGGTGAGGTGGCGGCTGGCGTGGTGGCAACCCTCTGCACCGGCGCCCTGGTGGTCACAACGGCGGCAGGCTCGTGTGACGGCGCGCCCCGCTCCAGCCGCTCAAGGCGCTGGTTTAACGCCTGCAACTCCTGCTGATTGCTCTCGCGCAGGTGGCTCACCGGCCCCTCAACGATCACCGCCAGCTCGCTTACCCGCTCACCCAGCCGGTTGAGTTGGTCGCCCAGCAGCTGTGCCTGCGGCGCGAGGGTACCGCGACGCGACTGCGCAAGCACCCGCTGCTGCAGTTCGCTTACGTTTTGATTCAGGGTATCGATCTGCGTCGCCATTCCCCACCCCAGCCACAGCGCCACCAGGGAGAGCAACAGGGTCAGCGAGAGCGCAACCGCCCCGCCGATCAGTTGCGTCCGAGAGAGGGCGGGAGTTGC
Organism: Gammaproteobacteria bacterium; assembly: GCA_026196575.1. GTDB lineage: Bacteria > Pseudomonadota > Gammaproteobacteria > Thiohalomonadales > Thiohalomonadaceae > JAPHSX01. The sequence continues at coordinate 28,266 of JAPHSX010000013.1, read as the reverse complement.
CGCGGGCGGGGGAATACGGCCACGGGAAGAGACGCCATCCGCCGCACCGGCAGCGGTGGTTGCGGCAGCTGCCGCAACGGCGGCCATCTCGGGCAGATCCAGCGGCAAATCGGCCTGCGCCGGGGTGATAGAGGGTTCCGGTTCCGGTTCTGACTTTGGCTCTGGCTCTGGCTCTGACTCCTCATCCAGCATTACATCCAGGTCCGATAACTCATCGCCCTGCCCCAGCTCATCGACCCAATCATCATCACCGAGGGCGCCAGCTGTCTCGACCTCTTCGCTCTGCGCCTCGTCGGCAGCGAGCTCTTCATCCCGCCCCATGGCCAGATCCAGCTCGGCACTCTCCAGGGCGACCGCACGTTCCGCCTCCCCTGGCATGACCAGCTCCTCGTCTGTGTCCTCGGCAACATTCATCTCATCGAAATCCCCGGCATCCGGCAGCTCGAGATCCTTTTCGAAGGTGTCGAGAAAGGCATCCAGCTCATCCAGCATGCCCTCATCAGCGTCACCCGGCGCCGCTTCACCCGCCGTCGCCTCGCCCTCGCCCTCCTCCCCGGTAAAAAGATCGGCGAAGTCGCTCATTAACGCCTCGTCTTCATCCGATCTCGGCTCCACCCGTGGCTCAAGCTCGTCACTCATGCGATCTCTCCATAGCAAATCGTATTTTCATTATCACGTTTTTCACCCCCGCTGCCGCCTCATTATGGCCACAACCCGCCACCGGCAGCAAATCATCCCGCCCACCGGACTTAAGCGATCTTCACCCGCACCACCTTCATCACCTCGACACTCATTCCGGCCACCGACTCACTACTGCAGTAATAGGTCAGATTGACGCGCTGGCCCTGCAGGCTTTTATAGCGCTCCTTGCGCCGGTAACGAAAGGGGGCGCTACAGCCCTCAATCATCAGGGTATTGATGATCCAGAGGCCCGCCTCGCGCTGCACATGCGAGCGCACCTGCTGCATCGTTGAATGCACCAGTTCGCGGTGAGCATCAAGAAGTTTTTCCGGTGAACTTTTCATATTACGAAAGGTGGCCCAGGCTGTGTACAGAGTGCCATCGTAACCTGTCGCAAAAGCCGATGCCCCCCTTTTACCGGTGCGTCTTTCAGCTGGCGCTCTTCTTTGGCCGTCGTGCCTTGCTCACCGCTGTTTTTTTACCGTCCTTCTTTCTCTTCTTGCTCCCCGCCGCCTTGCCCGAGGCCTTGAGTTTTTTCGGCCCGCTGTAGCTGCCACGCAACTCTTTGATACCACGCCGCTCAAACCGTTGACACAGGTAGCGCTCGATGCTGGCCATCAGGTTCCACTCCAGCGGGCTGATGAGGCTGATGGCCAGCCCCTCGTGACCGGCCCGCCCGGTGCGCCCGGTGCGATGCACATAACCATCGCCACGACGCGGCATGTCAAAGTTGATCACCAGATCCACCCCCTCGATATCCAGCCCACGGGCCGCCACGTCGGTGGCCACCAGCACATCAAAGGCCTTGGCGTAGAGCAGTGACATCACCCGATTGCGCTGTGCCTGATCCTTCTCGCCATGCAGCACGCCAACGCGTCGCCCGTTGGTGACCAGGTAACCGCCGATCCTGTCGGCATGTTCGCGACTGTTGGCAAAGACGATACAACGCTGGTAGCCCTCGTTTGCCAGCAGCCAGGAGAGCAGCTTCAGTTTGTGTTCCACATCGTCGGCCAGCACCACCTGATGGCGAATGGTGGAGTGCCTCTCCTGCACCGTGCTCAGGGTAATGACCTCCGGCTCGGTCAGCACCGCCTCGGCCAGACCGTGCAGCCGCTTGTTGGCCAGGGTGGCGGAGAGCAGGATGCTCTGGCGGTTGGGGCTGCACTGCCCGACGATGGTCATCACCGCATCGCTAAAGCCCATGTCGAGCATGCGGTCGGCCTCGTCCAGCACCAGCACCTCCAGGTGCGAGAAGTCGGCGCTGCCCTGATCCAGCAGTTTGACCAGCCGCCCCGGCGTGGCGATCACCACCTCGGGTTGCGGCTCCAGCAGCTTCATCTGCAGACCGAAGTTGTCGCCACCGGTGATCAGCACCTGCTTCAGATTGGTGTGGCGCGTCAGCTCCCGGCAGTGGGCATAGACCTGTGCGGCCAGTTCGCGGGTGGGCACCAGCACCAGGGCGCGGGCGCCGCAGCCGCTAAAGCGACGGCTCAGCAGCTGCTGCAGGATGGGGAGCAGGAAGGCGGCGGTCTTGCCGCTACCGGTTTCGGCAGTGATGCGCAGGTCGGCCTGCTCCAGCGCCAGCGGGATCACCGCCTCCTGCACCGGGGTCGGCTGCTGGTAGCCGAGCTCCTGGATCGCGAGCTGAAGGGATTTATGCAGTTCGAACTGGGAAAACAACGGCGGGATCTCCGGTAACTCGTGTGATGGAACCACGTGGGCAGAAGCAACCTGCTCCCACCCGGCAACCGCCGTGCGCGGACGACGGTGAGCGCTTGCGTATGAGGTGTGGCGTGTCAGCCGGTGCCAACGGGAGCGGACAGCTTGGCGCCCGCTCCCGTCACCACACTCAGATGAAATAGGTCTTCAGCGGCGGAAAACCGTTAAACTCTATCGCGCTGTAGCTGCTGGTGTAGGCGCCGGTGGTGAACCAGTAGAGGCGATCGCCGATGGCGAGGTTGAGCGGCAGGCCGTACATATAATTTTCATACATAATGTCGGCGCTGTCACAGGTGGGACCGGCGATCACCACCTCCTCCAGCTCGCCATTCTTCTCGGTATAGATGGGGAATTTTATCGACTCGTCCATGGTCTCGATGAGACCGGAAAACTTGCCCACGTCGGTGAAGACCCAACGATTGAGCGCGGTGCGTGACTTGCGCGAGATGAGCACCACCTCGCTCACCAGTACGCCGGCGTTGGCGATGAGCGAGCGGCCCGGCTCTAGGATGATCTCCGGCAGCTCGCCACCGAAATCCTCCTCCAGAAAGCGCGTGATCTCCTCGGCATAGGTCTGCAGCTCATTGGTACGGGTAACATAATTGGCAGGAAAACCGCCGCCCATGTTGATCATCTTCAGCTGAATATCGCTCTCCTCGCGCAGGCGCTCGAAGATCACCTTGACCTTGGCGATAACCGCGTCCCAGGCACCGATGTCACGCTGCTGCGAGCCGACATGGAAGGAGACGCCGTAGGGCTCCAGCCCCAGGTCGCGGGCCATGATCATCAAATCCATCGCCATGTCTGGCTGGCAGCCGAACTTGCGCGACAGTGGCCAGTCGGCGGTATCCGTCCCCTCGGTGAGGATGCGCACATAGACTTTGGAGCCGGGGGCTGCCTTGGCGATAATGCGCAGGTCCGCCTCGGAGTCGGTGGCGTAGAGGCGCACCCCCTTTTCGTAGAAGTAGCGAATATCCTTGCTCTTCTTAATGGTATTGCCGTAACTGATGCGATCGCCGCTGACGCCGAGCGACAGTACGCGATCCAGCTCATAGATGGAGGCGATATCGAAGCTGGCCCCGGCATCACGCAGCAGACTCAGGATCTCCGGTGCCGGATTGGCCTTGACCGCGTAGTAGATCTTGGCGAAGGGGAACCCCTCGATCAGCTCATCGAGCTGCTGCTTCACCGTAGCCGTGTCGACCACCAGAAAGGGGGTCTCCTTGGTATCGGCGAACCGCTTAATGCGCTCAAAGGTCTCTGGCGCATAGTAGTCTTCAACTCGTGTCGGCATATTACTGGGTCCCAGGTCAGGCTAATCAATGAGAAATTTTGGCGAATGTATCACTCTTTTGTTGCTTTTTCGCTAGACTTTTTGCCAGCCGATTAGTGGATGGCCCGGGCACGAAAGCGCCGCCCCTTGATCTTCCCCTCCGTCAGCACCCGTAGCGCCTTTTTGCGCACGTTACGATCGATGGCGACATAGGCCACATGGTCGAAAATATCGATCTTGCCCACCCGCTCGCTGGTGATCGCTTCATCGGCGGTGAGGGCGCCGAGGATGTCACCGGGGCGCACCTTCTCCTTGCGTCCGCCATCGATGCAGAGGGTCACCATCGGCGGGGTGAGACTGAAGCCCTCCGGCAGGTTAAGGCTGCGCAGCTCCTCCAGTGTCACCTTGCTGCCCAGGTAGGCCTCGATGGCGGTGACCCGGTAGGCCTCGGAGGGGATAAACAGGCTGAAGGCCTGCCCCTTGTTGCCGGCCCGGCCGGTGCGGCCGATGCGATGGATGTAGATCTCGGGATCACGCGGCAGCTCGAAGTTGATTACCGCCTCCAGCTCCTTGATGTCGAGGCCGCGCGAGGCGACATCGGTGGCCACCAGCACCGGCACGCTGCGGTTGGCAAAGCGCACCAGCACCAGGTCACGCTCCTTCTGCTCCAGGTCGCCGTGCAGGGCAAGGGCCTGAATGCCGCGCAACTGCAGCTCCTCGGTTACCTCCTGGCACTGCTGTTTGGTGTGGCAGAAGACCACCGTCGAGACGGGGCGGAACTGCGCCAGTATCGCCGCCAGGGTCTTGGTGCGCTGCCCCTTCTCCACCTCGTAGAAGTGCTGGCTGATCTGCCGTTCGCCGTGCTGCGCCTCGACCGAGACCTCCACCGGGTCGCGCTGAAAGGCACCGCTCAGCTGGCGGATGGTATCGGGGTAGGTGGCGGAGAAGAGCAAGGTCTGACGCTGCGGCGGGGTGGCCGAGAGGATCGTCGCCATATCCTCGTAAAAACCCATATCGAGCATGCGGTCGGCCTCATCGAGCACCACCGCCCGCACCTGCCCCAGGGTCAGCGTCCCCTTCTGCAGGTGCTTGAGAAGGCGCCCCGGGGTGCCGACCACGATATGCGCGCCGTGCTCCAGTGAGCCGACCTGCGGCCCAAAGGGGGCGCCGCCACAGAGGGTGATGATCTTGGTGTTGGCGCTGGCGCGCGCCAGACGTCGCAGCTCCTTGGCCACCTGATCCGCCAGCTCCCGTGTCGGGCAGAGCACCAGCGCCTGCACCGCAAAATGGGCCTGATTCAGCCCCTCAATCAGCCCCAGACCGAAGGCCACCGTCTTGCCACTGCCGGTCTTCGCCTTGGCGATAAGGTCCCGGCCGGCCAGCACATGGGGCAGCCCCTCGGCCTGAATCGGCGTCATCTGCAGATAGCCGAGTGATTCGAGGTTGGCAAGGATAGCCGGGGCGAGCTGGAGGATGGAGAAGTTGGTCTGCATGGGTAACTCTTTGGGCTTGCGGGTGGGGGCCGTGGCGGCGGCGATGGGCGCATGATAACAGCAAACGCACCCCGGACGTGGTAGCGGCTCACACAGCGCGGCGCATGCTGTAGAATGCCCGCGTGCCCCGCTTCCGCCACAAACCCGAGACCGCCCCAAGACGATGAACCCCTGGAACCTGATCGACAGCAGCGAGATCCCCGCCGGTGGCGGCGAGCTGCGCCTCTACCGGCGCGGCGCGGAGTACTCGATCATGATCGCCGGCGGCGGCGAGCTGATGAATAGCCGCATCCACGGCTCGGAGGATGCCCTGGCCGAGCTGGGCTGCCGCCACCTCGCCACAACGCCCCAGCCGCGAGTGCTCATCGGCGGACTGGGCATGGGCTTTACCCTGGCGGCGGCACTGACGCAACTGAGACCAGAGGCCGAGGTGGTGGTGGCCGAACTGGTCCCTGCGGTGGTGCAGTGGAACCGCGACCACCTGGGTGCCTTTGCCGGTCGGCCACTGGACGATTCGCGCAGCACGGTTCACCTTGGCGACGTGGCCGCCCTCATCCGCAAGGGGCGCGGCGCCTTTGATGCCATCCTGCTCGACGTGGACAACGGCCCCGAGGGGCTGACCCAGCGCGAGAACGACAAGCTCTACACCACCAAGGGGCTGCTTGCCGCCTATGCCGCGCTACGCGCCAACGGCGTGCTGGCGGTCTGGTCAGCGGGGCCTGATCAGCGCTTCAGCGAGCGGCTGCGGCAGGTCGGCTTTGGGGTGGAGGAGCATCAGGTACGAGCCCACCACGGCGGCAAGGGCGCGCGCCACACCATATGGCTGGCACAGCGCGGGGGCTGATCCCTACTCCCAGAAACGCCACCACTTGCGGCTATGCTCCTCGCGCATCTGCTGCCCCTGCTCAGAGCCCTTGCCCTGCTCCTTGCGCTCCTGCTCCGTCTTCCTCTCGCGCTGCTTCTCCAGCCCCTGTCCGTCATCCTCCTCCTCGGCAGCGCCCTTCATCTTCTCCTTTTTTGACTTTTTCTCCTTCGCCTTGCGCTGCTGCTCGGCGGCCTCCTCCTCGGCATCATCGCGATCCTGATCCTGGTCGCGATCACGGTCGCGATCCTTGTCGCGCGCCTGCTCGCCATCGTCTTTACCCTGGGTGTCGCTCATAGTCGCGTCAGCACCACCCCCCGGCGCCCCCATCCTTGCCGCCAGCGCCGTACCGCTCAACAACAGTGAGATCAACACCACGCCTGCCAGCACCACCTCATGCCTAAACTCTCTCTTCATCGCTGCTCTCCATGGTTAAGTCATGCCCGTGAATCACCGGGAATGAGGTAAAGATATAGGACACAATCACCCCCCCCTCAACCCACTAATACCGGAAACAGCTCGCGCAGGCCATTGGCCATGATCTCCACGGCAATGGCGCAGAGGATAAGGCCAAACAGGCGGTTGAGAATATTCAATCCGATGGGTCCCAACGCCTTGCCGATGGGAGTAGCGAGGCGCAACACCAGCCACAGCAGCAGCGAGACCAGCAACAACACCGCCACCACCCACAGCAGGTGATAGGTGGCCCCGGCACGATGCATCTCGATGATCACCGTACTAATGGAGCCGGGCCCCGCCAGCAACGGAATAGCGATGGGTACCACCGCCACGCTCTCGCTGCGCTCGGCCGCCACCTTCTCGGCCGGGGTAGCTCGCATATTGTCGGGTTGGGCGCGCAACATCGACAGGGCCATCAGCAGCAGCACGATGCCGCCGCCGACGCGAAAGGAGGGGAGGCTGGTGCCCAGCACCGCCAGCATCGCATCGCCAAAAATGGCGGCCATGACGAGCACCGTGAAGACCGCCACCGTGGCAACCAAGACGGCACGGCTACGCTCAGCTGGGCTTTGATTTGCCGTCAGGCTCAGGAATACCGGGATCACGGCAAAGGGGTTGAGGATCACCAGGATGGCGACAAAAAAACGGCTGTATTCTGTCCAGAATTCCATAATCAGCACTCGGCCTGATGGCAGGGTAAAGGGGGCAACGTACGCTATTGCCTAGTATGTAGCATGCATGGCGCACAAAGAAGTTCAACGTGGCGATGGTTCCTTAAGCCGATATTTCGCTGTAGAATTTGCCCCCTTGTGACATTCAACGGAGCAACTGCGCAATGGGCAGAGCCTATCAAAACCGCAAAGAGTCGATGGCCAAAACGGCTGATGCCAAGACCAAGGTCTACAGCAAATATGGGCGTGAAATCTATGTGGTCGCCAAGTCTGGGGGGGTTGACCCCAATGGCAATCTGGCGCTGCGCGGACTGATAGAGCGGGCCAAGAAGGATCAGGTACCCACCCACGTCATCGAGAAGGCGCTCGACAAGGCCAAGGGCGGTGGCGGTGAGGATTACGCCCTTGCCCGCTATGAGGGTTTCGGCCCCGGTGGCTGCATGGTGATCGTCGACTGCCTCACCGATAACCCCAACCGTACCTTTGCCGAGGTGCGCCAGTGCTTTACCAAGACCAAGGCCAAGATCGGCACCCCCGGCACCGTCAGTCACATGTTCGACCACGACGCCATCTTTGTCTTTGCCGGCGATGACGAGGATGCCGTCCTGGAGGCGCTGCTCACGGCCGACGTCGATGTCAGCGACGTGGAGAGTGATAGCGGCAAGATCACCGTCTTTACCCCCAACACCGAATACTTCAAGGCCAGGCAGGCGCTGACCGATGCCTTTGGCGAGATCGACTTCGAGGTGGATGAAATTCAGTTCATCCCCAAGGGCACCACCCCCATTACGGCTGACGATATCGCGATGTTCGAAAAGTTCCTGGATCTGCTGAACGATCTGGATGATGTGCAGAACGTCTATCACGACGCAGAATACTAATCGGGGTAACACACACACCGGCCTGGGCGTCAGATATCAGACGCCCAGCCAGCCCACGGGGCCGTCAACTCAACGCTCGGTGAGTACGACAAACTCCTCATCCAGCTCATCCAGCAGGGTATCGACGTTGCAGAAACGGCGCAGCGCATGGATATCGCGCAGGTGTACCTCGTCATCACGCACATCGACCCCCTCGGCGCGTAACGCCACAATCGCCCGCGACAGATTTTCGGGTGTCATATTGAGGCGCGCGGCAATCAGCTTCTTAACAAACGGCAGCGCCAGGGTGTCACCTCCCCCCTCCTTCTCGGCCAGACCCAGCAGATAGATGCCAAGCCGCTGTACCGCCGTACGCAGACGCAGATCCTTCACATGGCGCACCATTTGTCGGTACTGGTTGGCCAGCGAGGCAATCATCGTCAACGCCAGCTGCGGCTCGGCAGAGACCAGCTGACGCACTACCGTACCGGGAATGGTCAACACCCTGACGTGATCAACCGCCTGCGCCGACATCAGATAGGGTTTGTCGGTCAACACCGCCGCCGTGAGAAAATTATCCACCGGTTGCAGCAACTCAATGACCGACTCCCGCCCACCGAGCGGCCCCGCCGTCATCTTTACCGCCCCCTCCATCAGGATATAGAGATAATCGGGGCGGCCACCCGCCTTGAAGAGAAACTCACCCGGCTCGTAACTGGCAAAAGAGGCCCCCAGACTAAGCTTGTGCACCACCTCCGGCGCCACATCGCAAAAGAGCGGCACCCGGCACAAGGCCAACTCCGTTTCACTTAAAGATTGCATCCCCACCTCTCCATAATGTGCCCACACCACCACGCAAGCGGAATCGTCAAGAAGAGAAACAGAAACTGCTCCGCCTCGTTGCAATGGAAACGTTTGTTGTAACAACGTCACCGCATCAATTCAACCAGAAACACGCCTGGCACCCAGGCAAGAGGTGTGCGGCGCCGACTGTTAATGAGACCTCGCCGCAGATGACGCAACGGGGCCGGAGGAGTCTATTATAGTGGCTTGAGGGCGGATGAGGCGCAATCCCCTCTTCCTTCCGGACCGTCCCGTAGGAGCGACTTCAGTCGCGAACAGCGGTGGCAGATTTTTTCGCGGTCGCAGACCGCTCCTACGCCGTGCTAGAGAGCCAACCGGTGCCACGGCTTTGAAACGGCCGTTTACTGGTCTACGCTGTAGGCAGCAATATCGGCCGGACCCCGCGGTATCCCTGCAGCACCAGGAACCTCAGGCATTCACGCCCCCTCCCTGCCGGCGCAGCGCGAGACGGCAAGTACTGTATCCAATCCAATGGACCGGGGAGATGGCTGGCATGAGCGGTATCCACCAACTGTTTTACGAGTAATGAAACAGACTGCGCTCCAGCACCCCGTCGCGCGCCCGCAATCCCCGCTCTGGGGCATCGCCGCCAGCATTCTGTTCGTCGCAACACTCCTTGCACTCCTGGTCTGGCTCGGGGTGCATGAGCAGGTATTGCAGCTGTTGCAGTGGTTCGAGGCACAGGGTGCATGGGCACCGGTACTGTTCATTCTGCTGATGGCGACGGTGGTGCTGCTGGTGTTGCCGGGGGTGTTGCTGACCACCGGCGCCGGCTTTGTCTTCGGGGTAGTGGAGGGTTCGCTCTATGTGATCGCCGGCACCACACTCGGCGCCACCCTGGCCTTTCTCATCGCGCGCCACCTGTTCGGACCCCGTGCGCGGGAGTTCACCATGGCGCACACCCGCCTGCGACTGGTGAGCGATGAGCTGACCCCCGAGGGGTGGAAGATCGTGCTGCTGACCCGCTTGATCCCGTTCTTCCCCAGCAAGATCTCCAACTACTTCTTTGGCCTGACCTCCTTCTCGCTGCGCGGCTACCTTGGCGGCTCGCTGCTCGGCTTTATCCCCTTCTCCGTCCACAGCGTCTATCTCGGCTCGCTCGCCGCCGATATCACCACGCTGGGGGCGCGACACACGGAGCGTTCCGCGCTGGAGTGGGGCCTGTACGGCGCAGGATTTGTAGCCACCGTAATCGCGGTCATCTATCTCAACCGGCTGGCACACCGGGCACTGGATCGCTATCACGAAGAGGGTGCCATTGAGGAGGATCTGCCATGAGCTGGCTGAAATGGCTGCCGTGGCGCCTGGTGATTCGCCGCCTCGCCCGCCAACAAGGGTTTCTCGACCCCATCGCCCTGCTGGCGCGGCTGCACGGCTTTGCCCAGCCCTCGGAGGTGGGCGAGCCCATCGAGCTGCTGCGTGCCGGGGTGGTATTTCACGCACGCGGGCTGATCAACAGCCGAGTCATCCAGCACAACCTGGACTGGGTCTGGCCCTACTGGATCGAACGCCAGTTCGACCCCACCAGCGACTCCTTTATCCCGCGCGCCTTCTCCATCACGCATATCAATCTCACCCACCGCAACTGGACCGCCATCGGCTATCCGGACTGCACGGAGTTGCCGATTGTCGACCCGCGCGGCCTGCTGACACCGTTTCTCGATGGCTGGTCGCTGGACGGCTGGTTGCTGACCGCGGATGGGCGCTGCCTGCTGCCCTCGCGCAGCCTCGCGTGCCGCCAACGCCAGGAGATGGGTACAGGGGTGCGTATCACCACCGAGACCGAAATGGAGGGGGCGGCCCTCATCAGCAGCGTCTGGGTCAAGCTGGAGGCGGGACTCCCGGTGTGCACGCTGCGACTGCAGGCGCGCAGCGATAGCGACGGCTGGCTGATCCTCGCCTTGCGCCCGCAAAACCCCGAAGGGGTGAGCTTCATCCACCAGGTCGCCCTCTCTGCCGGGCGCGATGGCTGGACGGTGGACGGCAACCGGACTGTGCGCTTCAGCGCCCCCGCCGAGCGGCACCATCTCTCCGATTACCGCAATGGCGATGTCCATATTCACCTTCAGGATCTGGAGGATCAGGGCGCGGGGAGCTGCGACGTGGGCATGCTCAGCGCGGCGGCGCTGTTTGCGCTGAAGGGCGGTGCGGATGGCGAACTCACCGCCACCATAGCGCTGGCGGACGGCACCACCCGGCTGCCCGCGAACGATGGCTGGGAGACGGCGCGGCGCGGTCACTGCCAACTGAGCTGTCCGGAGCCGCGTTACCAGTTTCTTTACGATGCCGCCATCACCTCGCTCATCCTGCACTCGCCCGGAGAGGTCTATCCCGGCCCCTACACCTACAAGCGGTTCTGGTTTCGCGATGCCGCCTTCATCATCCACGCACTGCTCTGTGCCGGCCTCACCGGGCGTGCCGCACGCGCGCTGGGGCGGTTCCCCGAACGGCAGACCGCCGCGGGCTATTTCCGCTCCCAGGAGGGGGAGTGGGATGCCAATGGCGAGGTGCTGTGGATCCTGCAGCGGTACTGCGCCCTGACCGGCGAGCCGCCCCCTGCGCAGTGGGCGGGGCCAATCCAGCGCGGTGCCCGCTGGTTGATTAACAAGCGGCTCGGCGACGATCTGAATGCCCCCCACGCCGGTCTGCTACCGGCCGGTTTCAGCGCCGAGCATCTGGGACCCAACGACTATTACTATTGGGATGACTTCTGGGCGATAGCCGGTCTGCGCGCCGCGGTCTCCCTGTGCGCAGCGGGAGATACCGCCTGCGCGGAGGAGTTTGGCGCGGGCGCGGTGGCGTACACGGCGGCTGTGGAGCGCAGCCTGGCACAGTGCGCGCAGCGGCTCGGCCGCGCGGCGATGCCCGCCTCGCCCTATCGCCGCATGGATGCCGGCGCCATCGGCTCACTGGCATTCGGCTATCCGACGCAGCTCAGTGCGCCGGACGATCCCCGGCTACTCGATACGGTCGAGTTCCTGCTCGAACGCTGCTGTGTCAACGGCGCCTTCTATCAGGACATGATCCACTCCGGACTCAACGCCTACCTCACGCTGCACATCGCGCAGATCCTGCTGCGCGCCGGTGATCCACGCCACCTGGAGCTGATGGACGCGGTTGCCGCCCTGGCCTCGCCGACCGGGCAGTGGCCGGAGGCGATCCACCCGCGCACCGGCGGCGGCTGCATGGGTGATGGCCACCATGTGTGGGCCGCCGCCGAGTGGCTATTGATGCTGCGCAACTGTTTTGTGCGCGAAGAGGGCGATCATCTCATCCTCTGCGCGGGCATTCCGGAACGCTGGCTGGAGCAGGAGAGCCCGATAGGTTTCGGCCCGGCACCGACGGCGTTTGGCACCCTCTCCCTCACCATCACCCCGGCTGGCGACGGTGTCCCGCGCATCACCTGGCAGGGGGCGTGGCATCGTGGCGCCCCGCCGATCGAGATCCGGCTGCCCGGTTTTGTGGCGGAAACCGTTGACGATGGCAGGGAGGCCGTGGTGCCGGTCAAACGGCCGGCGTGAGCCATGAATATCCTGCTGCTCACCAACACCTTCAGCCCGCATGTGGGCGGGGTCGCCCGCTCGGTGGAGGCCTTTCGCGCGCAGTACCGCCAACGCGGGCACCGCGTGCTGGTTGTCGCCCCCGAATTTTCCGGGATGCCGGCGCACGAAGAGGGGGTGATCCGCATCCCGGCAATCCGCAATTTCAACGCCACGGAGTTCTCCGTGGCGCTGCCGCTGCATCCACGCCTCAGCGCAAGGCTGGATAACTTCCGCCCTGACATCGTGCACTCCCAGCACCCCTTCCTGCTGGGCATGACGGCGCTGCGCATTGCGCGCTCGCGCTTGCTGCCGCTGGTCTTCACCCACCACACCCTGTACGAGCAATACACCCACTATGTTCCCGGCGACTCCCCTGCCCTGAAACGCTTTGCCATCGCGCTGGCGACCCGTTATGCCAACCTCACCGACAAGGTCTTCGCCCCCAGCGAGAGCCTGCGCGCGCTGCTGCAGGAGCGCGGCGTCACCACACCGATTGCCGTCGTGCCCACCGGCATCACCCTGCACCATTTTGCCCAGGGCGACGGCCGCGCCTTTCGCCGCCAGCTGGGAATACCCGAAGAGGCCTTCGTGGCTGGCCATCTGGGGCGTCTCGCCCCGGAAAAGAATCTGGAATTTCTCGCGCGGGCGCTCGCCGCTTTCGCCACCACACACCCGCAGGCGCATCTTCTCATTATCGGTAGCGGCCCCGCCCAGGAGGTACTGCGGCAGATCGTCGAGCAGGCCGGGGTTGCCACGAGGCTGCACATCGTCGGCATCCTGCAACAGCAGCCACTGGCCGACGCCCTGCACGCGATGGATCTGTTTGCCTTCGCCTCGCAAAGTGAAACGCAGGGGATAGTGCTGATCGAGGCGATGGCGGCCGGGCTGCCGGTGGTCGCGCTCGATGGCGGCGGCACGCGGGAGGTGGTGCGGGACGGGGTAAACGGCCGCCTGCTGCCGGAGGCGACGCCCGAGACATTCAGCGCCGCATTGCAGTGGGTGGTTACCCTGCCGCCGGAGCGGCGGCGGGCACTGACAAGGGTCGCACTCAAGACCGCCGCGGCCTTCTCCATGCCGCGCTGCGCGGACAAGGCCCTCGCCGGCTACGCCATGCTCACGGAAAAATTTCCTGCGGCGGCCAAGAGGGACGCCAGGGAGTGGGAGGAGGCCGCGAGCTGGATGAAGGCAGAGTGGGAGATCCTGAAAAGCGTCGTCGGCGCCGGTGACGCGGCCCTGTGCACACACCTCTTTAACGAAAGATTTCGCGAATGAGTGCGCCACGGCACGCTCATGATCACCCGCCGCTACCACCGCTCACGCGGATAACAGGTTGACCCATGCTCGGGAGAATCGAGACCCTCCTGCGGCGCCTGCGCCGCAACCTCAGTCGCAGTGTCTGGCTGGCGCGCCTGTTGCATCTGCCCGTCTCGGCGGGGGCGTCGACGCGTGCGGGACTCATCCTGATCCAGATCGATGGACTCTCGCAACCGCAACTGGAACAGGCCCTGGCGCACAATGAAATGCCGTTTCTGCAGCGGCTGATCCGGCGCGAACACTACCAGCAACATACCCTCTACTCCGGCCTGCCGTCGACCACCCCGGCGGTGCAGGCGGAGCTCTTCTACGGCATCAAGGGCGCGGTCCCGGCATTTGCCTACCGGGACCACGCCTCGCGCCAGCTGGTGCGCATGTTCGAGCCGGTCGCGGCCGCGCGCATCGAGGCACTCCTGGCACACAGCGGCAACGAGGCGCTCCTGCGGGGGGGCAGCGCCTACGCGAACGTCTTTACCGGCGGCGCGGCGGAGCCCCACTTCTGTCCCGCCGCCATGGGCTGGGGGCCGGCACTGCGCGGGGTCAATCCGCTGGTGCTGCTCGCCTTTGTGCTCAGCAATCTCTACAGCTTCTTGCGCATTGCGCTGTTGCTGCTGTTGGAGGTGGGGCTGGCGCTGTGGGATTTTGTGCGCGGCCTGGTCGGCGGCCACAACCTTGCCAAGGAGCTGAAATTCATCCCGACACGGGTCGCGATTGCCATCCTGCTGCGCGAGCTCTGCGTCATCGGCGGCAAGATCGATATCAGTCGCGGCCTGCCGGTGATTCACCTCAACTTTCTGGGTTATGACGAGCAGTCGCACCGCCGCGGCCCGCACTCGCTGTTTGCCCACTGGTCGCTCAAGGGGATTGACGATGCCATCACCCGCCTGTGGCGTGCCGCCAACCACTCCGCCTGGCGCCACTACGACGTCTGGATCTATTCCGACCACGGGCAGGTGCCGGTGCAAAGCTATCACCAGCAACAGGGCTATAGCCTGAAAGAGGCGGTGGCCACTGTGTTTGCGCAACTGCGCAGCACACCAACCGGGGGTGGCAATCACACCAGTGACACCATCCAGACCCAGCGGGTACGGCTTCTCGGCGGCGCAGGGTTCCAGCACCTGTTTTCGGTACTGGGAATGAGTGGTGAGAACGGCACGGGGCCGCTACCGCTCGTCGCCGGGCTGGGGCCTGTGGCGCACATCTATGCGCCACAACCCTTGAGCGCTGAGGAGCGTGAGGTGGTCGTGCATGAACTGGTGCAGCGGCACAAGGTGCCGCTGGTGCTGACGATGAAGAGACCGCATCGGTTGTGCGCCTATACTGCGGCGGGGGAGTTTCAGCTGCCGCGGGATCGCGCCATGGTGTTCGGCCCGCAACACCCGTTCCTCGATGCGCTCGGCGAGGATCTGCAGCGCCTGTGTACCCACCCGGATGCCGGTGACTTTACCCTGCTGGGTTGGTGCGACGGCGTGACACCGCTCACCTTCGCCGAGGAGAACGGCGCGCATGCGGGGGCAACGCCGGAGGAGACTAACGCCTTTGCCCTGCTCCCCGCCGACACCCGCCTGGCAACGCGCACGATGCCCTACCTGCGCCCCGGCCAGCTGCGCGAGGCAGCGCTGCATCACCTGGGCCGCCCGACAACGCAACGCCATGATGCCCCGCTACGCAGCGCCACCAGCCGAACGGATACCCTTCGCATCATGACCTACAACGTCCACGGTTGTGTCGGCATGGACGGCAAGCTCGACGTCGAGCGCATTGCCCGCGTGATCGCCCGTGCCAGACCGGACGTGGTCGCGCTGCAGGAGCTGGATGTCGGACGGGTACGCAGTGACAGCATGGATCAGGCCCACCTCATTGCCCGCTACCTGGAGATGGATTTTCACTTCCACCCGGCACTGCACCTCGCCGAGGAGCGCTACGGTGACGCCATCCTCACACACCTGCCACTGCGCTTGGTCAAGGCGAAACTGCTGCCGGGTCTGGCGCAACGGCCACGCCTCGAACCGCGCGGCGCGCTGTGGGTGGCCATCGACCTGCACGGCACCGAGGTGCAGGTCATCAACACCCATCTGGGGCTATACCCCAGCGAACGGCTGGCACAGGTGGAGGCCCTGTTGGGCCGCGACTGGCTGGCGGATGAACGCTGCCAGGATCCGGTGATCCTGTGTGGCGACTTTAACGCCCTGCCCTCCTCGCCGATCTGTCGCCACCTCGCCACCCGACTCAGCGACGTGCAGATTGCCGCCCCGCAACACCGCCCCAAGGGAACCTTTTCCAGCCGCTTTCCTCGCGTGCGCATCGATCATATCTTTATCGGCCCGCGGCTGGAGGCAAGGCACATCGAAGTGCCCGCCACGGAGCTGGCACGCGTTGCCTCCGACCATCTGCCGCTGCTGGCGGAGCTGCGGCTTCGAAGTAAAGGGAAAGCGTCATGCGGCGAAGGGCTCGACCCTTTTTGTGACTGGCCAGAGTGAATTGCCGGCCATTTACCCCAAGCCAGAGGGTAGGCGCGGTCGCACCCTCCGCGGAAGCGGCAGAAGCGGCAGAAGCGGCAGAAGTGACCCAAGGATGCGGTGCGATGGCTTACGCGGTGAATTTTTCGCCGTATCAGCCTGCTAGAGTTCAATCTCGTGCTGCTCGACACGGCGATAAAATGTGGCGCGACTCATCCCCAGCAACCGTGCCGCCTCCTTGCGGCTACCCCTGGCTTGGGTGAGGGCATCGAGGATACGCTGGCGCTCCGGCGTCTCATCTGCCTGCGCCGTTCGCGGCGCAGCGGCGGCACCAAGGGGGATAGTTGCCCCCTCTCTGGCGGGGGCCTTCTGGTCTTGAAGTGACAGGGGCAGATCTGCCGCCTCAATCACATGCCCCTTGCAGCGCAACGCGGCCACCTCAATGGCATTCTCCAGTTCACGCACATTGCCGGGCCAGGAGTAATCGGTGAGCCGCCGCAGGGCTGACTGGCCGAGCTGCAACATCTCCTTGCCGCTGGCGGCACGATAGCGAACCAGAAAGAGATTAACCAGCAACGGGATATCCTCCAGTCGTTCACGCAGTGGCGGCAACCGCAGATGGGCCACACGGATACGGTACATCAGGTCCGCACGAAAATTGCCCGCCGCCACCTCCTTGTCCAAGTCACGGTTGGTGGCGGCAATAATTCGCACATTCACCTTGCGCGGCAGGTTTTCGCCGACGCGCGTCACCTCACGCTCCTGCAGGGCACGCAGCAGGGCCGTCTGCATCGCCACCGAGATCTCACCAATCTCATCAAGGAACAGGGTGCCGCCCTCGGCCGCCTCGAACAGCCCCTTCTGATCCTTAATCGCCCCGGTAAATGCCCCGCGCACATGACCAAAAAGCTGACTGGTAAGCAGTGCGTCGGCAAGCCCGGCGCAGTTAACGGCAATAAAGGGGTTTTTGTTGCGGTGACTTAAATCATGAATGGCGCGCGCCACCATCTCCTTGCCGGCACCCGTTTCGCCATCAATCAACACCGTGATGTCGGAGGGGGCGATCTCATGAATCTGCTGGTAGAGCAGCATCATCGGCCGGCTCTTGCCAACGATATCCTGAAACTGCGACTTGTCATCCAGACGTTGGCGCAGGTCCCGCACCTCGGTCATGTCCTGAAACAGAAATATTCTGCTCCGCTCCCCGCGTGGATCATCGCGAATCATCAGGTCGACCCAATAGTAGTGGTTGCCCGGGGTACGCAGGTGCAGGTGCAGCTTCTCCCTCTCACTCTCCTTGCGCCGTGCCATTTCCGTTATCTGCAGCATATCCGCGTGTTTAAAGGGGAAGGCTTGCTGCCACGACTTGCCCAGACAGCGCTGATTCTCCGCCTCGAACATCGAACAGGCCGTGTTGCTGACAAAGAGTATTTCGTCACTCTCACCCGTCAACACCGTGCCGATGCAGATATGGTTGAGAATCTCCCGCATATCATTGTGGCTTGATGCCAACTTCGCCAGCGTCTTGTCGAGCTCCTTCTCACTGCGATAGCGATCCGCCAAGAGCCGGCTCTGTTTTTCCGCGATAGTGAGCCGCACGTTCAGCACACTAATATCACACGGCTTGACGATATAGTCATTGGCGCCGGCATCCAGCGCCCTGGCAAGGTCATCGGGCTCCGCCCGCCCGGTTATCATCAGGATGTAACAGCTCTCTCCACCGGGGAGTGAGCGAAATTTACCGGCAAGCTCCAACCCGCTCATTCCGGGCATCACCCAGTCCATCAACACCAACGGATAGGGCGCCTCTTGAAAGGCCTCCAGGGCACACGCCGGATGAATACAGGCTGTAACCCGGTGCCCCCGCTGCGCCACGACCTCTTGCAGCAGGAGAAGTACCGTCTCCGAGTCATCTACAATGAGCACATCCATGCAGCTGTCCTTTGCTGGGGTTAGAGCCCGGGATGGGACTCCTGCGGGTGGGCCGCCTCGTAGCGCTCCTGATCGGCGAGGCAGAGCCTGGCGGCGGGGTAGGCCTGCAGGCGCGCCAGCGGGATCGCCTCACCACACTCCTCGCAACGCCCGTAGGTGCCCTGACGCAACCGCTCCTGCGCCGCCTCCACCTCGCGCAACGCCTTGATGGTGTTGCCCAATACCGCGGCGTTGATGTCACTCAGCAGGTCGGCCACCGACTCCTCGCCGGCATCGTGCACCTGACCGGCCAGGTCGGCATACTGCTCGCTGTCGCCGCGGGCGAGCTCCTCGCGAATATCCTGACGCAGACGGCGGCGCTCCGCTTCGATTTGCTCGCGCAGCTGGACGAGTTGTTCACTACTGAGATGGCTCATGATTTACCCTTACGGCTACGGCTAATTGTACGAGAAGTCTAGTAGCCGTCACTATTCTTCTCTACCCAGCGGTGATGACCGCCGTCGAGTTGCTCTTTTTTCCAGAAGGGGGCGCGCGACTTGAGGGCCTCCATGATGTGGCGGCACGCCTCAAAGGCCTCCTTGCGGTGGGCCGACCAGACCGCCACCAGCACGATCGGCTCCTGCGGACTGAGCTCACCGACCCGGTGGTGCAGCAACACATCCAGCAGCGTCCAGCGCCCACCGGCCTCATCCAGAATGCGCTGCAGCTCCCGCTCGGTCATACCCGGATAGTGCTCCAGGGTCATGCCGCGCACCTCATCGCCCTCGTTAAAGTCACGCATGGTACCGACAAAGGTGGCGGCGGCCCCCACCTTGCCGGGGAAGGAGGGGGTCACCACCTCACGCTCGTAGCGCGCCACGCTCTCCCAGGGAGAGAAGGGGGCCTTATCAACGACCAGCCGCACCGTCAGCCACCCGTGACGGGGGGAAAGAAGGCGACCTCGTCACCGTTCGTGACCGTCTGATTCTGATCGGTGTACTCCATATTCACCGCCACCAGCACATTGGGGGGCAACGCCTTGCCACCCGAGGCCTGCAGCCAGACATCGGCCGCTGTTGCCACCTCGCCGATCTCGACCGTAGCCCCGTCACAGCCCATCTGCTCCTTCAAGCTGGCGAAAAACTTTACCTTCACCGTCATGCTATTACCCTCGAAAAGCGGTTTGCGCACCGCATCGCTGCAGCCTATCATGAATGCCATTTCCCACCAATCTTCAGCAACCACGGACCCTCCACCGATGAGCGAACTGACCCACTTCAACCAGGCAGGCGAGGCCCACATGGTCAATGTCGGCGGCAAGGATATAACCCAGCGCACGGCTACCGCCGAGGGGCACATCACCATGCTGCCGGCCACTCTGCAACTCATCCTCAAGGGTGAGGCAAAAAAGGGGGATGTGCTGGGGGTGGCACGCATCGCCGGTATTATGGCCGCCAAGCGCACCGCCGACCTGATCCCCCTGTGTCACCCACTGGCCCTCTCCAGCGTCACCATTGAGCTGACGCCGCAACCGCAGAGCGATCGCGTGCACTGCCTGGCCACGGTACAGACCAGCGGCCAGACCGGGGTGGAGATGGAGGCGCTGACCGCCGTACAGGTCACCCTGCTCACCATCTATGACATGTGCAAGGCGGTGGACAAGGGGATGACGATGGGAGGGGTAAGGCTGCTGGAGAAGGCTGGCGGCAAATCGGGGCACTGGGTACGCAACGCACGCTGAACGACGTACGACCCGCTATCAATCACTTACACCGCATAATTTCCACATAAGAAGTAGTACGATCTCGCCCTGGAAACATCCGGAGTAGGGCAAACCCCTATTGCAAATCAGTATATAATTACTATCTAATGATTCTTGTCACCAATTCTCCCCCAAACTGACGAGGTGTCGATCATGCTCTATTTTGACGCGTTGACGATAAGCGGGCTGCTCTCGGTCGCCGCGGTAGCCATCTTCCTGATTCATACCTGCCTGACCCAGGGTTGCAGCCGCTGCGGGCGCGGATAAGCGCCCGCTTACTGCGCGCTATCTTGCCAGGCCGGCAAGAAAACCCTCCACCCCGTAGCGGTTCACCAGCTGTGCGAATTCGCTGCGATAATGGGCGACGGCGCTCACCCCGTTGGCCACCACGTCGTAAACCTTCCACCCCGCCCTGCCACGATAGAGCTTGAAATCAATCTGCACCGGGTAACTCTCGGCGCCAAACACCCGCACCCCAAGGGTCACATCACCGCGACGCGGATTGCCGCGCGGACGCAGATATTGAATGCGACTCTGCTTGTAGCCACTCAGCTGCTGGGCCATCGTCTGCAAAAAGCGCTCCCGTAACATCACCGTCAACTGCTGCCGCTGCCCGGGATCAAGATAGCGATTGGTCTCGCCCGCCGCCCAGAAGGCCATGCGGTCAAAATCGAAATAGGGGGCGATCTCCTGCTCCAGAAAGGCGTGCAGCCTCTCCGGGGGAACCCCCTGATTATCACCGAGATAACCGGTGAGGCTCTCCACCCCACCCCGCAACACCCGCGCCGGCTCCTCCAGACCGGAGAGCTCCTGCGGCGCGGAGTAACCCGTGGCCTGCGCCATGAATGGCAGCCAGAAAAACAGCATCAACAGAGCAATCTTTTTCATCATTCCCCCAAAACTTGTCCATGGAAACCGGCACGCCGGTTGCAGCGTAGCGTTAAAAGCGACCGCCTGAGTGCGGTGACACCCCGGAGCTTACCACAGCCATTATTCGATACGGCATGCCTCATCGAAGTCAAGCCGCGGACCGCGCGGGTAGAGCTTCTCCTGACTGCCATACCCCAGAGCACAGATGAAATTCGCCTTCACCTTGCCACCGGGAAAAAACACTGCCTCCAGCGCGGGATAGTCAAAACCGGACATCGGCCCGCAGTCCAGCCCCAGACTGCGCGCCGCCAGGATAAGATAGCCCCCCTGCAGCGAGCTGTTGCGCAACGCGCTCTCCAGGATACTGTCGGGCTTGCTGACAAACCAGGAGCGGGCATCGGTATGGGGAAACAGCTTGGGCAGCTGTTCATAAAACTCCAGATCCATGCCGATGATCGCCACCACCGGGGCGCTCATCGACTTCTCCACGTTACCCTCGGCCAGGCAGGGTTTGAGCCGCTGCTTCGCCTCCTCGCTCTTGACGAAGACGATGCGCGCCGGACAACTGTTGGCCGCGGTCGGCCCCCACTT
The DNA here is from genome assembly GCA_026196575.1 of Gammaproteobacteria bacterium. GTDB lineage: Bacteria > Pseudomonadota > Gammaproteobacteria > Thiohalomonadales > Thiohalomonadaceae > JAPHSX01. Next base: position 6,935 of record JAPHSX010000013.1, on the reverse strand, counting down.
CATCAGCTCATAAAGCCGGTGCAACTGCTCATCACTAACCGTCTCGGGCCGCCAGGCATTAAAACTGCGGGCCTCGCTAAAGAGCTGCTCAAGTGCCTTACTATCCAGGGGCTGATTCATATCCACTCCATTCATGTTGTTGGTCGCAGCTCATTGTTATGCGGTTCAGCAACAACATCAAGGTTTGTCCCTAAACCAAGGATGCAGCACGGTCACACAGCCGTTACACTCAACGCTTTGCACAACAAAGCTGCTGTCATGCCCTGTCCACAACCACCACAAAGCGAAGAGGAGCTGATGCACCGCGCCCACGCCCTGGCCGGGCAGTGTCTCGGCGCCATTGCCGGGGAGATGGGGTTGGCGGTACCGCACAACCTCAGCCGACACAAGGGCTGGGTAGGGCAGCTGCTGGAGCAGGCCCTGGGGGCCGACGCCGAGTCACTGCCCGAGCCCGACTTTCGTGCCATAGGGGTGGAGATGAAGACCCTGCCCCTCGATCACAACGGCAAGCCGTGCGAGTCAACCTACGTCTGCGCCGTGCCGCTGGATGCGGGGCTGGAGCCGAGCTGGGAGGAGAGCTGGGCATGTCGCAAGCTGTCACGCGTGTTGTGGTTGCCGGTAGAGGCGCAACCCGAGATCCCGTTGCCCGAACGGCGGATCGGCACCCCGCTGCTCTGGAGCCCCAACGACGGGGAGAGAGAGGCGCTGCAACAGGATTGGGAGGAGCTGGGGGAGATGATACGAATGGGCGAGCTGGAGTTCATCACCGCGCGCATGGGCAACGTATTGCAGATTCGACCCAAGGCCGCCCACTCCCGGGTGCGCTGCCACAGCATCGGTGCCGACGGCGAGGCGATCCTCACCCACCCACGCGGTTACTATCTGCGCCCCGCCTTTACCCACGCCATCCTGCGGCGCCACGGTCTGGTGCCGTGACCCACCTGATCGAAAAAAAGGGGGGTGCCATCACGACACCCCCCTCTTTTGCCAGCTGCGGCCGGCGACGACCTCAAGCCGCCTGCAACATCTGGTAGAGCTCGTCCTTTAGCGCCAGGCGCCTCTTTTTCAACTCTTCGGTGTACTCATCAGAGGGGGTCTCAACCCCCTGTTCGATACGATGCACCTCGTGTTCCACCTCATTGTACTCATCAAACAGTTTGGCAAAATGGGCGTTGCCAAGCTTCATTTCATGGATCTTTTCACGATACTCGGGGAGTTCGTGGGCCAAATCATGGTGTTCGCCAAACATAAAGAAATACTCCGTTAACGGTCTTACTCAGCCGCGCATCGTCCGCGTCCTTTCAACCAGGGCCAAAGAGAGCTGCATTCTAGCCGCAATTGCCCCCAGATAAAACACGGGGCGAGGCACTACACACCCATACAGCCCCGTGATAACGCCGTCCGCCCGCTCTGCAGCAGCGGCGAATCGGCACCTACAGCTTATCGGCATTGTCCGCCAGATACTCGGCTACGCCACTGGTGGTCGCCTTCATGCCCTTGTCGCCCTTGTGCCACCCGGCGGGGCAGACCTCACCGTGCTCCTCGGTAAACTGCAGGGCGTCGATCATGCGCAGCATCTCATCGATGTTACGGCCCAGCGGCAGATCATTCACCACCTGATGGCGAACGGTACCCGCAAGGTCGATGAGGAAAGAGGCGCGAAAGGCGACACCGGCCTGCGGGTGCTCCACGTCGTAGGACTGGCAGATGGCATGGTTAATATCGGCAACCAACGGGTAAGCCACCTGGCCAATACCCCCATTGTTGACCGGGGTGTTGCGCCAGGCATTGTGGGTATAGTGGGAGTCGATGGAGACGCCGATCACCTCCACGTTACGCTTTTTGAACTCCTCCAGGCGGTGATCGAAGGCGATCAGCTCCGAGGGGCAGACGAAGGTAAAATCGAGCGGATAGAAAAAGAGCACCGCGTACTTGCCGCTGATCCTCTCCTTCAGGTTGAAATTCGGAATAATCTCGCCATTGCCCAGCACGGCGTTGGCGGTAAAATCGGGGGCCGGACGGCCTACAAGTACGCCCATATTATATCTCCTTGATTTGGTTCGGAAAAGAGCCGGAACAGGGGGTGGCACCGATCAGCCACAGAGGCGTTCAGGGTTGAGCCGCGCCCACGATTCAGACCGATACTCTCCCCGGCAAGATGGGGGCGAACTGAAAAATAGCAACCTCCTTTTGACACCATCCCCGCTCAAGAGGCCTGCAGGCGGCGCAACAGATCCAACACCAGCGAACCGTCGGTGGCATTCAGTGTGTGCTCGCCCGATACCGGCACACTCACCACCGCGCCGCGCAGGGCGTCCACATTGTTCATATCCTGGCTCCACTCAGGCACCACCAAATCGCCCAGGCCAAACAGTCCGCCACCGGTGTGGATAACCGCCACATAGCGCGATGCCGGATGCGGCTGACGATTCAGCCAGAAGAGCAGTGTGCCAGGCTGTTCGCGTGAGAGATCATGATAGAGTCCCCGTGAACGGTTGATGCTTCCCGCACCCATCAACGGCGCCACCCAGCCGAACGGACTCTGGCTGGCCATCAGCCCCGCCTCGGCAGTGCCGGTTCCCAGGTGTGGCGTGGCAATCGTGATCAGGGCACTAATACGCACCGTCGGGTGCTGCACCATGTAGAGGCGTGCCAGCACCCCCCCGGCGGAGTGGCCGATAAGATAGACCGACTCCCCCTCATGGCGCGCCAGCAGGTAGGCCATATAACGCTCCAGGTGGCGCACCTGAAGCAGCAGCGGTGCCTCGGTCGGCAGCGCCAGCGTATAAAAACTCTTCGCAGCGCGGCGTTCGGGGCCGTTGCGCCTGACCCCATCGGACCCCTCCAGCAGGTGGCCGCCATCCTGCCAGCCGGCCCGCTGGATCACGGTGGAGATGCCGCTGCGACGCCACGGGTCATCCTCTCCCAGATAGCCCTGAATCAGCACCAGTACCTCCGCCGCCGCCACACCCGGCAGTAACAGACAGAGGGCCAATAACCCGCCAAGCCATTTTTCTCTCATCTTTTACCCTCCACGCTTTGCACCACTCTATAACGGCTATCGGCCAAGGTAAACAGACGCAAAACCTCGCCCGCGAGGGCGATATTGCGGAGCAGCGCGGGGGGATCAGGCGATCAGGGGGGAGATGCGGCGGCGGGCGGGTGGCCTCCCGCCGCGAGGGGAGGGATTCAGGCCTGGCGCTGCCTGTTGATGCTGCTGTGGCGCTTGCTGCTGCCGGTAAAGTGTTTGAGCATACGCACCAGCGAGCTCTCGCCACCCACCTCGGCGCCAGGGTTCTTCGAGCCAAGGCGACTATCACGAATATCGCAGATGGCCCCCGCCTGGTAGAACTTGTCTGCCAGGCGCTCCGCCTCGGCGGTGGTGGCGTAGTGCTTGAGCACCACCTCACCACGGCCAAACAACTTGGCCGCCTTGGCATCGGAGATGCCGGTGGAGAGTACGAGATTACTCTTTACGGTGTCGACATCGACGGAGGGGGTGATCTCCCCGGTAAAAATCACCACATATGGCTTATTCATCTTGTGCTCTCCCCTGGCCCTCCCGGATTCGCTCCGGCCTGTGAGTGATAATGGTTGTCGCCGTACCGCTTTTCTGTGACCCAGTGTTCAAATTGCCGTGGCCACTGCCGACTAGCGCGGCTATTGTGAACTGGTGCACAAACCCTGGCGCATCGCGGACTCACCGCAACCATCATGCCGTGCAACAACATCAATCAATGGCCGGCAGCCGCTCCATCAGATAGCAGAGGCAATCCTGGCGGATCACCTCCGCATTGAGTGTCAGCATCGAGGGCATCAACGGCAGGCGGGTCTTCAGGCCGCTGTTATCCCTGACAAAAAAGCGTTCCGCCACATCCCGCCCGGACTCATCCCACGCCTGCAGTCGCGCCGCCTCGCTGTGCAACCGCGCCAGCAGCGTGCCGCCTGGCAGCTCACGAAAATTGAGGTGATCCAGATCGGGGGTAAAGGCAAGCTCACCGCCCTCATCACCAAAACCAAAGGTCACCGACTCCGGCACCTTGACCGTGGCCACAGTGTGAAACAGATCGTAATCGTGCGCGCTGACCGGGTGTTCGGGAAAGTGATCCAGATGCAACGCGGCCTCCACCAGCTGCCGCGCATGCGCGGTGGCGTGGTGCTGCCCCACCTTGCCGCACTCCACCGTCACCGCCGGACAGAGCGCGCTAAAGGCCATCGACTGCACCGCATCGGGCTGGGTGAAATAGACTACGGTGCGGCTGAAGAGGAGCGCCAGGTGGAGAAAACGGTGATCCTGTCGATTGATGCAGGCGTAGTGCGGATTGAGACCGGTGTTGTTGTGGATATCGATACTGGCAAAGACCCGGCGCCGGCGCATCGTCTCGATGATCTGTCGCGCCATCTGGTGTTCGGCACCGCCACTGCCCTTCCAGATGCGGTTATAGTCGTGCTGCCCATCCAGGCGCCGCACCCCCTGCCGCGCCGCCGTGACATTGCCGATAAAGAGTGACAGGGCACGCGGCAGCTCCCGCCCCTGGCAGTGCGCCAGCAGCTCGCGCATCGCCTCCCAGCCGCTATCCTCATTGCCGTGCAGCAGGACCGAGACAAACAGCGGCTCGGGGTTGCGTCCCGGCAGATGGATGAGGGTCGGCCCATCGAGCCGCTGGTGCAGCGCTGTCGCGGGCAGTGCCAGCAGCCCCTCGGGAATGGCAGTCAACTCTCTTAGCATTACACCCTCATTATTGAACTCAGTAGCGCCAGCGATGTACCGGCTCGCCGCTATCCTGGCGCTCGCGATAGGCGGCGACCAGTGCCGCCATCTCCTCTCCGTGGCGATCCAACCACCCCAGCTGCCAGGCGGCGCCGGTCTGTCCACTTCGCAGCCGCGCCGCAATCACCCCCAGATAGAGGTCGATATCGGCCTCGTCGCACCCCTGACGTTGCAACCCTTCACGGGCCCGTGGCAGCAGCGTCGACAACAGCTCGGCGATGCGGCCATGACGGCCATCAATCCAGTCCACCGGCGCCGCCAGCCCCAGCCGTGCTGCCCGGTAGAAATTGTCGCGGGCACGGGCAAAATCAAGCAGCTGTTCGGGAGGCTCCGGCTGCTCCGCCAGACTGTGCACCAGACCGAAGAAGAGGGCGCTATTGGCGATGGTATCCAGCACCGTCGGGCCGGCGGGGATCACCCGGTGCTCGATGCGCAGGTGCGGCGTCCCATCCGCATCAAAGCCTACCAACGGACGATTCCAGCGCCAGATGGTGCCGTTGTGCAGTCGCAGATGGTTCAACTGTGCCGCCTCCCCGCCCAGCTCCACCGGCAACAGCAGCGGAAAGTGGTCGCGGTTTTCGTCGAAGATCTCCATCAGCGAGTGGCGGGCATAGCCGCTGCCAAACGAGACCCGCCGCAACGGCCCGCTGGCGGCCCCGGCAAAACCGCCCACCGCCACCGCCTGCTCAAACAACGGGATGCGCGTCTCCTGCCACAACCGCTTGCCGAAGAGCAGTGGCGAATTGGCACTCACGGCCACCATCAGCGCGGAGAGGATCTGCATCGCATTGTAATAACGCATCGCGCGGCGCTGATCCACCTGCAGATGGAGCTGGAACGAGGTGGTGGCCGCCTCCAGCATCACATCGCCATGCTCGGTGTGCAGGTGGTCGTGCCCCTGAATATCGAGCCGCAACGGCCGCCCCTGGCGCAACCTGAGCACCTGCTCGTTAAGGGCACGGTAACGCGCCATATTTGACATCTGCTTGAGGGTCAGCATCTCCTCGCGCAGCGTGGGCAGAATCCCCACCATCACCAAATCGGCGTCGAGCCGCTGCGCCGCGCGCCGCCCCTGATCCCAGTTGGCCTGCAACTCCCGCTGCATCCGCGCCAGGGCATCCCCCGTTAGCGCCAGCGGCGTGGAGTTGAGCTCAACATTGAAGCGGGAGAGTTCGGGGCTGTAGAGCGCCCCGTCGCCCAGCAGCGCCAGGAACGGCTCATTAACCGGCGCCGGAATCCCCGCCCCGTCCACCAGCCACGCCTCCAGTTCAAAGCCGCCGCAGCCGTGACGCGACGATAGCGCCTGCTCCTCGAACAGTCGTGACAGCAGCGCGCTCTCCTCGCTCAGGCGACGGTTAAAGCGGGCAAAATCCTCCTTGTGAAAGTGGCCGCCCTGGATCTCCTGCCCCATTAACTTTCCCCCCGCTGGCGCAATAGGTTATCGAGTTGCTGTAACCGCTCGGGGGTGCCGATATCAAACCAGCGCCCCGTGAATCGCTCGCCACTCACCCGCCCCGCCGCCATCGCCCGGCGCAATAACGGCGCCAGCGGGAAGGGACCCGCCTGGCAGCCATCAAACAGGGAGGGGTGGTAGAGGCCGATGCCGGAGAAGGTGAGGCGCCCCCCTTCACCCTGATCTTCATCGCCAACCAGGCCATCGCGCAGCAGAAAATCGCCCGCCGGATGTTGCGGCGGATTGGGCACCAGCACCAGGTGCGCCCCGCCACGCCTCACCTCGACCCCGCGCAGGCGGGCAAAGGGGTAGTCACACCAGATATCGCCATTCACCACCACGAAGGGGGCCGCCCCCAGCAACGGCAGTGCGTGAAGGATCCCGCCGCCGGTCTCCAGCGCGGCCCCCTCCGGGGAGTAGTGAATACTCACCCCGTAGCGTTCACCACTCCCCAGTACCGCCTCGATCTGCTCCCCCAGATGGGCATGATTTATCACCACCTCATCGATACCGGCCGCCGCCAGCGCCAGCAGATGGTGCTCGATGAGCCGCCTGCCGCCCGCCACGAGCAGTGGCTTGGGCGTGTGGTCGGTAAGCGGACGCATACGCTCACCCCGCCCCGCCGCCAGGATCATTGCCCTCATGCGCAACCCCGCCCCCATCTCATATCGAAAAATCCCGCCACCGCCCTCACCCAATTCACCTTATAAT
>JAPHSX010000016.1 GCA_026196575.1 Gammaproteobacteria bacterium | reverse complement strand
GAATGATATCGGCATCGTCGAAGCCCAGGCCGATGTCGTCGTGACAGCGCACATAGTTGAGCCAGGTGGCGCGGTCGAGCTTGTTCGGCAGGCTGCGGATTCCCTGGTTGAGTAGCCGGGTGTTCCTGGTGGCGACCGCATCCCACAGCAGGGCCATGAAGGTGGCGTTGTAGGCGATCTCGCACTCCTTGGCGATGATCGCATCCTCGCCGAAGTACTTGGCGATCTCCCCCGGGGCGACGATCGCCTCGGCGATGAACAGTACCCCCGGCGCGGTCACCTGACAGCAGTCCTTCATCAGCTGCAGGATGAGGTGCGCCTCGCGCTCGTTCTGGCAGGTGGTGCCGATCTTCTTCCACAGGAAGGCGACCGCATCGAGGCGCACGATGTCCGCCCCCTGGTTGGCCCAGAACAGCACAATATCCAGCATCTCGATGAACACCGCCGGGTTGCTGTAGTTGAGGTCCCACTGGTAGTTGTTGAAGACCGTCATCACCCACTTGCCCATCTCCTCATCGAAGGTGAAGTTGCCGGGGGCGCTCTCGGGGAAGATCTCGGGCATCGTCTCCTCGAACATGTCGGGGACTTCGCGGTTGGCAAAGATGTAGTAATAATCCTGATAGTGCTGCTCGCCCGCCTTTGCCCGGCGCGCCCATTCGTGCTCATCCGAGGTGTGGTTAACCACCACGTCCAGGGTTAGCAGGATTTCGCGCTTGCGCAGCTCCTTGCCCAGTGCCTGCAACTCCTGCAGCGTGCCGACCCGCGCATCCACGTCGCGAAAATTGCTCACCGCATAGCCGCCGTCACTCGCCCCCTGCGGGCACTCGAGGATCGGCATCACATGCACCATGTTGACCCCCAGCTCCTGGAAGTAGCTGGCGCGTGCCTTGAGCCCCCGCAGGTTGCCGGCAAAACCGTCGGAGTAGAGGGCCATGCCGACCCACTGCTGGCTGAGAAACCAGTTGTGGTCCTCTTCACGCTGGCGGTCCAGCGCCTTCAGGGTGTTGCTGCGCTTGATGTACTGGCCGGCCATCACCTCCACCAGCCGTACCATCTGCGACTCGAAATCCTCACGGCCGCCATAGAGGTGGTGGAACAGCGAGTAAATGGCGTAGAAGTTGGCGCCGAGCCGGGTGTAGAAGTGGCGCAGTGAACGCTTGCGGATCTCGGGCCGCAGCTCGTCGAGGATCTTGTTCAGCAGCGAGTGGGAAACCTGTTCGTACATAGTGAGTTGCTTTGCCTATTGATTGAGTTGCCAGTCATCGATAAAGGGGCGATAGAAGCCCGGGTCGGCCACTGTAGCGCCGCGCTGTCCCACCAACGCCGAGGCGAATCCCTGGGCCCGTTGCAGGGTGAGTGCAAGCGGCCAGTTGTTGGCCAGACCGAGGATCATCACCGCGGCGAAGGCGTCACCGGCCCCCACCGTATCCACCACTGCGGCCTGCCCTTGTGGCCGGGTGGTGAGGTGTTCACCCGCGGCGCTGAGCAGTTCGGCACCCTGCGCGCCGTGGGTCAGTAGCAGCCCCCGCAGCCGGTACTCGGCGAGAAAGGCGGCGGCGTCCCCGCCGGGATAGAGCTGCTGCAGCTCCTCGCCATTAAGCTTGACCCAGTCGGCACGCTGCACCAGCGCCAGCACCGCCTCGCGCTGCCACCACGGGGGGCGCAAATTGACATCGAGAAAGATCATCTCCGGGCGGCAGGCCATGATCCTGCTGGCGGTATGCCGCGAGGCCTCGTCCCGCAGCGCCAGGCTGCCGTGATAGAGCAGGCGACACCCCGCGGTGCCCTGGTGCGGCGCCTCGATTCTGTCATAGGCGCAGGGGGCGACGATCTCGTAGGCGGGTTCGCCGTCAACAAAGCGCACGGCGACCCGACCGGTCGGCAGCTGCCCATCGCGCTGCAGGTCGCGATGATCCATCCCCCACTCGCGCATCGCCTCTCGAATCGCCTCCCCCTCCGGGTCGGCACCCACGCGGCTGATCAGGCGCGGCGCCTGACCGAAAGCCTGCAGATGCCAGGCGACGTTAAAGGGGGCGCCACCGAGGACGCGCCGGCCGTCGGGGAAGTGGTCGAACAGCACCTCGCCGAAGATGCAGAGCCTGCCGCTCATCGTCCCTCCTCCCCCGGTGTGCGGGGGGCAACCCCCATCCACTCCCGTAGTTGCGGGTAGTAGTGGGCGATCCCCTCCAGCATGCCGGCGCTGTAGTAGCCGTTCATCCCCATAAAACCGCCGTGGGCGATATAGAGCCGTTCCCCCAGCCCCGCCTCGGTCGCCAGCCTGAGCGCCAGTTGGCGTACCTCGGGCTGGGCGTTGGCCACCAGCACGGCGGGAATGGGGCTGGCCAGTACCTCGATGTCGTTGCCGCTGTCGCCGCAGAAGATGGTGTGGTCGCAGTCGAAGCCCTGCAGCCTCATCAGCGTCTCCAGGGCATGGTACTTCGAGGCCCGCGCCGGCAGCACGTCCAGCAGGCCGAGCCCGCGCGGCTCATCGACGCTCCAGATGAGGCGGGCCTTTACCCCGTGGGTATCGAGGCGCTGCCGGATCTCCGCCAGCAGGGCGGTGCGTTCACCCTGCAGCGGCAGATAATAGCTGAGCTTGTAGCGGTTCTGTTTCGCCTGTTCCTGCAGTTGCAGGCCGGGCAGCCCCTGCAGCCATTGTTGCAGCTCGGCGTGGGTATGGCAGCCCCAGTCCGGCGCGATCTCCTCCTCCCAGGCGTGCAGCCGTTGCCATGCCCGGCGTGGCCCGACCTGGTAGATGGTGGTGCCGACGTCACCTATCACAAAGTCGGGCAATGGCAACTGGTAGTCGGCGATGGCCTGCTCCACCAGGGCGCGATGGCGGCCGCTGACGTAGGCCAGGGTTATCGCGGGATGGGCAACCAGGGCCGCAAAGTAGCGGCGCGCCGCCGGCGATTCGGGCTGCGGGCCGTTGGGGAGCAGGGTACGGTCCAGGTCGGTACAGAGCAGCAGGTGTTCTGGCATCACCCTCCGGGCACCTTGCAGGCGTTGAAGAAATCGTAGTGGTCGAGTGCCTCCAGAATACCGGCGGCGTGGGGTTGATGGGCAAAGTAGATGCGCTCCTGATCCATCAGCCGGGAGAGCTCCTCATGGTGGCGGTTGGCCACCACCACCGCCAGGGTGTTGCCGCGCATCATATCCTCGTCCGCCCCCGAGCCGCCGGCCACCAGGATCTGTTCGAGGGGGATATCGAAGCGCTGCGAGACGTAGCGCAACGCCTGCCCCTTGGAGGCGCGCGACGGCACGATGTCGAGAAACTGGCCGAATGAGCAGTAGACATTGGCCGTCAGCTCCTGCTGTCGCAGCAACTTGATGATCTCCTCCAGGCTCGGCGCCAGCTGGGGGTCGTAGTAGTAGGAGACCTTGAACGGGCTCTGCTCGGTCTTCGGCTGGGGTTGCAGCCCCGGCAGTTTCGCCATCGCCCGGCGTACCCGCCGCGGGTTCCAGTGGTGATCGATGTGGTCGGCCCAGAAGTCATCCTCGGTCAGCCCCTGGCCGTAGTGAATGCGGGTGCCGAGGCTGCTGATCAGCACATCCGGGGTGGTGATGTGGTGGCGCTTCATCAGCGCCAGGGCGGTGTCGATCCGCCGCCCGGTGGCGATGCCGAAGGTGACGCACTTGCGGTTCTCGCGTATCACTTCGATAAAGTGTTGCAGTGCCGGCGGATCGCCAAGCAGGTTGAGGTCCAGATCGGTGAAGATGGCGCGATCGCGATAGCGCCGCGGTGCGTGTGGCGTCGGTAGTGCCGTGGGGATGGGGTGATATTTGCCGGAGAGCCCCTGAATCGTGGCGAGGTAACTCTCGGCGTGTGCCTGCCAGGAGTAGTGTTGCCGCACCCCCTTGATACCCTGCTGCGCGGCCAGCTGCCACGCTCCGGGGTCGTCCAGCAGGCTGAGCAGGGCGGCGGTAATGGCCTCGTGATCCAGCGGGTCGACCAGTACCCCGTTGTGGCAATTGGCGAGGATGTCGACCGGTCCGCCATTTTCGGTCGCCACCACCGGCAGGCCACTGGCCGCCGCCTCCAGGAGGGTAAGGCCAAAGGGTTCGGTGAGCGCGGGATTGATGAAGACCCCGCGCGAGGCGGCGGCCAGACGGTAGATGGCCGCCACCTCGTCGGCGCGGTGTTGCTTGGGTAGCGCCACCTTGCCGTAGAGGTCGTAGCTGTCGATGAGCAACAGGATGTTGGTCAACACCGCCTGTGCCCCCGGTTCCAGATCACGGATATCGTCGCGATTGCCGGCGATGATCAACAGATTGGCGGCCTTCTGCAGGGCGACCGATTCGCCGAAGACCTCGATTAGGGTGAGGATGTTCTTGCGCTCGTCGGGTCGCGACAGGGTAAGCAGCAGCGGCTTCTTTGGTGCCGTGAGAAAACGGCCGAGTTGCCGGGCGAAGGGGATCTTCTCCCCCGCCACCGGGGGGTGAAACTGCTGCAGATCGGTACCGGGCGGGAGCACGGCCATGCGCGCCGGATCGTAGTAGTTATAGAGCCCGTACTGTTTCTCGATCTCATTGTGGGTGCTGGTAATTACCAGCGCGGCATTGGCCAGTACCTCCTCCTCGGCATCGATACGCCGCCCCATGTTGTAGGTCTGCTCGATCTCCTCCCGGGAGAGCCCCTTGGCCAGCAGCCGCTGGCGTTTGTCGCGCCCCAACGAGTGGCCGGTGTGGATGAGCGGAACCCCCAGCAGATTGGCCAGACGCACCCCGACATAGCCGGCATCGGCATAGTGGCTATGCACCAGATCGGGCATGCGGGGCTGCTCGTTGAGCCAGTGGAGGAGGTTGTCCATGAAGCTGTCGAGGTGATCCCATAGCTGCTCCTTGGGCAGGTAGTGCTGGGGACCGGCATTGATGCGGATAATGCGTGTCTTGGCGCAGAGGGTCTCGATGGGACGGGCGTAATCATCGCTCACTGCCGGGTCGACCACGCGGCGGGTAACGAGATCCACGCGTTCAAACTCGTCACGCTGTGCCAGGGCGCGAGCCAGATCGATCACATACTTGGTCTGCCCTCCGGTATCCGCGTCACGACCCAGCTCCAGATCATGGCCGCGAATCAGGCCATGGATGCTGACAAGCAGCAGATACTTTCGTCCTTTTATCTCTTTCATCGACTCCGAGTGTCACTGCCACACGAACAGTAACAGTAGCCGACAACACCCCGGCGCTCAACTTGCTCCGCGCCGGGTAATTGCCGCGTCGATGGTTAGTACAGCCCGGGTTCGCCGTGGGGGCGGCTGCGAAAGCGCTTGTAGCTCCACTGATACTGGGCGGGGCAGTGACGGATGGCCGCCTCCACCGCGGCGTTGAGGGCGGTGGCGGCTTGCAGCGGGTCACGCCCGTTGAGCGCCGCATCGCAGGGGATGAAGTGCAGCCGGTAGCCGCGCCCCCAGGGAAGGCGCTCGGCGTAGCTCACCAATACCGTGGCCCCGCTCTTGGCGGCGAGGCGCGGCAGCAGGGTCATGGTGTTGGCGTCGATACCGAAGAAGGGGGCGAATACACCGCCGCCATCGCTTGGGTCCTGGTCGGGGAGGATGCCGGCCACCTCGCCCGCGCGCAGGATGGAGAGCAGGCTCTTCACCCCGCCGCTGTCGGTGGCGGCGAGTTTGACCCCCAGATGGGTACGCCCCGCGCGCATCGCCGCCGCCACCGCCGGGCTGCGCGGCGGCTTGTAGAGACAGGTGATGGGGGCGCGCTCGGCGATGTAGTGACCGATGAGCTCCCAGCTCCCCAGGTGCGGGGCGGCCAGGATCACCCCCTTGCCCCGCGCCAGTGCATCACACAGCAACGCCTCCCCCTCCACCTCACGCACCAGCCCAAGCAGGCGCCGGCGCGAGCCGTTCCACATCAATGCGGTCTCCATGAAGGTCTTGCCGGTCTCCTGCAGGCTCTGCACCAGTAGCCGGGCGCGCTGGCGCTCGCCCATGTCAGGAAAACAGAGCTGAAGATTGCGCCAGGTGACGCGGCGGTGGCGGTTGGGAACGAGGCTGAAGAGCTGGCCGGAGAAGACCCCGACTCCATGCAGCAGCGGCAGCGGCAGGGCGCCCAGCAGGCGCAGCAGCAGGCCGAGGGGAGGGGCCATCAGAGCTCCCGCTCGATGACCATGGCCCGCTCGCTCCCCTCGGCCATCAGCGGCTTGAGGGTATGCAGCAGGTTGCTGAAGAGGTTCTGGTAGCGCTGCTCCTCGGCGGCCAGTAGTGCCTTGAAGTGAACCCGCTCGGTCGGCTTGGCGAAGCAGGCGGGGCAGTTGTCGGGCACCACCGGTAGCTGGGCATTCTCGGCGAAGGCGGCGGTCTGGCGCTCGCGTGCATAGACCAGCGGGCGGATGATGCGCAGATCGCCCTGATCGTTGACGTAGTGCGCCTTCATCGTGTTGAGCTGGCCGCGGTGGAAGGCTGACATCAGGAAGCTCTCGGCCAGGTCATCGAGGTGCTGCGCCAGGGCGATGACGTTGTAGCCGTGCTCCCGCGCCTGGGTGTAGATGGAGCCGCGCTTGAGGCGCGAGCAGAAGGCGCAGAAGGAGAAGGAGGGGTCGTCGATGAACTTCTCTGCCTCCTCGGCGATCGGCTCCGCATCATAGATGTAGGGGATCCCCATCTGCGCCAGATAGGGCTTGAGCACCGAGGGGTCAAAGCCGGGGATCATCGGATCGATGGTGATGGCGCCGATGGTAAAGTCGACCGGGGCAATGCGCTGTAGCTGGCGCAGTATATGCAGCAGGGTAAGCGAGTCCTTACCACCGGAGAGGCCAAGCAGGATGCGATCGCCCTCGCGGATCATCTGAAAGTCGCCGATGGCGCGCCCGACGTGGCGCATCAACGGCTTGGGGATCTTGATTAGGGGGGGCGATTCACTCATGGGAGGAATTTTACCCTGAAATGCGCCGTGGTGGCAGGCGGCGTGATGATGGCAGATACTATGGTTTTTTCACGGAGGGTGATCGGATGGAAGGCTTTGCCTCGTTTGTACTGTTTCTGCTGGTGTTGGCGGTGGTGCTTGTCACCCTCGGTGTTAAATCGGTCTCCCAGGGGACGGAGTATACGGTAGAGCGTTTCGGCCGCTATACCCACACCTTGCCGCCGGGCCTTAACTTCATCGTGCCGATCCTCGACCGCATCGGACGCAAGATCAACATGATGGAGCAGGTGCTCGATGTCCCCTCGCAGGAGGTGATCACCCGCGACAACGCGATGGTCACCGTCGATGGCGTGGTCTTCTTCCAGATCATGGATGCGGCCAAGGCCGCCTACGAGGTGCACAACCTGGAGTACGCCACCCTCAACCTCACCATGACCAACATCCGTACCGTGATGGGCTCGATGGACCTGGATGAACTCCTCTCCCAGCGCGACAAGATTAACGCCCAGCTGCTGACGGTGGTGGACGACGCCACCACCCCGTGGGGGATCAAGGTAACGCGTATCGAGATCAAGGACATTGCCCCGCCGCGCGACCTGGTCGACGCGATGGCCCGGCAGATGAAGGCCGAGCGCCTGAAGCGTGCGGCGATCCTTGAGGCGGAGGGGGAGCGCCAGTCGGCGATCCTCAAGGCCGAAGGCGAGAAGCAGGGGGCGATCCTTGAGGCCGAGGGGCGCAAGGAGGCTGCCTTCCGCGACGCCGAGGCACGCGAGCGCCTGGCCGAGGCCGAAGCCAAGGCGACGATGATGGTCTCCCAGGCGATCGAGCGCGGCGATATCAACGCCATCAACTACTTCGTTGCCACCAAGTACGTGGAGGCGCTGCAGAACATCGCCTCGGCCCCCAACGAGAAGCTGGTCTTCATGCCGCTGGATGCCTCCGGCGTCATCGGCGCCATCGGCGGCATCGCCGAGCTGGCGAAGGGTGCGCTGGGCGAACGGGCGGCGGGTAAATCCTGATGGCGGCACTGTTTGCACACATCGACCACTGGCACTGGTGGATCCTCGCCGTAGCCCTGCTGGTGCTGGAGGCCTTCGCCCCCGGTACCTTCTTTATGTGGATGGGGATCTCCGCGGCGGTGGTAGGGCTGCTGGTGCTGATCGCCCCGGCGACGGGCTGGGAATACCAGGTCTTCATCTTTGCTGTGCTCTCGGTCGCCTCCATCGTGGTGTGGCGCGCCTATTTTCGCCGCCATCCGGTGGTCACCGACCAGCCCACCCTCAACCGCCGCGGTGCGCAGTATGTGGGGCGCACCTTTACCCTGAGCGAGCCGATCGTCAACGGCAACGGCAAGATCCGCGTCGACGACACCACCTGGAAGATCCACGGCGCAGATTGCGCCAGCGGCAGCCAGGTGCAGGTGGTAGGGGTCGACGGGGTGATTCTGAAGGTGGAGGAGGTGGCCGAATGAGCGGGACGGGACAGGCGTTGCAGCAGCTGACACCGCGCGAGGCGTGGGCGCTGTTGCAAGAGAATCCGCGGGCGATCCTGGTGGATGTGCGCTCCAACATGGAGTTTCTTTTTGTCGGCCACCCCACGGGGGCGGTGCATATCCCCTGGATCGACGAACCGGACTGGGACGTGAACCCTAACTTTGTGCGTCAGCTGCGTGAGCTGCTGCTGGGGGGGATCATCTGCGGCGAGGATGAGGGGTGTGCCCCGATCATTCTCATCTGCCGCAGCGGCAAACGCTCGCTGGAGGCGGGATACGCCCTCATGCAGGCCGGTTTTCGTGATATTTATAATGTGGTGAGCGGTTTCGAGGGTGAGCTGGATGAGCAACACCACCGCAGCAGCCTCGGTGGCTGGCGCTTTGAAGGGCTGCCGTGGGAACAGTGTTGAGTTTTCGGGTTTTATCGTTCGTGATCGTCACTCTCCCGTGTGTCGCAGTTTTGTAGGAGCACCTCTGGCGCGATGCGGCGGGTGGGTGTGATGCGGATGTCGCGGCAAGCCACCCCTGTTTCGGTATGCGGTTTGGTGGCGGGGCAGCCCCTATCGCGGCGGAGCCGCTCCTACGGGATCGAGGCCGCGACACACCACGGCAACGGGATTGCGGCGAAACGCACCGACGCCACCGGGATCGTAGGAGCGCCTCTGGCGCGATGCGGGGGTAACCGTGATGCCGCCGGCACGGCAAGCCACGCCTCCCTCAATGGGCCTCGTCCCAGTTGGCCCCCACCCCCGCCTCCACCAGCAGCTCCACCCGCAGCTCGGCGGCGGCCGACATCAGCTCGATAATCTTTTCCTGCGCCTCCGCCACCCTGGCCTCCGCTACCTCGAACACCAGTTCATCGTGTACCTGCATCACCATGCGCACCCCCTCCTCGCCCTGTAGCCAGCTGTCCACCGTGAGCATCGCCCGTTTGATGATGTCGGCGGCGGTGCCTTGCATCGGGGCGTTGATGGCGGTGCGCTCGGCGTACTGGCGCCGCTGGCCGTTGCTTGATTTGATGTCGGGGATGTAGAGGCGCCGCCCGAAGACGGTCTCCACGTAACCCTGTTCGCGTGCCTGCTCGCGGGTGGCGTCCATGTAGGCCTTCACCCCGGGGTAACGCTCGAAGTAGAGGTTCACATACTCCTGGGCGGCGGCGCGATCGATGTCGAGCTGGCGGGCCAGGCCGAAGGCGGACATGCCGTAGATGAGGCCGAAGTTGATCGCCTTGGCGCTGCGTCGCTGCTCGCCGCTCACCTCGGCCAGCGGGGTGCCGAACACCTCGGCGGCGGTAGCGCGGTGCACATCCTCACCGGCGGCAAAGGCCTTGAGCAGCCCGGCGTCGCCGGAGAGGTGGGCCATGATGCGCAGCTCGATTTGCGAGTAGTCGGCGGCGAGGATGCGGTGTCCCGGCGGGGCGATAAAGGCCTGGCGGATGCGTCGCCCCTCCTCGCTGCGCACCGGGATGTTCTGCAGGTTGGGGTCGGAGGAGGAGAGGCGCCCGGTCGCCGCCACCGCCTGGTGGTAGGAGGTGTGCACCCGCCCGGTGTGCGGCGACACCATCAGGGGCAGCTTGTCGGTATAGGTCGATTTGAGCTTGGAGAGGGAGCGGTGGTCGAGGATGAGGCGCGGCAGCGGGTAGTCCTGGGCCAGCTCGGCCAGCACCTCCTCGGCGGTGGAGGGCTGCCCCTTGGGGGTCTTCTTTACCACCGGCAGCCCCATCTTGTCGAAGAGGATCGCCTGGATCTGCTTGGGCGAGGCGATATTGAAGGGCTCACCGGCCTCGGCCACCGCCGCCGCCTCGATCTGCTGCATCTTTGCCGCCAGCTCACCGCTCTGTTGCTGCAGCATGGCGCTATCGACCAGCACGCCGTTGCGCTCGATGCGCGAGAGCACCGAGAGCAGTGGCACCTCAACCTCATTATATACCGCGGCCAGCGCCGACTCCGCCGCCAGCCGTGGCCACAGCGTCTGGTGCAACCGCAGGGTGATATCGGCATCCTCGGCGGCGTAGGGGGCCGCCTGCTCCAGCGCCACCTCGTTAAAACCGATCTGCTTGGCCCCCTTGCCCGCCACCTCCTCATAGCTGATGCACTTGTGGCCCAGATACTTGAGCGCCAGCGAATCCATGTCGTGGCGGGTGGCGGTGGAGTCGAGCACATAGGACTGCAGCATGGTGTCGTGGGCGATGCCGCGCAGGGTGATGTCGTAGTTGGCCAGCACGCTCATGTCGTACTTGAGGTTCTGCCCCACCTTGTGGTGCGCCGCACTCTCCAGCAGCGGCTTGAGGCGCGCCAGCACCTCGGCGCGCGGCAGCTGGGCCGGGGCGCCGGGGTAGTTGTGGCCCAGCGGCAGATAGGCCGCCCTGCCCGCCTCCACCGCAAAACTGAGGCCGACGATCGCCGCATCCATGTAGTCGAGGCTGGTGGTCTCGGTGTCGAAGGCGAAGAGGGGGGCCTGCTGCAGCTGCCCCAGCCAGTGTTCGAATTGTGTCCACTCCAGCACCGTCTCATAGTCAGCCGCCGCCACCGATGCAGAGGCCGTGGCGTGATCGCCCGGCGTAACGGCGGCCGCCTTCGTCTCCCCACTCTCCAACAGCTCCGCCAGCCACCCCTTGAACTCCAGCTCGCTGCAGTATTTTTTCAGCGCCTGCGTATCGGCGGGGCGACGTTGCAGCTCCGCCGGCCCCTGCGCCAGTGCCACATCGCACTTGATGGTCACCAGCTCACGGGCCAGGGCCAGCTGCCCCGAGGCGATGCTCTCGCGCAGATACTCCCCCACCTTGCCCTTGATGGTCTCGGCCTGGGCGATGATGGCGTCGAGCGAGCCGTACTCCTGCAGCCACTTCGCCGCGGTCTTCGGCCCCACTTTGGGCACCCCGGGTACGTTATCGGAGCTGTCGCCGATGAGCGCCAGGTAGTCGATGATCTGCCCCGGCGTCACCCCGAACTTCGCCGCCACCCCCGCCTCGTCCAGCACCGTCTCGGTCATGGTGTTGACCAGGGTGATGCTCTCATCCACCAGCTGCGCCATATCCTTGTCACCGGTGGAGATGAGTACCGCCATCCCCTGCGCCGCCGCCTGCTGCGCCAGGGTGCCGATCACATCATCCGCCTCCACCCCCTCCACCATCAGCAGCGGCAGCCCCAGCGCCTCCACCATCGCGTGAATGGGCGCGATCTGCCCGCGCAGCTCCGCCGGCATCGGCGGGCGGTGCGCCTTGTACTCGGGATAGATCGCATCGCGAAAGGTCTTGCCCTTGGCGTCGAAGACCACCGCCACCTGCTCGGGGTCGTACTCCTTGAGCAGGCGGCGCAGCATATTGATCACCCCGTAGGCGGCGCCGGTGGGCTCGCCGCGCGAGTTGGTGAGGGACGGCATGGCATGAAAGGCGCGGTAGAGGTAGGAGGAGCCGTCCACCAGGACGAGCGGTTTGCGATCTGCCATAGCGGCGGCTTCAACGGTTGTGGACATGGACGGGGAGCATAAACCAATCGGCGTCATTAGTGAAAAGGGCCGCAGGCGCCCCACGGCTGACGGCGTTGCGGAGCGGCTCCGCAGGGTTTGTAGGAGCGGCTCTGCCGCGATAAGAGGGTCAATAGTGCCACCCACCCATCGCGCCATAGGCGCTCCTACGAGTGGCAAGGGATCGGCCATGGTTGGTCAGGCGCGGGCGGCATCGCGTAGGAGCGGCTTCAGCCGCGATAGTGCGTAGGAGCAGCCCCGCAGGGTTTGTAGGAGCGGCTCCGCCGCGATAAGAGGGTCAATAGTGCCACCCACCCATCGCGCCATGAGCGCCCCCACGGCTGGCGCGCCCCTTACGGTTAAAGTGTTTGGCGGCTGGCCAATCAGCATATTAGAATTTTATTATTTTGCTTTATTTTCAAATGCTTATTTATTACCGCGCTGTTGACAAGGTCTTTTAGAACCTGTTTAATCGCGGAAAACCACAGACAGCGGCGGGTTATTTCATAGCAGATCGCTGGGTTTTAGAAGAGCCACTAGAGCAACTAGCGCAACCGGAACCACAAGGAGGGCCGGTCGCCGTCATCACAAAACAGCCTCGGCCTGGGGCAATGGAGGAGTCACACCATGAAACGAAACAAACATAACTATCTGCTGGCAGTGCTGGGGGCGGGGTTGCTGGGATTGAGCGGTATCGCCTCGGCGGCCATCGTCAACTCCAAGCACGATCTGAGTTCAGCCAGTACCACTACCGTGAATAAGGTCAGTGCTGCGGATACGGACGAGACCTGCGTCTTCTGCCACACCCCGCACGCCGCCGCCAGCGCCACCGTGCCGCTCTGGAACAAGGCTATTCCTGCGACTGCCTACACCTCCTACTCCAGCACCACCATGGATGGCGCCGTCGATATGACGGGCAGCACCTCGGTGGCGTGCCTCTCCTGTCACGATGGTACCCAGGCGATGGACAACATCGTCAACGCCTCCGGTTCGGGCGGCCTCACCGCCGGTGGTGGTGCCAATGGCCTGGGCTATACCTGGACGGTCAACTCTACGGTCGATGCTGACGGTATTCTCGATGCCGGGGTGGTCACCAATCTGACCGCCAACCTTGGTGACGACCACCCCATTGCCATTCCCTATGGCGGTGGCGGCCTGACTGCCGCGGCGGGTGCCGATGCAACCACAGATACCGATTTCCGCGACATTGGCGAACAGGTAACCGTCAATGCTACGACTTATACGGTAACGCGTGCGACTCTTGGCGGTCAGAGTGTCGTCTGGTTTGATAACGATACTACGGCCAATGGCAGGATCGACTCCAGCGAGATCCGTCTCTATACCGTCACCGGCAAGACCAATCCACAGGTCGAGTGTGCCAGCTGCCATGATCCGCACAAGGGTGAGACCACCACCTTCCTGCGCATCGCCAACACCCAAAGCGCGGTTTGCGTCACCTGTCACGTTAAATAACAACCATAACCGGCCAAGGCCGGAGCCAAGACCGTTGTCATTCCCCTCCCCGCCGGAGGGGATGGCGTTTTAGCGGCCCTGCACGCCGCCTCGAACGGATAACACCATGCATTCCAAAGACCCATTTTCCCTGATTCTGGGGGCAGCACTGCTGCTCTTCACCGCCATGGGCGCTACGGCGGCAGAGATAGATGCCAGCCACCCCGTCGCCACCGTCGGCACGCAGACCATTACCGCCGGCGCCTTCGTGCAACAGGTGCGTCAGGGGATGCGCCAGCGCTTCTATCACGGAAAGATCCCCGAGGGGGAGCTGGAGCAGTTCGGCGACGAGGTGCTGCAGGGGATGATCGACCGCGCCCTGCTGCTGCAGGAGGCAAAAAAACGGCAGCTGCAACCGGATCATAAGGCAATCGAGGCGCAACTGGCCGGTTATGAGGAGCAGTATGCGCAGAGCGAGCGCTGGCAACAGGAGCGTGCCGCGCGGCTGCCGCAGCTGCGTGCCCAGCTGGAGGAGCAGGGTTTGCTCAAGGCACTGGAGGCAGAGGTGCGCCAGCTGCCGCCACCTACCGAGCCGCAGGTGCGCGACTACTACCGGCAGCACCCCGACAAGTTCACCACCCCGCAGAAGGTGCGCGTCTCGCTCATCCTGCTCAAAGTCGATCCCTCCTCGCCCACCGCCCTTTGGCAGGGGGCGATGGAGGAGGGGAGGGGGCTTGTCGAGAAGCTGCGCCAGGGTGACGATTTTGCCACCCTCGCCGCCCTGCACTCCGGCGACGCCTCCGCTGAAAATGGGGGCGATCTCGGTTATCTCCATCAGGGGATGCTCGCCCCCGAGGCGCAGCAGGCCATCGATGGACTCAAGCCGGGCGAGATCGCCGAGCCGTTACGCCTGCTGCAGGGGGTGGCGATTTTCCGTCTCGATGATCGCATTGCAGAGAGACTCAACCCGTTTGAACGGGTAAAAGATCGCGCCGGCGAGCTGCTGGCGCGCGACAATGGGGATGGCGCATGGCGCACACTGGCCACCGCGCTGCGCCAGCAGACACCAGTTGCCATCGATCAGCAGACACTCAAGACCCTCTTTACGCCGGCGGAAGGCACGCCACCACCCCGGCAGGATGGGGCCGAGAAGTAGCGGGGAGGTCACCGATACCATGGGGCGCGGCGCGGCGATGATGCGGCTTACCCTGACGGTGGTTCTGGCCGGGGCCACGGCCGCGCAGGCGGCCTTTATCGTGCCTAGGGGGGTATCGGGGGATCTGGGCTACAGCTATACCGAGACACGCGATGACCAGGACAACTCTTCCAGCAGCAACCTGCTTACCGGGCGCATCAATGGCAATGCCTACCTGTGGCAGCCGTGGTTCGCCACCTTGGGGGGGACACTCGCCCTCAGCCATGACCAGAGCCGTGCCAGCGGCGGCGGTGAGACTGACAGCAATTATGTTACCGGTGAGGTCGACCTCAGTGTGCTGCCGATGAGTCGTTTCCCTTTTACGGCGCATTACAGCGTCAGCGACAGCCATGTCGATAGCAGCGGAGTCAACGACAACCCGCTACTGGCGCAGTCGACGGCGCGCCATTTCAGCCGCAACCAGCTGCGGCTGGGTCAGGGCTATTATGGCGAGCGTTACCGCTTTAATCTGCGCTACAACAATGACGAGGCGAAGAGCGACAGCGGCGAGCGCTCTCTGAACGAGGGGTATGGCTTTGACTATTCACTGCGCCTGCCCAAGCAGAATCTTGCCGCCAATGCCTATTTCAGCACCCAGTCAAACAACCAGAACAGCAACGAGAGTGATAATCAGACCTTCACCGTCAACCACAACTACTACCCGAGTACCACCACCACCCTCGACAGCCAGGCGAGCCATGTGCAGAGCGATAACCGCTATGGTAGCAGCGGCTTTACCCAGGAGGTGAACACCACCATCGACCAGGTCTCCACCAGCCTCAACTGGCGCAGCGCCACCCGGCCGCTGCGCCTGCACGGCGCCCTGCGGGTGCACCAGATGGAGTACCTGCTGGATGATGGCAGCAGCACTGCCATCGAGAACGGTGGCTTCAACTCCAGTCTCGGCGCCAGTTACCAGTTCACCGACCGCCTCTTGGGGAGTGTCAACGGGCAATACAGCGAGTCGAATGGCGACGGGAGCGACAGCCATTCACACGGCGAGAGTGCCTCGCTGAACTACGCCAGCGAGCGCTACACTCTCAGCGGTTTCGACTACGGCTGGAACGGCAGCCTTGGCGGCAGCAATCAGGGGAGTGACGAGAGCAGCGCCCAATCACTAAACCTTTCGCTGGGCCACGGCGCCAACCGTAGCTGGCGCCTGGGGCGGCGCTCGAATCTGCGCCTCTCGCTCAACCAGAGCGTGCAGGAGAGTTACACCGAGAGTTCCGGCACCACCACCCCCGATGAGGCGAGCAACACCCGCCGCCTGGCGCACGGCCTCGGCCTTGGCTGGAGCGCCAGCGGTGGCGGCGGCAATACGATGGCACAGCTCACCCTCTCCGACTCACGCGGCATTATCGGCGATGAGAGTTACTCGCAGATGGCCAACGCCCAGCTCTCACGTAGCCAGAACCTGAGCAGCCGCAGTAGCCTCAATGGCAACCTCAGCTGGCAGGCGTCGCACAACGTGCTGGAAGGGACGCCCGACTACGGCATTGGCCAGAGCGCCAGCGCCAGCGCCAGCTACCGTTTTGCCCGCCCCTTTACCCTGGCGCGGGTCAACTTTCTCTCCGACCTGCGCCTCACCGACAACCAGCCGGCCGTCGGGGAGGAGACCCAGGAGCTTTTTTGGGACAACCGCCTCACCCACGAGATCGGCATGATGCGCTCCAGCCTCAGCCTGACGGTGCATGATCGCCTGGGGTCGCAGACCACGGTTTTACGGTTTAAGGTAAAACGGGTATTTTAATTTGTGTATCTTGTCGGAGGGTGCATGAAAACCGGAAGAGCGCCTATGGCGTAATGCCAGTCAGTTAAGGAAGAAAAGAGTTGTGGGAGCGGCTTCCAGCCGCGATTTTTTGCATCACTTCGCGGCAAGATGCCGCTCCCACAGCGATGGGTGGTGGCATTATTGACGTGCTATCGCGGCAGAGCCGCTCCTACGAGGTGGCGAGGGGAGAAGTTACCGGACAATGAAATTATTAGAGATAACTACCATACACAAAATAGAGGGGAGTCCTGCATGAAAGAGAAGAGCCTACGCGGCCTGCTGCTGGCGGTAGCCATACTGTTGGCGTTGCCGTTCACCGCAAACGATGCCCGCGCCGAATACGGTGATGTGGTGATGAACAACTTTGCCGATGCCGCTGGCATGCGTCCGGTGGTCTTTCCGCACTGGTTCCACCGCATCCGTTTTCGCTGCAAGGTGTGCCACGCCGACCTTGGCTTCAAGTTCAAGGCCGGTGGCAATGAGGTGACGATGGCGCAGATCATCGAGGGGCAGTTCTGCGGCGCCTGCCACAACGGCGAGGTGGCGTGGTCGATTGAAAACTGCGATGTCTGCCACTCCGGGACACCTGGCACGGCCACTCAGGTGCATGGCAATACCGTCAAGTCGATGCTTGGCAAGAAAGCAAAGTAGAGGGGTGCGCGAGATGAAATTTACCATACCAATGAGCCTTGTCTGTGCCGCCCTGCTGCTGTGCGGCAACGTCGGCGCACAGGAGGCCCCGGCCGTCTCCAGCGTCAATACCTTCAACCGGTTGATGCAGCCGAAGGCGAAGGTGAATCCCCCGCCGATGGAGGATGGCATTCACGATGCCGCCAATCCGGGCACCGAGCTGCTGCAGCCCCCAAAGGTGGCCTTCGACTCCCTGGATCAGAGCAAACACGGCAACAACGTCAACTGGGTCTCTTCACTGGAGAACGGCAAGATCGGTCCGCGCTGGGATCGCATCGATGACACCATGATGCCCATCGTCTTTGACCTGAATATCGTGCGTGAGGTCAAGGGATCGATGCCCAATGTGGTCTATCCCCACAAGCAGCATACTGAATGGTTGGACTGTTCGAACTGCCACCCGGATATCTTCATCCCGCAAAAGGGGGCCAATCAGATCAACATGGCGGCAATTATGCTCGGGGAGAAGTGTGGCGTCTGTCATGGCAAGGTCGCCTTCCCGGTCACCACCTCAACCTGCAGGCTCTGCCACTCACAAGACAAGGAGAATACCAACCTGCAACGCAGCAGTGCGGCGGCGCAGCCATGAAGCTACGCGCCCTGTTACTGTTGCTGGTGTGTTACGGCACGGCGCTGAGTGCGGCGGAGCCGCTACAGCTGCCGATGAAGCTCGACTATGCCGAGGGAGTGATCCTGCGCTCCAAAAGCGCGGAGCGCATCGAGCAGAGTGACAGTGAGGAGGCGAAGGCCAAGCTGCAGGAGGCGCGCGACAAGTACCAGGCGGCGCGTCAGGCGCAAAGCGATGGCGACTTTGCACGGGCCGAACAGCTGGCCAACGAGGCGATTAAGCTGGTCACCGTCGCCGCGATGCGGGTACCCAACAAGGTGGATGAGGAGGCGGTGCAGCGGCGCCGTTATGATGAGCTGTTGGCGCAGATCGATACCTACCGCAACTGGGAGCACCAGAGCAGCGAGTTCGATGCGCAGACGCAGGCGGAGATGGACAGTGCCATCCTGGAGATTGAAAAGGCGGCCCGCTACGCCGCCACCAGGGATTACGCCAAGGCCAACGAGTTTCTCGGCATGGCGCTGAATATCGTGATCAAGGCGAAGAACAGCTCACTCAAGGAGCGCACCTTCAGCTACGACCTCAATTTTGAGACGCCGCTCGATGAGTATAAATACGAACTGTCACGCAATGACGACTATCT
>JAPHSX010000050.1 GCA_026196575.1 Gammaproteobacteria bacterium | reverse complement strand
CTATCTGGCCACGGTGCCCGAGGTGACCGACTACCAGGCCTACGCCGGCAGTGCCTCGCCCATCAATTTCAACGGTCTGGTGCGCCAGTACTACCTGCGTGAGGGGGCCGAGCTGGGGGATCTGCAGGTCAATCTTACCCACAAGAGCCAGCGGGATCGCAAGAGTCATGAGATCGCCCTGGCAGTGCGCGGCCCGCTGCAGGCGATCGGCCGGCGTTACCATGCCAACGTCAAGGTGGTCGAGGTACCCCCCGGCCCGCCGGTGCAGTCGCCGCTGGTGGCCGAGATCTACGGCATCGACTACCAGGGGCAGATTGGTATCGCCAGGGCGGTGCGCACGGTGTTCGAGTCGACCGCCGATGTGATTGACGTCGATGACAGCGTGGAGTCCCCTGCCGCCAAACTGGTGCTCAGGGTGGATCAGCAGAAGGCGGCGCTGCTCGGGGTGCCGCAGCAGAAGGTGGTGGCGGCGGTGCATACCGCCCTCTCTGGCGAGGATGTGAGCTTCCTGCACGATGCCAACGCCAAGTACCCGGTGCCGATCCGCATGGAGTATGCGGTGGCTGACAAGGCCGATATCAATACCATCCTCAATCTGCGCCTGCGCAGTAGCAGCAGCGGCGAGCTGGTGCCGCTCTCGGAGATCGCCTCGGTGGTCGAAACTGCGCGGGAGAATGCCATCTACCACAAGGATCTGCAGCGCGTGGTGTTTGTCACCGGCGACATGGCGGGGGAGCTCGACAGTCCGCTCTACGCCATGTTCGACATGGTCGGTCAGCTGGCCCACACGCCGCTGGAGAATGGTGGGCTGCTGGATCAGAGCTTCATCAATCCGCCGTATAACCCCTACGACTACAGCGTGAAGTGGGACGGTGAGTGGCAGGTGACCTACGAGACCTTCCGTGACATGGGGATCGCCTACGGGGTGGGGCTGATCCTCATCTATCTGCTGGTGGTGGCGCAATTTCGCAGCTACCTCATTCCCGTCGTCATCATGGCGCCGATCCCGCTGACGGTGATCGGGGTGATGCCGGGCCACGCCCTGCTCACTGCCCTTGGCATCGACGCGCAGTTCACCGCCACCTCGATGATCGGCATGATCGCCCTGGCCGGGATCATCGTGCGCAACTCCATCCTGCTGGTCGATTTCATCAACCAGCAGGTGGCGGAGGGGACCCCCTTCGAGCGGGCGGTGATCAACTCCAGCGCGGTGCGCGCCAAGCCCATCGTGCTGACCGGACTGGCGGCGATGATGGGGGCCTTCTTCATTATCGACGACCCGATCTTCAGCGGTCTGGCGGTTTCGCTCATCTTCGGCATCCTGGTCTCCACCATCCTCACCCTGGTTGTGATCCCGGTGATGTACTATGCCGTCAGGTACAAACGGGTGACAGGGTGAGCACATACTCAACTTTGGAAGTGGTGTAAGTGATTGATGGCAGGTCGTCTGCCGCAGGGATGCGGCAGTCGAGCCTACAGGGAGGTATTTACGCGACCTGCTATCAATTACTTACACTGCATAATTTCCATATGAAAGTAGTGTAATTTCGCCCTGAGTGACCGGATAAAGCGATGAAAAGCAAAGGGGAGTTGCGGTATACTGCCGGTCTTTAAACCGCACGGCAGCGACCCCACCGACCCTCGGGGGACGCCCCGGGTGGGGATATCAGAATCAAGAGCAAGAGTGCCCTATGACCAAATTGACGCCGCTTCGTGAAATACCGCAACAGCAACTCTTCGTAGAGGGGGATCTCTTCGTCCTCTTTGGCGAGTTGTTTGGGCGAGGTTATGTCAATGGCCTGATTGACGAGGCCCGCGCCGCCGGCATGACCATCGTCGGTATCACCGTCGGGCGGCGTGACGAGGAGAACCGGTTACGCCCCCTCACCGCCGAGGAGCACGCCGCCGCCGAGGCCAATCTGGGCGGGCGCATCATCAATGTGCCGCTGATGGCCGGCTTCGACCTCGACGCCCCGGCGGGTGAACCCACCCCCACCGACCTGCTTGCCCCGCTGACCATCAAGAACTGGCAGGAGGAGAAGCTCGACTGGGCGCAGATCGAGCGTTGTCGCGAGGTCGGGGTGAAGCGCTTCCAGGATTCGCTGGCCCAGGTGGTGGCCGAGCTGGAGGGGCTCATCCCCGATGGCGCCAATGCCTACTTTGCCCACACCATGGCCGGCGGCATCCCCAAGGTGAAGGTCTTTCTGGCCATCGCCAACCGTATCTACAAGGGGCGTGGCGCCCGCTTCATGTCCTCGCGGGCGCTGCTCGACAGCGACCTCGGCAAGCTCATCCTGATGAACTTCGACGAGGTTACCGCCAACACCTTCCAGTACCTCATCGAGGGAACCGCCGCCCTGCGTCAGCGGCTGGAGCGCAGCGGCGGCGCGGTGCGCTACAGCGCCTACGGCTACCACGGTACCGAGATTCTGATTAACGGCGAGTACCAGTGGCAGACCTACACCAACTACACCCAGGGTTACGCCAAGATGCGCCTGGAGCGCGTCGCCGAGCAGGCGTGGCAGCAGGGGGTGAAGGCGACCGTCTTCAACTGCCCGGAGATCCGTACCAACTCCTCCGACATCTTCGTCGGCGTCGAGCTCTCGCTCTTCCCGCTGCTCAAGGCGCTGCAGAAGGAGGGGGATGGCCGCTGGGCCAATGCCCAGTGGCAGCTTTGCAGCGCACTGTTGCAGGAGGGGACCTCGCTGGAGGATCTGCTGCAGAAGATCGAGGAGTACAACGCCAACGGCACCATTACCCGGTTCCGTAACTACGAGGCGTGGCCGCTGGACAACACCGAGGAGCTGGCCGAGGTGATGGTCGGCACCTCCGAGGAGATCACCTCGCTGCACAGGGATCGCAAGGCGCTGATCACCGACCACCTCAGCGCCCTGGTGCTGGAGGGAACCGGCCCCCTGATGTTCCGCGAGATGTCCACTCCGCACGGCCCGGTGTTGTGGCTCAACCATGACATTATCGCCAAACAGCTCAACCTGATGCACAACTGAGGGTGTTTTACTCCGGCAAAAACGGGTCGCCCACGGGCGGCCCGTTTGCGTTTCAGCCCGCTGTAGGAGTGATACCGACACAATCCTGGGAGAGATTCGGATATAGCCGGGAGGGTAGTTGCGGAATAATGGCCACACTGGTAAAGGGGACCAATGGATTTACCCTCCTTGGTTATTGCGATATCCCTCTTGTGCGCGGTGTCTTCACCGCGCTTTTTTTGTCCCTTACTTGCCCACCAGCGCAGTAGATCAGTCCCAAGTCCGACAGGCTGCTGGCGCCGCTCCGCATCCATCTGCCAGGGTGCCGCCGGGTTGCGCTAGTCGGTGGTGACGGGTGTCACGAATCCCGGCGGCTTGATTGCCAGCACCGAGCAGGTGAGCTGATCGAGGATGGCCTCGGCGGTGTTGCCGATGAAGAGCCCGGGGATCCCGGTGCGAGCCACGGTGCCCATGATCACCAGGTCGGCCTCGACCGCCCTGACGACCTCGGGGATGACCCGTCGTGCAGGGCCCCGCGGGAGGTGGAGAGTCGGCGAGAGATAGGCCCCAGCCGCTTTGTCTATTCGCCGCGCCAGCCGTTCCAGTCCGGCACGGTGGCGCATGCGCTCATCCTCGACGTGGGCGGCGGCGTCGGCGATCGGCATGGCGCTCCAGGTGTGAACCAACTCCTCGGCCAGGGCATCCCAGGCATGCACGAGGTGCAGGCTGGCGAAGTCTGAGAGGGCGATGGAGGTGGCCAGTTCGAGCAGTTGCCTATTGAGCGGTTGCTCAATGCTCTGCTCCTGCCAGGGGTCGAAGTCGATGGCAGCAACGATGTGGCGGTAGTTGTCCCTCTCCCCGGGTTTCATCAGCCATACAGGACAGGGACACTTGCGCAACAGGTGCATGTCGTCGCTGCCGAATAGCCTCTCGACCAGGTCGGGGTTCTCGGCGGGCTTAATCAGCAGATCGTGACCATGGCGCAACACCTCGCGGATTGCTTCGAGAAATGTTCTCCCCTTGAGCACGCGTAGGGTGATCGCCATGGTGCCACGGAAGGGCTCGACCAGGCGTTCGAGGGCGGCCTGGTGTTCTGCCATGATGGCCTGCTGAAGTGCCGTGGTGATGGGCCCCCCGGGGGGCATGCCGATCCCTGCGGTAAAGGTCGGGATTACGTCGACGACGGTCAGGGATGCCTGGTTGTTGCAGGCAAGCGAGACGGCACGTGCCATGGCGGCCGACTGATCGACAGCGGGTTCGGCAACGTAGAGGATGCTCTGGATGCGATTCATGGGGTTTGCCCTCCGGGCCTTTGCGTGAGTCCGACGCCTGTATCGGACAGCAGGCGATCGACTGCCTCGTTCGCCGCGTCATGGTAGGGAATAAATATTATATCGACACCCTCCTCTTTGAAGCGTTGCGCATCCTGCTGGGTCTCGGCAGAAAAGGCAATCCTCCCGCTGAACCCCTGCTGGCGCAGACCATGAAGCAGCATCCGGTTGATACCGGGGTCGCGCACGGTGCTGACCACCCAACTCACCTGGGCCAATGGCAGCGATGCGATGAACTCCGGATCCTCGGCATCGCCATAGTGTGCGGTAAATACGTCGTGCCGGTGGCGTCGAACCAGCTCCGGGTCGAAGTCGAACGCCACCAGGTGGCAGCCCCGGCGGTGCAGCTGATCTGCCAGGGCAGCGCCGAAGCGCCCCAGGCCGATGAGCAGGATATCGATATTCACCGCGTCGGTAAGGTGAGTGTCCAGCTCCCGGTGCGGGATCTGGCGTTCGAAGGGGGCAAGGTAGGGGGCCAGCCACTCATACAGGGGGTGTGAATAGAGGATCATGTAGGTAGAGGCACTGATGGTGATGAGCCCGACCAGGGTGATGAGTCCCACTGTGCCCTGATCCAGATGGCCGAGGCTGAGGCCCAGCGCGGCCAGGATGAGCGAGAACTCGCTGATCTGGGCGACGGTGAGGCCGGCAAGAAAACCGGTGCGCTTGCGATAACCCATATAGCCCATGATGGCCATGACGATGAGCGGATTGCCGATGAGCACGAAGAGGGAAAAGACGATGGCGGCAATGGTCTGGTCGCCGAGGGAGCCCAGATTGAGGCCGGCACCCAGTTCGATGAAGAAAAAGAGCAGGAGAAAGTCGCGCAGTGTCATCAACCTCGCCGCGATCTGCTCCCGGTAGTGGGTGGAGGCAATGGAGACCCCGGCAAGGAAGGCCCCCACCTCCTTGCTGAAGCCGAGTGCATCCCCCGCCGCGGCACCGAGCATCGCCCAGGCGATGGCGAAGAGCACCAGCAACTCCAGTGACTGTGCGATGCGATGCAGCAGCCCGGGCAGCACATAACGCATCAATAGCG
>JAPHSX010000014.1 GCA_026196575.1 Gammaproteobacteria bacterium | reverse complement strand
CGCCGTCAGGCGCACCGGTTTTGTTCGGTGCGCCTCGTTCCTCGGCACACCCTACGGTAGGGGTTTGTAGGGTGCCGCCGTCAGGCGCACCGGTTTTGTGGTGGCATGACAGGTGCGCCTCGTTCCTCGGCACACCCTACGGTATTAGAGGTAGTTAAACAGCGAGAGCCCTTGCACTTTGATGTAGGTCTGCTGCGCGGCTTCGAGGCCTGCCATCTCCATATTGAGGCGACTGGTGGCCTCGGCGTAGTCGAGGTCTTCGATGGAGGAGATGACCTGGGTGGTCTGCAGCAGTTGGTCGTCGTTAATGTAACGCTGACCGTCGATGGCATTGAGGCGGGCGCCGCCGCTGGCGCGCACACCGAGGATGCTGTTCATGGCTTGATCGACGTCACCCAGAAAACGGCCGATTTCGTTGTGGAGCTGGGCCTGTTGGGCCGAGCCCGTTACCGGGGTCTCCAGTGCGGTGATGAAGTTCTGCAGGGTCTGGAAGACATCCTGATATTCGCTGGAACGAACGGAGAAGGTGTCGCCATCGGCGGGGGTGCCGGTGAGGGTGACCAGTGCACCCTGGAAGGCGATGGGTTCGCCTGCAACATAGGTTCCCGTGGCGACCGGCGTCGGGTGCGGCGATGGCTGCGGGTCACCGGACTCAAAGACCTCATAGGTGATGGGATCGGTCGGCGCCGCCTGGATGAAGCGCAGGGTATAGCCGTTGACCCCTGCGGTCAGGGCTGGGGTGAAGGTGCCCTGCACGCTGCCGCCGTCGATAATGCCGGTGCCGGTATTGGCGCCACTCACCTCGGTCACAAAGGTGCCGTTGCCGTTGCGGACGTTATAAAAGACCTCGGAACCGGGGTGTCCATCGGGTACCTGACGACCGGCGCCGATCTGGATCATGCGGGCGGTGTCGTCACCCATGTAGTCAAAACCGCCAGTGGCATTGGGCACAAAGGGCTCGGTGAAGCCCTGGCTGCCGGCAAACAGGTATTCACCGTTGCCATCCTTGGTGTTGGCCAGCCCCAGCAACTCATCCAGGCGCTCGCGCGCCTCGGCGGCGATGAAGCCGCGGGTTTCGTTGGTCTGGGTGGCATTGTTGCCCTGAATGGCCAGTTCGCGCACGCGCTGGAGCAGGTTGGTGACGCCGTTGAGCACCCCCTCTTCGGTGGAGAGGCGATTGGTCGCGGCGTCGGCGTTGGCCTGGTACTGTTTGACGGTGTTCTCTGTCTGCCGCAGCTGCATCAGCTGGCTGGTGGCCACCGGATCGTCGGAGGGGACAAGGATTCGCTTGCCCGTGGAGAGCTGATTCTGTGTCTTGCTCAACTTGACCTGCTGGTCAAGCATGGAGTTAACCCCCATGGCCTGGAAGGAACGGGTGGAAATACGCATGACTATCTCCTTACGGCGTTGAGCAGGGTGTCAAACATCGACTGGGCAATACCGATGAGCTGGGCGGTGGCCTGGTAGGCCTGCTGAAAGCGCAGCATGTCGGCGGCCTCTTCGTCCAGATTGACGCCGGAGACCGACTCCAGCGCCAACTCGGCCTGATTCACCAGCGCCGTTTGTGAATCGAGATCGATACTGGCCTGGTGGGTGCGCGCGCCCACGTTGGAAACCATCTGGCCGTAACCGTTCTGGAAGGTGGTGGTGCCACCGTCCAGGATAGGGGTGCTGTCAATGGCCGCCAGCTTGAGGGCGTTGCCGTTGTCGCCGACGGCGTTGTCGTTCTTGCTGAGGGTAAAGCCGTCACCCTCCAGTGGCACGCCGGAAAGTGTGAAGGTAATACCCGCGTAGTCAGGGTCAATAGCCCCCAAATCGAACGTCTTGCCAAAGCTCTCGGTGGCGGGATTGTAGGCAAGCGTGCCGGCCAGCGCGCCACCGAGAACATAACCACCGGAACCGCTATCGTAGGTAAGCGTTACATCACCAGCGGCAAACACGGCGGCCAAATCGGTGGTCGCGCCGACAGCGGTGTCAAGGTTGCTGAGTTGCGAGCTTCCCAGGTTGCTTGTCGACTCGGTGGCCCGCAGCGGTGCGGCGGCGGCGATCAGCTTGGGGTCGTCAATGAGGAAGCGGATATCGCGCGCGGCGGCGCGGGTCGGGCGCAGCTCGAAGCTGTCACCGGCGGCAGCGGCCACATCCAGGGAAAAGGAGAAACCTTCACCCGGCACGTCGATGGTCGCGGGGTAGGCGCCGGGCGTATAGGTACCGACAATACCGTTATCGCTAAGACGGGTCACGGTGTAGTTGGCGCCATCGGTGGTACTGATGCGATAGTCGCTGGTGGTCAGGGCAGTAACATCGGTGATCGCATAGGTGAGCTCGGCGGTGCCGCTGTTGAAGCTGCTGGCGGCCGCCGTGGCCTTGTCGGTAACCCCGCCGAAGCCGAAGAAGTCGCCACCCAGTGCATTATTCAGATCGAGTCCCTGGGCATGCTGGTCATTAATACTCTCGGCAAGGCCAATGGCGATGCGACCCAGTGCGTTCTGGGTCGGCTCCAGCACCTCCTTGTTGAAGGACAACAGGCCGCCCAGCGTGCCGCCATTAATAAAATTGGTTACGTCCGGCCCGGTACCGGAGGTGCTGCTCAACGTCACCCTCAGGGTGTTGACGTCATACTCACTCTGACTGGCCACAAGCTGGGTGGCATCCCTACCGATGACCAGCCCCTGGCCGTTGCCGATGAAGACGTTCATCGCCCCGTCATCCTGCATCACGGTGGTGACCGGCACCCGCTCGGCAAGCTGGCGCACCAGCAGATCCCGTTGATCCAGCAGGTCATTGGGCGGTTGCCCCCCCGCCTGGGCCTGAGCCTGGACGATACTGTGGTTCATCTTGGCAATGGAATCACTCAGGGCGTTGATCTCGTCGACGCTGTTGGCAATAGAGGCATTGGTCACATCACGCAGCCCGACCAGACGCTGGTCAACACTCTGGAAGCGATAGGCCAGCGATTCGGCCTGGGCCAGCAGTACCTCACGCGCCGGGATGGAGGAGGGGTTGTCGGCCACCCCCTGCATGGCGTCGAAAAACTCCTGAATCGCCGGCGTCAGTCCCGCATTCGGGTCGGCCAGCAGATTGTCCACCTGGGAGGATAGCGTGTAAAAGGCGTCGAGCTTGGCCATGCCGGAGGTGGAGCTATTCAACTGCTCGGCGAGAAACTGATCATAGATACGCTCGACACTCGACACCTTGACGCCGGTGCCGAAATAGCCCGCGCCGCTTGGTTCGGGAATACGGGTGGAGAGCACGGTGCGCTGGCGGCTGTAGCCTTCGGTATTGGCGTTGGCGATATTGTGGCTGGTGGTGGCCAGGGCGCGTTGGTAGGCCAGCAGGCCGGAGGTGCTGGTACTGAGAATATCAGGCATGACGCGCCCCCTGCCCGGTCGTCAGGCTGTCGTGCTGGTCGGTATAATTCTCTTTCATTCGCCTCACTCCGGTCATGATAGCGTCCGCGGTTCCGGACTCTTTAGGGTAAGCGCCGCCTCGCTGAGAGCGCCGCGATCCAGAATGTTGCCAATCTTACTGGCGTAGGCCGGATCGGTGGCGTAGCCCGCCTCCTGCAGCGAGTGCGCAAACTGCTTCGGGTCGTCGGCTTGGCGCAGTGCGTCGGCGTAGCGCGGACTGGATTGCAAAAAGTTTACATAATCATCGAAACTCGCCGCGAAGGAGTCGTAGGAGCGGAACTGCGCCACCTCCCTGGTGGCAACCCCTTGCCGGTACTCCAGCGTCTGTTTGGCCACGCTCTGCCCATCCCAGCGGCTGTCCGCCTTGATGTTGAAGAGGTTATGGCTGCTGGCGCCATCGGGATGGCTGATCACCGCCTTGCCCCAACCGGTCTCAAGCGCGGCCTGGGCCAGCAGGGCCTTGGGATCGACACCCAGCCGCTGCGCGGCCTGCTGCGCATGGGGGGCGAGTTGGGCGACAAACTGCTCGGGCGACTCGAAGGTGGGCGTTGCCACCGCCGCGCTTGCTGTCTCGCCCGGAACCGGCGGGGTGGCGATGCCGGACTTCAGCTCGAAGCCGCTGAGGCCGCGTGCCGGGACGGCGAAGCCGCCAGCGGTTGCGGCAGCCGAATCAGCGGCCGGCTGCGCCGCCTGGGTGCCCCTGAGCTGCTGCACCAGCATCTTCGCCAGCCCCATCCCCTCCCCCTTTTCGGTCAGGCTGAGGCTGAGCTGTTTGTCGTACATGTCGCGGTAGAGGTCGCTCTGCTCACTGTCGAAC
This sequence comes from Gammaproteobacteria bacterium, assembly GCA_026196575.1. Lineage (GTDB taxonomy): Bacteria > Pseudomonadota > Gammaproteobacteria > Thiohalomonadales > Thiohalomonadaceae > JAPHSX01. The sequence continues at coordinate 15,368 of JAPHSX010000014.1, read as the reverse complement.
AGCCCCTCGCCCTGCCCCGCCTCGCGCATACTCTTGAGCATCATCTGCACAAACAGTGCCTCGAACTGCCGGGCCGTCTCCTCCAGCGCCTGCTCACTGTTCTGCCCCGCCTCGCGGCGCAGATTGGAGAGGCCCTGGAAGTCGGTATAGACGGTGGCACTTTTCAGTTCGGAGCCGAGCATCGGGATGACTCTAAATAACGATCAGCTCGGCACGCAGGGCACCTGCCTCTTTCAGCGCCTCGAGGATCGCCATCAAATCACCGGGAGCGGCCCCCACCTGATTGACGGCGCGTACAATCTCCTGCAGGTCGACACCGGGGTCGAACAGAAACATGCGGCTGTTCTCCTCGCTGATGGTGATCTCGCTAGCCGGCACCACCACGGTCTGCCCAGCCGACAACGGGGCGGGCTGGCTGGCCGCGGGCTGTTCACTAATGGTGACTGACATGCTGCCGTGGGTGATCGCGGCGGGCATTACCTTGACGTTCTGACCGATGACCACGGTGCCGGTACGCGAGTTGACGATGATCTTGGCGGCGGCCTCGCCGGGCGTCAGGGTCAGGTTCTCCAGCATCGCGATATAGGAGACGCGCTGCGCGGGGTCGAGCGGTGCGCTGACCCGGATGGATGAACCGTCGATGGCGCTGGCGGTGCCGGGGCCAATCGCCTCGTTAATCGCCCCGGAGAGACGGTTGGCGGTGGTGTAGTCGGCGCGATGCAGATTGAGGGTGAGGTAGTTGCCCTCGTTAAAGCCGTTGGCCACGGTACGCTCTACGGTGGCGCCATTGGGAATGCGGCCAACGCTGGGGACATTGACGGTGATCTTGGAACCGTCGCTCCCCTGTGCGCCGAAACCACCCACCACCAGATTGCCCTGGGCCACGGCGTAGACCTCGCCATCGGCCCCCTTCAGCGGGGCCATCAGCAGGGTGCCGCCACGCAGGCTCTTGGCGTTACCAATGGAGGAGACGGTGACGTCAATCGTCTGTCCCGGTTTGGCAAAGGCAGGCAGCACCGCGCTGACGGTAACCGCCGCCACGTTCTTTACCTGCGGGTTGACACCGGGGGGCAGGGAGATCCCGAGCTGGGTGAGCATGCTCTTCAGGCTCTGCACGGTAAACGGGGTCTGACTGGTCTGATCACCCGAACCGTCGAGCCCCACCACCAGGCCATAACCGAGCAGCTGGTTGGTGCGTACCCCGGCCACATCGGCCAGGTCCTTGATGCGTTCGGCCTGCACCAGCGGGGCAATCAGCAGCAGGCAGAGCAGTAACCCTTTTTTCATCTTCATCGTTCCTGCTCCTGCCTAGAAGGGCCACAACGGGCCGTTAAAGAAGCGTGCCAGCCAGCCCATGCTGTTGGCGTCGCTGATTGCGCCATCGCCGCTGTAGATGATCTCGGCATTGGCCACCTTGGTGGAAGAGACAGTGTTGTCCGGGCTCACATCCATCGGCCGTACGATGCCGGTAATGCGAATGTACTCATCGCCCTGATTGAGGGTGAGCTTCTTCTCGCCACGCACCACCAGGTTACCGTTGGGCAGCACCTGGGCGACAAACACGGTGATGCTACCGCTCAGGCTGTTGCTCTGGCTACTGGCGCCATCGCCGCTAAAGTCATTGCCCATCCCTACGCTGTTGTTGAGGAGCTCGCGTCCGTCATGCGTCACGGCACGACCGAACAGCGTGGGAGTAGGAAAATCGATATTCTGCTCTTTCGCTGTGGTGGTACTGGCCTTTTTCTGCGCCTTGGTGCTCTCGCTCAGCATCACGGTGATGAGGTCACCCACGCGATGCGCCTTGGTATCCTCGAACAGGCGCACGCCGAAGCCCGCCTTGTAGATGGAGCCGCTGTGATCCCGCGGCATCTGCGCCGCCACCGGATAGGTGGGGGCGTAGGCGGTGGTCTCCTCCTTGACGGCGGTGCCGGCACAACCGCCCGTGGTGACCAGCGCAACCGCCAGTACTGCTGCCTTTAAACTGTTTGCTCTGTGCATGATCATTGCCTCGTGCTCACATCAACCGCGTTACATATTGTTGTTGATGTACTGCAACATCTGATCGGCGGTGGAGATCGCCTTGGAGTTGATTTCGTAGGCGCGCTGCGTCTCGATCATATTCACCATTTCCTCCACCACGTTGACGTTGGAGGTCTCCAGCGATCCCTGATGGACGGCGCCCAGGCCGCCGATACCGGGGGTGCCCTGCTGCGGAGCGCCGCTGGAGGCCGTCTCCATGAAGAGGTTTTGCCCCACCGCCTGCAGGCCGGAGGGGTTAACAAAATCGGCCAGCTGAATGTTGCCCACCTGGGTGGGTGCCACATTGCCGGGTTCGAGTACCGAAACCACGCCGTCGGCACCGATGGTGATGCTCTGCGCGCTGTTGGGAATAGTGATGGCGGGCTGCAGCAGATCGCCATTGGCGGTCACCATCTGCCCCTGCGAATCGAGCTGAAAGGTGCCGTCGCGCGAGTAACCCAGGCTGCCGTCGGGGCGCAGGATCTGAAAATAGCCACGCCCCTCAATCGAGACATCCAACGCATTGTCGGTCTGCACGATATTGCCCTGGGTGTGGATCTTCTCGGTCGCCACGGTGCGCACGCCGGTACCGCGCAGGAGCCCCGATGGCAGGGTGGTGTCCTGGCTGCTCTGCGCGCCGGGCTGGCGCACCGTCTGGTAGAGCAGGTCTTCGAAGACGGCGCGATCCCGCTTAAAGCCGGTGGTGCTGACGTTGGCCAGATTGTTGGAGACCACACCCATTCGGGTCTGTTGTGCCTCAAGTCCTGTTTTTGCGATCCACAGTGCCGAATTCATGACGATTCACCTCGCTGAGCTGCATAACTTTTTTGACGCGATTGCGCCCTTACCCGTTGCAATGCAATCGTTATGCCAACTGCATGATGGAGGAGAGCGCGGCATCATTCTCCTTGGCGGTATTCATCATCTTGACCTGCATCTCATAGGAGCGTTGCAGTTCGATCATCTTCACCATCGCCTCGACACTGCTGACGTTGCTCCCCTCCAGCGCCCCGGAGACCAGTTGCACCGCGGCATCGGCGGGAACAATCCCCTCCTCCTTCAGACGCATCAGGCCATCCTCGCCCTTGGTCAGCGTAGTGCTGTCCGGATTGACCAGTTTGATACGATCCACCTCGGCCAGGGCATTGGCGGCCTGACCCACGGGACGAATGGAGACGAGGCCATCGGCACCAATTTCAATCGATTCGGCGGGCGGCACCACGATGGGGCCGCCGTTGTTACCGATCACCGCATGGCCGGCACCGGTGGTCAGGATGCCGTTGGCATCGACCCGCAGATCACCGGCCCTGGTGTAGGCCTCGGCGCCATCCGCACCCTGAACCGCAATCCACCCCTCGCCTCGAATCGCCATATCGAGATCACGCCCGGTGGTGTTCAGGGTGCCGGGGGTGAAATCGGTAGCGGGACGCTCGGACATGGCGTAGACCCGGCTCGGCATACCCTGACCGTAGACCGGCATGCTGCGAAACTGTTCCAGATCCGCCTTGAAACCGGTGGTCGTGGCGTTGGCCAGGTTGTTGCTGTTGACGCTCTGCGCCAACATCGTCTGGCTGGCCCCCGACATCGCAAGATAGAGCATACGATCCATGGTGATACCTCACATTCCGCGATCAATCGTTAACGGATGTTGATGATGGTCTGGGTGATCTGATCCTCTGTGCTGATCATCTTGGCGTTGGCCTGATAATCGCGCTGCGCGACGATCATGTTCACCAACTGCTTGGAGATATCCACGTTGGAGGCCTCCAGCGCACCGGACTGAATCTGGCCGAAGGTGCCGCTGCCCGCCTGGCCCGGCAGCACATCACCCGACTCGAAGGTGGCCGCCCAGTTGGTATCGCCCGTCTGCTGCAAACCATTGGGATTACTGAACCGCGCCATGGCAACCGCACCGGCGGTGGTCGACTGACCGTTGGTATAGCGTGCAAACAGCACCCCGCTGGAGTCCACCGAGATCCCGCTCAGGCGGCCGGTGGTATAGCCGTCCTGATTCAACGAATTCACGGCCGAGTTGGCACCGTATTGGGTGCTGCCGGCAAAGTTGACATCAAATGTGGCAAACGGCGTGGCGCCAGTGGACGGTGTCCAGGCACCGGCTGTCGCCAGAAAATCGAGATCACCCGTGGTCTGCAAGGTGCCATTGGTGTCAAATTGAACCGTGATCGTATCCATCTGATTGATGGTGCCATCCGCATCGGCAATCACCAGGGTAGCCTCCCAGTCATTGGCCGCCATGGTGTCATCCTTGCGGAAGTAGAGGGTGGCCTCGTGAGTCACACCAAGCGAATCATAAATGGTCGTGGTGGTGGAGAAATTGTAGGTGTTCGGATCCGGCGGGTTCACCACCAGCGCGGGATAGGCCACCGAATCGATGGGGCTGGCACCGGCATCGAGGTTGGCATTAATGTCGATACGCGTGGTAGCCGAGGCGGGATTGGCCCCCAGATTGAGCTGCAAATCAGTCGGCGTGAAGTTACTGACGACGCCGGTATTGGGGTCCACCGCGTACTGCTGCAGGCGCTGTCCATGTGCGTTGATCACATAACCGTCACGATCCACGGAGAAGTTGCCGGCGCGGGTGTAGAGCTGAGAGCCGTTGTCATCAAGAACGAAAAAACCCTCGCCACTAATCGCCAGGTCCAGGTTATTGTCGGTAAAGTCGATATTGCCCTGGGTATACTGCTGGCTCACCGACGCCAGGCGCACACCGCTACCGGTCGCCGTCTTGCTCACGCCACCGAAACTCACCGCATAGACATCGGCAAACTCCGCGCGCGAACTTTTGAAGCCGGTGGTACTGGCGTTGGCGATATTATTCCCGGTCACGTTCAAGTTACCGGATGCTGCGTTCAATCCACTCAGTGCTGTTTGAAATCCCATGATATCTTCTCCTCTCGCCGCTTATTTGATTTGATATACATCTGAAAGATCTGCTGATCCCACACCTGCCAGGTTTAGCAGCACGCCGCCACGCGAAGAGATACTGACACTCTCCACATCGCTATACACCAGTGTTTCCATTGCCGCCGTTTTGCCATCCACCAGCGCCTCGGCACGCACCTCGTAGACGCCCGCCGCTGCCGGAGTGCCGTCATCACCGAGACCGTTCCACTCAAATGGCACCGTGCCAGACGACTGCATCCCCATATATTCACGCCGCACCAGCGCACCACTCTGATCGTAAATACCCAGAGTGAGCTGCTGGGTAGAGGAGGTAAGGTTAATCATCCCATCCACGCTGCCGCCCTCATCCAGCAGGCCACTGTCGCTGGAGAGCAGCACGCTGCGTCCCACCAGGGTGGAGGCCTGTAACGCCTGATAGGACTGCAACGAGGTAGACATTGAGTCGAATGAGGTATTGAGATCCTGAATGCCGGTACTGGCACTGAACTGGGCCAACTGGGCCACGAAGTCTTCGTTGGACATGGGCTCCAGCGGGTCCTGATACTGCATCTGCGCGATCATCAGCGTCATGAAATCGTCGCCCCCCAACTCATTGGAGGTGTCTGTCTTCGGCTCCTGACGCGACAGGCCCAGGCTATCGAGCAGCGCCGTGTTGCTTTCTATGGTGGACATCTCTGGTTATCCTCCGGCCTACTGGCCCATGGTGAGTGTTTTCATCATCAACTGTTTAGCAGTATTAATGACTTCGACATTGCTTTGATAGGAACGCGAGGCGGAGATCATGTTCGCCATCTCCTCCGCCACATTGACGTTGGGCAGAAAGATATAACCCTCCTCATTGGCCATCGGATGACCGGGGTTGTACTGCTGCTGCAGCGGGGCCTCACTCTCAACCACGCCCCTGACCTGCACCCCGACATTGGCCTGCTGACCACCAGAGGCCTGTTCCAGCATCGCCGCGAATACCGGCTGGCGCGCCCGGTAGGTTTCGCCCTCGCTGGAACTCACGCTGTTGGCGTTGGCCATGTTGCTGGCGGTGACATTAAGGCGCAGCGACTGGGCACTCAGTGCCGATCCCGCCACATCAAATACATTGAACATCGACATGATTAATCTCCTCTGATCGCCTTGCGCAGGGAATTGATACGCCCATCGATAAAGCTCAGCGTCGCCTGATACTGCAAGGCGTTCTCCATAAACTTCGACTTCTCCATCTGCGGATCAACGGTATTACCATCAATCGACGGCTGCAGCGGGTTGCGGTACTGCAACTGCCCCCCCAGCACCCCGCCCGGCTGTTGCATGTGGCTGGCGTGCGTCGTCTTCAGCGCCGCCGCGGGAACCGTTCCGCCCTGGGCCTCACTCAACACCGCCCTGAAATCAAGATCACGCGCCTTGTAATTGGGCGTATCGGCATTGGCGATGTTGGAGGAGAGCACCTCCATGCGCTGCGCGCGAACCTTGAGCGCCGCCTCATGCAACCCCAACGCATTGTCTAAATTTGGCATCTCTCACACTCCGAACGAAACCCTTGCCAAAGCGTAAGCAATCACCATGCCACTATAGTTTATTCTTTATTTACAATAAGTTAAAAACACAAAACAGAGAAAAAACGGTGGCAGCGGCAATAAATTGCCGCGCTTTACCGGCAATGGCGGGGGATTGGTCGGAGAGAGTGGCAGAGGCGGGTCAATAATTTGACTACTGGCCAGGAAGGCCGGGAAACGCATAGTGTAGCGGAGAGATCAGTACGCCCGGCTCGATGACCTGACGTTATGGCACCGGGATTGTGCACGAGATCCTTGCCAATCAGGGAAGAGGGGGAGATGGGGGGGGGCTAAATAACTGTTTTTTATTGGTGTCCCGAAGAGGATTCGAACCTCTGGCCTTCCCCTTAGGAGGGGGACGCTCTATCCAGCTGAGCTACCGGGACCGCAAGCGGGTGCGATTCTACCACTGCCACGACGGATTGCGCCAACCGTCGAAAGGGGCCATCTACTGGTGGCGCAGCAGTCGGCGCTCCAGCTCTACGGCAAAGCGTTGCCACTGCCACTGTTCGTGTCTGCTCATGTCGTGCAGCCGCAGGCCTAGCCGTAGTGGCAACTCTCCCTCGGCCTTCTCCACCCGGGTGGGCTCTATCTCGACTTCGACACTCTCATCATCGCCGTGATCAATGCTGCAGCGGTAGACCTTGCCACGCTTCAACCCGTTGACCTTGGCGACGCGCACGCCGATCCCCTGGGTGCAGACATCCTGCAACACCCCTGGCAGCACTACCCCCTCACCCAAAAAGAGGCGTACCGGGATCTCCAGCGAGAAGACCGCGATCCGGTGGTCGCTGCGCGCCTGCCGGTATTCGACCGACTCCGGCAAGAGAATGCGCCATAGTCGCAGCCCCGTCTCCTCCTGTGGCGCTGCGACCTTTGCTGCGAAACGCAGGCTGGCCCCGGTAAATTGGGCGGCGACAATAATATCGGAGGGAATGGCCTGTGCCGGGGGTTGCGGAAAGAGATCGTCGAGCAAAAACACCCCCTCGTTGGGAAGCACTTGCAGTACGGTGGAGGTGAGTGGGGCGGCATTGCTGCCGGCAGGGGTGACGCTGATAAGCAGACGCTCGGTCACCATACGTTGCAACAGGGCGGCGATGTAACTGGTGGCGGTTATGATCTCTGCCGGGACGTCTTCGCGCTGGGGCTCGCTCAAGGGTGTGTCCATCCCCCACTGGGGCTCGGTGACTGGCGGGACTATACCTTAACGGATCGCCCATGCAGAAAGGAAGGGGAGGCGGTGCCCTTGGCGTTATAGAGCTCGGTCTCTTGCTGGTTGCCCTCCCCCAGGAGGATCCCCAACAACTGCTGGGTCTGCCACCGTCCTTTTTCCAGGAGCACGCCATTGACCTGGTTCTGTCGCTGGCAGCGCAGCAGGAGCGCCTCCAGTTCATCCCACTGCTGGCGCAGTTGCGGTGCGGTGTCGATGAAGGCGAGAACCGCCTCCTTATCATTTGACTGGCCCGCACGCTTCAGGAGCGCCGGCAGCTCACCACCAAGGGTCTCAATCGCCGTGACAAGTGCCTGTTTTTCCTTAACCAGAGGGAACAGCGCATCGCTATCACGCCGTTTCAGGGCCTCATGCTCCTGTCCCAGAACGGACTCGAGCCGGGTCAGCTGACCCAGCTCTCGCTGCAGCACATTCAGGAAATCGCTTTGTAACCTGTCCATTGCGTGGCAGTGGTCTACCCGTTCAGTTCGGCGTCAAATTTGAGCATCTTGTCGGCAATGCGCTCCGCGTCGACCTCATACTCGCCGCTGGCGATGGCGTTGCGCAGATCCTCGACCCGCTGGGTATCGACCACCGGCAACTGGGCGATGGTATTCTCCAGCTTCTGCAGGCGCGCGGCGGTATCGGTCAGGCTGACCGTGTCGGCGGCGGACGAGCTGCGCGTCTCCTGCTGCTGCACGTTCGGCTCACTGCGAGAGACCTCGACCTTGCAGCCCTCTGTGGCACGCTGCGATTGCGTGCTGGAAAAACCGGTCACATTGTTAATCGGCATAATCATTACTCCTCTCTTGCAGAGGGTTATCGTCCAGCAAAAACATTACTTTAGGGAAATTTCGGCTTTTCTGCACGGCGGCTACATTCTTACCCGCACCACCCCGGGCGCCAGCACCTCGGCCTCGATTACCTGCTGCGAAGAGAGGTTTTTGACCTCAATCAAATCTCCCCGTGCCCCCTCCTCCAGTGCCACCCCCTCCATTCGCACCTGGAGGGAGTCGGTCTCGGCGCTGATTATAACCTTTTCGCCACGTTTGATGAGTATCGCGGGCGCCAGCATGGTGGTAGTCAGTACGGTGCCCGCGGTCACCGAGCGCTTGAGCACCATGCCACTCACCTCCTGCGTGGTGGCGTAATAACCGCCGCCAAGGCGCGAGATATCGGTTTTGGCAAGGGCAATATCCCCCTCACCAAGGGTAAGATTGCGGCCCAGCGGCCGGGAGGCAACCACGACGTCAATAAATTGCTGAATCTGGGCCTGCACCATCAGTGACCAGGGTTTTGCCCCCGCGCAACGCACGTTGACGGTAATATTCCCCAGGGGTTTGACGTTATAGGGCAAGGAGGTCTCAAGCGGCGACTCGCAACGCGCCAGGCGCAAGCGATGATCCAGCTGCCCTACCGTTATCTCAACCTCACCCGTGACCCCAGTCACCTCGGCCTCGACAAAGAGGCGCACCGCCTCACGGACGGCCGCCAGATCCTGCACCTCCACGGCAATGGCCGGGGGGGTAAAAAAAACCAGGGCGCATACGATATTTCTGATAATCCGCATTTGCATCGCTAACCGTGTTTTCGTTGGGTATCCTCGAAGTTACAACTATTCCCGCCAAACATGGAGATCTCCCGTCAACCGCTTCAGTGTATCATTTATACTCGTTTCGGCGGCCGCCTTGGCGATATCCGTACGGCTGTCCGGGCGGATTGTGACCCTATCCGCTTCTGCCCGATACCAGGAGCCTGACCAATATGCCGGACAGAAGAGAATCTTGACGCATAGCTGACACACGGCAAATACCGTGCCGGATTATAGTAAAGTTCCGCACGCGCGCGGCCGATAACCGAAGAGAGTGCTACTATTCAGGACAAGGAACTTTGCACCCTTCTCGCCCATCGGGCTGAGGCGGGAGAAGCCACATTACCGGCCGGCTCCCCTCTCCACTACAGAGTGAGTGTGTCATATGAAACCCAGTATCTTGCGCAACCTCGGGATCGCCTTCATCGGTTTTGGACTGTTGATGGGGATCATCTTTCCCTTCTATGCCCAATTTTTTGTCGAGTGGAAACCGGGAATGCAAAGCTGGTTTATCGTCGGTTGCCTGGTTGCCGGCATCACTATCGGGGCCATCAATTACTGGCTAATCAATGTCGTACTACTGAGAAAATTGCACCGCATCTCCACCGTTGCCAACGCCATCAGCAACAAGGACATCACCTTTCAGTGCCATATCGAAAGCCATGATGTCATCGGCGAGATCGTCAACAGCTTCAACCGCATGGCCCTCACCCTGCGCGACATGCTCTCCCGCCTCAACGCCATCACCAGCCAGTTGAGTGACGCCGCGGGCGATCTCTCGACCTTTACCCACAATTCAGCAGAACACATTCAGGGGCAGCAGCGCGAAACGCAGCATGTGGTCCACGCCATCGAGGAGATGACGCACACCATTCAGCGGATCGCCGCTCACGCCGCGGATGCGACCGAGGCCGCCGACAGTGCCCAGAGCCACTCCAACACCGGCCGGCAGGTCGTCAACAGCACCATCAGCAGCATCAATCGACTGGCGGACGAGATTGAGCGTGCCGCCGGGGTGGTTGACACCCTGGCGCAGGACAGTCAGGCCATCGGTGGGGTACTGGATGTGATTCGCGGCATTGCTGACCAGACCAATCTGCTGGCACTCAATGCCGCCATCGAGGCGGCGCGCGCCGGTGAGTCGGGTCGCGGTTTTGCCGTCGTTGCCGATGAGGTACGCTCACTGGCCACCCGCACCCAACAGTCCACCCAGGAGATTCAGGGAATGATTGAACGCCTGCGAACCGGGGCCGACGATGCGGTCAACGCCATGCACTCCAGCCGCGAGCAGGCAAAACAGAGTGTCAACCAGGCCTCCGAGGCAGGTGGCGCGTTACAGGCCATTACCGCCGCAGTGGGCAATATCCACCAGATGAACCGCCAGATCACCGACTCCTCGGATCAGCAACTCAACGTCTCGCAACAAATCAATCACACCATCCACACTATCGAGATGTTGACTAACGAGTCCGCCAACATCTCACAGCAGATCACCGCCGCCAACAGTGAATTGGACTCCCTCGCCTCACAGATTCGACAGATGCTAGGGGAGTACAAGACCTGATACGCCTATGCCATTGAAAGTAAAGGTGACAACCCCCAAAGTGGGCGTTACTATTCCACCAGCCATGACTGCCCCCGAGAGCCAACATCCGTGACCGCAAGACAAATATCCCCACAGGAGTACGACGATTTTCGTCGCTACCTGGAAGAGCACTCGGGCATCGTACTTGGCGATAACAAACACTACCTGGTTACCAGCCGCCTCAATCGACTGATGCGCGAATTCGACCTTGAGGACTTCGCCACGCTGATGAAGCGTCTGAAGGGGCAGCGCAACTCAAAATTGCATGAGCAGATCGTCGATGCCATGACCACCAATGAGACACTCTGGTTTCGCGACGCCTACCCCTTTGAGGTGCTCAAGTATGAGCTGTTACCGCAAATCACCGCGAATAAACTACGGCAGGTGCGCATCTGGTCGGCGGCCAGCTCCTCTGGGCAGGAGGCCTACTCCATCAGCATGACGATTCAGGAGTACCTCGCCAGCAAGCCCGGCTCATTGCCCGGCAATCTGCAGATCATCGGCACCGATATCTCGGCCACCATGCTGCGCGACGCCAGCAGTGCCACCTACGACAAAATGTCGCTGGCCCGCGGGATCTCCGAGGAGCGCAGGCAGCGTTTCTTCATACCCGCAGGGGACAAATGGCAGGTGCGCCCCGAGATCAAGGCGCGCACCAGCTTTCGCGAACTCAACCTGCTCAACAACTTCAGCGCGCTGGGGAAATTCGACATTATCTTCTGCCGTAACGTGCTGATCTACTTCTCCAGCGAGATGAAACGCGACATCCTCAACCGCATGGCCACCAGCCTCAATCCGGGGGGCCATCTGTTTCTCGGCGGCTCGGAGTCTCCCACCAGCTATACCGATGCCTTTGAGATGGTGCGCACCCCCAAGGGCGTGGTCTACCGGGTCAAAGAGTCGGCCCACAAGGGCAACCCCTTCTCCACCCGGCGCTAGACGACACAACCCGCATGAAGGAACTCATCATCTCCAATGAGGCAGACTTGGCCGAGGTACTGCTCGCCAACCCCAATATCTCGGACAGACATCTGGGTGAAATCCTGATCCAGGAGGGACAGCTCAACAATGAGCAGTTGCAACAGGCACTTGCCTGGCAACCGCAACACCCGGGAATGCATCTGGGCGATCTACTGGTGGCCCGCCAACTCTGCAGCCGCGAACAGATTAACGCAGCGATGGCACACAAGCTCGGCATCCCCTACGTTACCCTGGACAACTATGAAATACCGCCGCAGGTACTTAACCTGGTACCTGCCGACATCGCCCTGCAATACAACGTGCTGCCACTGGCCGCCCACAACAAGCGTCTGGTGGTCGCAATGGAGAATCCTCTCGACTGGGAGGCGCTGGAGTTACTGCGTTTTCATACTAATCACAATATCGACACGGTGATCACCTCCAACGCCCAGATCAGCAAGGTGCTGGGCAAATACTACCTGCAGCACAACGACGAGAATCTCGACGACATCTCCGATGAGCTGGAGATGCTCAGCGTGGAGAAGCCTCGCAACACGGATCCGCTGGTGTTGCAATCCATCGCCAAAGAGGCACGGAAAAAACCGATCGTGCGACTGGTCAATGCCATTATCACCCAGGGCATCCAGCACCGCGCCTCCGATATCAACATCCGCCCCGGCAAGGATCGACTCAACATCTACTACCGTATCGACGGCAAGCTGCAATTCTCCCGCTCCATGAGTCTGGCCCTGCTGGCCGGGCTGGTGAGCCGCATCAAGATCACCGGGCGCATGGATATCGCCGAGCGGCGCATGCCCCAGGATGGTCACGCGCGGGTATCACACAAGGGCAACGTGGTTGACCTGCGCATTTCAGTGATCCCCACGATCAACGGTGAGAGTGTGGTAATACGCATTCTCGACAAACAGGTGGGACTTAAACCGCTTGCTGATTTGGGTCTCGGCACCCCGGAACAGCGCAAGATCCACACCCTGCTGTCGCGCAGTTACGGGCTGCTGCTGGTCACCGGCCCCACCGGTTCGGGCAAGTCCACCACCCTCTATGCCCTGATAAACGAGGTGCGACTGCAAAACCCGCATATCATCACGGTGGAGGACCCGGTGGAGTACGACATGGACAACATCGAGCAGATCCAGATCGCCCCCGCCCTCGGCTACACCTTCGCCGAATCGCTGCGCCACATCCTGCGCCACGACCCCGATGTGGTGATGATCGGCGAGATCCGCGACATCGAGACGGCACGCATTGCCAACAAGGCGGCACTTACCGGCCATCTGGTATTAAGCACACTGCACACCAACGATGCCGCCAGCACCGTCACCCGCCTCATCGACATGGGCATCGAGCCCTACCTGCTCAGCTCCACCCTGCTCGGCGTCATGGCACAACGGCTGCTGCGCCTCAACTGTCCCCACTGCAAGATAGAAGAGAAGGTGGAGCCTGAGGTGCGGCAAATCCTCAAGCTCGACGCCAACGAGATCTTTTTCAAGGGCGGCGGCTGTAGCAGCTGCAACAACACCGGTTATCACGGCCGCACCGTGGTGAGCGAACTGCTGGAGATCACGCCACAGCTCTCTATCCTGATCAGCAACGGTGCCAACACCCAGACGATCAAGAGCTTTGCCCAGCAGCACGGAATGCAGACCCTCACCCAAAATGCCGTGCAACTGGCACGCGATGGCATCACCTCGATTGAAGAGGTATTCGCCGTTCGGCTCGATTGAGCGTCACGGTGAAAAAGTCACTGGCACCACACACTCAATCCACCAACGGTTTCCGCCCCTGTGATGGATGCTGACGGCTGCTTCACACTACTACTCCTTTCCAACCTATTTGAGGCGGGCGTGGTAGAGTAGATATTACATACACCCAAATGTCCGAAGTGTGGAGGCGATATCCGAGAAGCCACAGAGAAGGACTACAAGGTGATAAGTCGCTCCTAACCAATCGAGAATGATGCTAGTTTGGTGAGGATCTATGGGACAGGCATAAAAAAAGCAGCTATGAGAAAACTCATAACTGCTTGATTTATTACTTCTGTTTGGCGCGCCCGGCACGATTCGAACGTGCGACCGCCTGGTTCGTAGCCAGGTACTCTATCCAGCTGAGCTACGGGCGCTTTAATAAAGAGGCGGCATTATCCGGTTGCGCCGTTTGCCTGTCAAGGCAAAATTCCTTGTTACCTTTGCCGCAAAATGATCACAATTACTGCTTCGCTTCACACCATAGGGGCATGGCATGGCGATATGGCGGAGAGCGAGGGATTCGAACCCTCGATGGGTGTTAACCCATACACCCTTAGCAGGGGTGCGCCTTCAGCCACTCGGCCAGCTCTCCTGTTTTACTACGCGCGCAAGGATACTAGCGTAGTCTCTGAAGGTAAAGGGAAAATCAGTAATTCCCTTCGTTGCCGCCTTCACTGCCGGCCACGGCACCACTCTTCTCGCGCTGAATACGATCGTAGATCTCCTCACGATGCACGGAGACATCCTTGGGGGCATTTACACCGATGCGCACCTGGTTGCCTTTGATGCCCAGTACGGTCACGGTCACCTCGTCACCAATCACCAGGGTCTCACCAACACGGCGGGTCAAAATAAGCATCTTACTTCTCCTCTACAATCCATAATATTACGGCAACTACACAGGTAGCCTTGGGCCACGGGGAGAGCCTTGAAAAAACACTCCCACAGGATGCATGGTACAGCCACCGCTCCTGTGAGTCATTGTTGGGTCGTTGCACGGTATATTCAACCGCCGTCACAGATTATGACGCGCCCAGTGCCTCATCCAGTTTAAAAGCACTGTGCAGGGCGCGTACGCCCAACTCCAAGTATTTTTCATCCACCACCACGGAGATCTTGATCTCGGAGGTGGAGATCATACGGATGTTGATCCCCTCCTCGGCCAGGGCACCGAACATGGTGCTGGCGATACCGGCATGCGAGCGCATGCCGACACCAACAAGCGAAATTTTCACTATCTTGTTGTCACCATTTACCTCACGGGCACTCAATTCACCAGCGGTTTTGCGCAGGATGGTCAGGGCCTTCTCGTAGTCGTTACGGTGAACGGTAAAGGTAAAGTCGGTGGTATCATCGGCGGCCACGTTCTGCACGATCATGTCGATCTCGATGTTGGCCTCGCCAATGGGACCAAGGATTCGATAGGCGATGCCAGGCTGATCGGGCACACCCTGAATGGTCAGCTTGGCCTCGTCACGATTGAACGCGATACCGGATATCTGCGCCTCTTCCATCCCATCTTCCTCGTAGGTGATCAGTGTACCGGGGCCCTCGTTACCCTCGAAGGAGGAGAGCACCCGTAGTGGAACATTATATTTGCCGGCAAACTCCACCGAACGGATCTGCAGCACCTTGGAGCCGAGGCTCGCCATCTCCAGCATCTCCTCGAAGGTGATGCGGTCGAGGCGACGCGCCTCGGGCACGACCCGTGGATCGGTGGTATAGACTCCATCCACATCGGTGTAGATCTGGCACTCGTCTGCCT
>JAPHSX010000046.1 GCA_026196575.1 Gammaproteobacteria bacterium | reverse complement strand
GCCCCCACCACCAAACCGTATGCCGAAACAGGGGTGGCTTGCCGCGACAGCGGCATCACGGTCACCACCGCATCGCGCCAGAGGCGCTCCTACGATCCCGGTGGTGTCGGTGCGTTTTGCCGTAATCCCGGTGGCGTGGTGCGTTTCGCCACGATCACGTTGGTGTGGTATGTCGCGGCCACGATCCCGTAGGAGCGGCTCTGCCGGTGTCACGTTGCGTCCGCCGGGCGCGGCACCGATAATGGCCTGACACCCATAGCCGTTTGATTATCATGTCCCCTGGCAACAGTTCCCCCTTCGATTGGCAGCGGTTTGACCGCGACCATCTGTGGCACCCCTACACCTCGATGCTGGAGCCGTTGCCGGTCTTTGCGGTGGTGGCGGCCAGTGGGGTAGAGCTGGAGCTGGCCGACGGGCGCCGGCTTGTTGACGGCATGTCTTCCTGGTGGGCGGCGATCCACGGCTACAACGTCCCGGAGCTGAATGCGGCCCTCAGTACACAGGCGCAGCGGATGTCGCATGTGATGTTCGGTGGCCTTGCCCATCAGCCGGCGGCGGAGCTGGGGCGGCGGCTGGTGGCGATGACGGCGGAGCCGCTGCAATATCTCTTTCTCGCCGATTCCGGCTCGGTGGCGGTAGAGGTGGCCATCAAGATGGCATTGCAATACTGGTTCGCCCAGGGTAAGCAGGAGAAGCAGCGGCTGCTTACGGTGCGCGGCGGCTATCATGGCGATACCTTCGGTGCGATGGCGGTGTGCGATCCGGTCAACGGGATGCACGGCCTCTTTCATGGGGTGTTACCGCAACACCTCTTCGCCCCGGTGCCCGGATGTGCCGACGATGCGGTATGGGACGAGTCTCACATCGCCGAGTTTGCGCAGTTGCTGCGTGCGCACCGGCACGAGGTGGCGGCGGTGATCCTAGAGCCGCTGGTGCAGGGGGCAGGGGGGATGCGCTTCTACTGCCCCGACTATCTGCGTCGGGTGCGCGCCCTGTGCGATGAGTGCGACGTGTTGCTGATCCTCGACGAGATCGCCACCGGCTTTGGCCGCACGGGTACCCTCTTTGCCTACGAGCAGGCGGGGATCGTTCCCGATATCCTCACCCTCGGCAAGGCGCTTACGGGTGGTACCCTGACCCTCGCTGCTACCCTCACCACCGAACGGGTGGCACGCGGGATTGGTGCCGACGGCAGTGGGGTGCTGATGCACGGCCCCACCTTCATGGGAAACCCGCTCGCCTGTGCCGTGGCCAATGCCTCTATAGACCTGCTGCTCGCCTCGCCGTGGCAGCAGAGGGTGGCCGCCATCGAGGCGCAGTTAAGGCGTGAGCTGGCTCCCTGCCGTGAGTTTTCATGCGTCCGTGAGGTGCGGGTGAAGGGGGCGATCGGCGTTATTGAATTAACCGAGGCGGTGGATATGCGCTGGGTCCAACCGCGACTGGTGGAACTGGGGGTGTGGATTCGTCCCTTTGGCAAGCTGCTCTATGTGATGCCGCCCTTTGTTATTGAGGGGGTGCAGTTAAGCCGGCTGACGGCGGCGATGGGGCAGGTGGTGGCGGAGATCGCGGCCAGATAGGGTCTCTGCGGGTGGGCTTTGCCGGGCGATTACACGTCATTGCGGTTGCGCGTCCTCTCCTCGCTGCGCAGCTGCAGGTGCAGGGCGGCCTTGGCCAGCATGTGGGCGCTGACCGGGGCGGTGATAAAGAGGAACAGGGTGACCAGCAGTTCGTGTAGGCTCAGGGTCTCGCCATGGCTGCTGAAGTAGATAACCGAGCCGATGATCATGCCGCCCACGCCGAGGGTGGTGGCCTTGGTCGGGCCGTGCAGGCGCAGATAAAAATCGGGCAGGTGTACCAGCCCCCATGAGCCGATCAGCGCGAAGGCTGCCCCCACCAGCAGAAAAAACGAAACCAGGATCTCAATCATCGCCTTGCCTCACTCGACAATGTCGCCGCGCAACAGGTACTTGACCACCGCCACGGTGCCCACAAATCCCATCACCGCGATGAGCAGGGCCGCCTCGAAATAGAACTCGCTCTTCTGCTGTACGCCATAGAGCACGATAAGGGCGATGGAGTTGATATACATGGTGTCCAGCGCGAGGATGCGATCGGGCAGGTCGGGGCCGCGCACCACGCGCCACAGGTTGAGCAGCAGTGCCAGCGTCATCATGGCAAACGCCGCCTCAATCGCCAGGCTCAGCATTCGAAGATCTCCTTTAGCGGCAGTTCATAGCGCTCGCGGATGTGGTGGATCAGCGCCTCCTCGTCCTCCAGGTCCAGGGCGTGGAGCAGCAGCCCCTTGCCGTCGGCGCTAACGTCTGCCGTGACGGTTCCCGGTGTCAGCGAGATGGTGCTGGCGAGCAGGGTGATGGCGAACTCGCTCTGCAACGTCAGCGGGTAGTGGACAAAGGCGGGGCGCAAGCGGCTTGCCGGGCCGAGGATGAGGATTGCCACCTGCACGTTGGCGACGATGATGTCGCCGATCAGCACCAGTGTGTAACGCAGGAGCGGCAACAGGCGTACCTTGCGCGGCGGATCGCTCCAGAAGGTGGTGGTGTAGCGCGGCACCAGGATGGCCAGCAGCGTGCCCAGCACGATGTGACCGGGGGCCGTGGTATTGACCAGCAGCAGCCAGATGACGAGCAGCATCAGACTGAGATAGGGGTGGGGTAACCAGGAGAATCCCTTCACCTTGCCACCTCCTGTGTCGCGACCAGCGAGAGCGGGCCCTCTGCGCCTAATACGGCGGCAATGTAGCCCCGCGGGGCGTGGAGCTGCTGCGCCGTGGCCTCGGTAAAGGCCAGCAGCGGTGCCGCAAAGAGGCTCAGCAACAGCGGCGCCAGCAGCAACAGCGTGGCCGCGAGCAGCTGTTGGCGATCCAGGGTTACCGTCGCGCTTGCCCCGCCAGTGGTCTTCCAGAAGAGGACGCTGCCGGCACGACTCAGGGCGATGAGGGTGATCAGACTGCCACCGAGCACCACCGACCAGAGCCACGCCTGTTGTGGGCCGGGAGCGACCGCGGAGAGCAGCACCAGCTTGCCGATAAAACCCGAGAGCGGCGGCAGCCCGGCGACGGCGATGGCGCCAATAAAGAAGAGTACCCCCAGCGTGGCCTGCCACGGCATTGCGGCGGCGCTGCCCAGACGATCCTCATCGGCCCCGCGTTGGCCGCGGATGATCCCCGCCAGCAGGAAGAGTCCGCCGCTCACCAGTGTGGTGTGCGGCAGGTAGTAGAGCACGGCACCCAGTGCCGCCGTGGTGTGGAGTGCCACCCCCGCCAGCAGTATCCCCACCGAGATGATGAGCAGATAGGCGATGAGGCCACGCAGCGTGCCGGCCGCCAGCGCGCCGAACGCCCCCAGCAGCAGGGTTGCCAGTGCCAGCGGCCAGAGCCACTCACTGGCCAGATTCGCCAGCACTCCCGCCTCGGCGCCGAAGATCAGCGTATAGACCCGCACGATGGCATAGACCCCCACCTTGGTCATGATGGCAAAGAGGGCGGCCACCGGGGCGCTGGCCGCGCTGTAGGCAGAGGGGAGCCAGAAATAGAGCGGCAGCAGCGCCGCCTTGAGGGCAAAGACCAGCAACAATAACAGTGCCGCCGCGTGCAGCAGTCCCGCCTCCGAGGGGGCCGCCTGCGCCATCCGCTGTGCCAGATCGGCCATATTGAGGGTGCCGGTGATGCCGTAGAGCACCCCCACCGCAATGAGAAAGAGGCTCGAACCGGTCAGATTGAGCAGCACATAGTGCAGCCCGGCGCGACTGCGCGCGGCGCCACCGCCATGCAGCAGCAGGGCGTAGGAGGCGATCAGCAACACCTCGAAAAAGACGAAGAGATTGAACAGGTCGCCGGTGAGAAAGGCGCCGTTCAGCCCCATCAACTGGAACTGGAAGATGGCGTGGAAATGTCCGCTGTGGCCATCATCGCCGCGTGTGGCATACCAGAGTGATGGCAGGGCCAGCAGTGCGGTGAGTAGCAGCATGAGCGCGGCCAGCCGATCCAGCACCAGTACAATGCCGTAAGGGGCCGGCCAGTTGCCCAGGGCATAGACACGATAGCTGCCATCGCCCACCTGCAGCAGCAGCGCCACGGCGAGCGGCAGCAGCGCGGCGGTGGCCAGCAGCGAGAGGAGGCGCTTGCGCGACTGCGCCCAGCGGCCGCCCAGCAGAAGCAGCAGGCCGCTCAGCAGGGGCAGGATGATGGGAAGGATGATCCAGTGGTTCACTCTGCGCTCTCCTTTGCACTGGAGTCAGGCGCGGCGCCATCCACATGGTCGCTCCCCAGCTCACTGTTGGCACGCAGCGCCAGGGTGACGGCGAAGGCGGTCATGGCGAAGCCGATGACGATGGCAGTCAGCACCAGCGCCTGCGGCACCGGGTCGGCAGCGACGTCCTTCGCCCCTGTCAGCCCCACCAGCGACGGCGCCGTGGCCGCAAGCCGCCCCATGGCGAAGAGGAAGAGGTTGACCGCGTAGGAGAGCATGATGAGCCCCATCACCACCGCAAAGGTGCGGGCGCGCAGCAGCAGATAGACCCCGCAGGTCACCATCACACCGATGAGCAGGGAGACCAGCAGGGCCATTAGCGCTCCTCCTTCAGTGTGTGCTTGAGCACGCTAAGCTTGCCTAGGTTGGCCAGCACCAGCAGGGTGCTGCCGATGACGGCGAGGAAGACCCCGAGATCGAACAGCATCGCCGTGGCCAGTTCGAACTCGCCGAGCAGCGGCAGCGTGAAGTGACCGAAGCTGCTGGTGAGATAGGGGTAGCCGAAGGCCCAGCTGCCCAGCCCGGTGAGGGCGGCGAGCAGCACCCCGGCGGCGGTCAGCTTGATGTAGTCGAGGTGCATCCGCTGCTGGGTCCAGGCGATGCCGCTGGCCACATATTGCAGGATTAGCGCGATGGCGGTCACCAGACCGGCGATAAAGCCGCCGCCGGGCATGTTGTGGCCGCGCAGCATCAGATAGATCGCTACCACCAGCGCCAACGGCAGCAGCGGGCGCGAGATCACCGCCAGGATCATGGGGTAGCGCTCGCGCGCCCAGGGGCGCCCCGCGGCATCGGCGGTGGGCATCTTCAGTTGCAGTCCGCTCAGCATCATTACGATGCCGATAGCGGCGATCCCCAGCACCGTCACCTCGCCCAGAGTGTCGAAACCGCGAAAATCGACCAGGATCACATTCACCACATTGCTGCCGCCACCACCGGAGAGGCTGTTTGCCATGAAGTAGTCGCCGATGGTCTGGTAGGGGCGGGTCAGCACCCCCCACGCCAGCAGGGCGACGCTGCCGCCGGCCGCCACGGCGAGCAGCAGGTCGCGCCCGATGCGCAGCGGTGACGATTCGGCCGGTGACTGTTGTGGCAGAAAGTAGAGCACCAGCATCAGCAGGATGATGGTCACCATCTCCACCGAAAGCTGTGTCAGTGCGAGATCCGGCGCGGCAAAGCGGACGAAGGCGATGGAGACCACCAGCCCCACCACACTGAGCTGGATCAGCGCCACCAACCGCCGACGGTGCCAGAGGGTGGTGGTGATTGCGCTGAGCGCCAGCGCCAGCGCACCGGCAAGGGTCACCGCGTCCACCTCACCGGCCGGTAACGGGCCACTTAACGGGCTGCCCCACAGTCCGCTGGCCACCAGCACCACGGCGCTGGCCACCAGCAGCATCAGGTAGCGCTGCAGCGAGCCATTTTCCAGCAGCGCAGTAAGACGGCGGGCATAACCGATGATCTGCTCCAGTTGTCGTTCGAACAGCGCCTTGGCATCGAACGGGCGGAACAGGCGCGCGTGCAGGGCGAAGAGCTGATGGCGCAGTACATAGATCAGCGCTCCGCCCGCGATGGCGATGACGCTCATCAGCAGCGGCAGGTTAAAGCCGTGCCACACCGCCAGGCTGTAGTGGGGCAGCGCACCACCCACGGTGCCGTTCACAGTACTGGCCGCGGCGCTGGCCAGCAGTGGCGCCACCGTCCAGGCCGGGAAGATCCCCACCAGCAGGCAGAGCGCCACCAGGATCTCCACCGGCACCTTCATGTAGCGCGGTGGCTCGTGCGGGGTGCGTGGCAGGTCGATGGGGTCGCCGTTAAAGAAGACGTCGTGAATAAAACGGATGGAGTAGGCCACGGCGAAGACCCCGGCCAGGGTGGCGCCGACCGGCAGCAGCCAGTGCCACGCCCCCAGCCAGCTGTGATGCAGGGTCTCGGCGAAGAACATCTCCTTGCTGAGAAAGCCGTTGAACAGCGGCACCCCCGCCATTGAGGCGGCGGCCACCATCGCCAGGGTGGCGGTGTGCGGCATGTAGCGCCACAGGCCGTTGAGCTTGCGCATATCACGGGTGCCCGATTCGTGATCGATGATCCCGGCGGCCATAAAGAGCGAGGCCTTGAAGATGGCATGGTTGATGATATGGAACACCCCGGCCACCGCCCCCAGCGGCGTGCCGAGGCCGAACAGCAGGGTGATGAGTCCCAGGTGGCTGATGGTGGAGTAGGCGAGCAGCCCCTTGAGGTCATGCTTGAACAGTGCGTGGTAGGCTCCCAGCAGCAGCGTTACCATGCCGGTGCCGGCGACCAGGTAGAACCAGAGTTCGCTGCCCGCCAGCGCCGGGAAGAGGCGCGCCAGCAGAAAGACCCCCGCCTTTACCATCGTTGCCGAGTGCAGATAGGCGCTCACCGGGGTGGGTGCCGCCATCGCGTGGGGCAGCCAGAAGTGGAAGGGAAACTGCGCCGATTTGGTGAAGGCGCCGAGCAGGATCAGCACCAGGGTTGCCGGGTAGAGCGGGTGAGCCTGAATGGTCTCGGTCGAGGCGAGCACCACCGACAGCTCGTAGCTGCCGCTGATATGGCCCAGTAACAGGATGCCGGCCAGTAGCGCCAGACCGCCGCCGCCGGTGATGGTCAGTGCCAGTCGCGCCCCCTGACGGGCATCGGCGCGGTGCTTCCAGTAGCCGATGAGGAGGAAAGAGCTCAGGCTGGTCAGCTCCCAGAAGATCAGCATTAGCAGCAAATTTTCTGACAGCACCACCCCCAGCATCGCCGCCATGAAGAGCAGCAGGAAGCCGTAGAAGCGTCCCATCGGGTCGTGCTCGGAGAGGTAGTAGCGGGCGTAGAGGATCACCAGCAGGCCGATACCGAGGATCAGCAACGCAAAGAGCACTCCCAACCCATCGAGCCGCAGGGCGAGGTTCAAACCATAGGCTGGCAGCCAGTCGAGTCGGTAGAGCAGGGTCTCGCCCGCGAAGACCTGCGGCACCAGCGTCAGCAGCAGCCCCAGGGCAATGCCGCTCAACGCCGCCGCCGACCAGGCGCTGGCGGTGCGTCCCAGTCGGATGGCCAGCACCGGCAACAGGGCACCGAGCAGCGGCAGCAGGATGATAATGGGGAGTAGTGCGGCATTCATGGCGATAGTTTGACAGACTCGGCCCTGACGGGCGATCTCGTTGCGATCTATTTGTCCTGCGCGGGGCGAATCTCTCTGTCTCTCATCAAGGTGTTCAGCAGGTTGCCTCTTCGCCCTGTGGTGTGCGTCCGATCGCCCCCTGACTGTAGAGCAGCGCCCCGCATAGCTTGTAGAGTATCCGCGCCCCGACGTTGGCATCCCACTCGCTCTTGCCCGGCGCCACCTCGCAGAGGTCAAAGCCGATGATCTCCCGGCCGCTGAGGGCGAGCTCTTCGAGCATGAAGCAGGCCTCATCAAAGCTGAGGCCGCCCGGCACTGGGGTGCCGGTGCCGGGGCAGTAGGGCGGGTCGAGGGCGTCGATGTCGAAGGAAATGTAGACGCGCTGCGGTAGCTGGGCGATCACCGCATGGGTGATCGCCTTGAAGCTCTCTCCCTCGGCCTTGCGGCGGAAGAGGTCCCGCCCGTAGAAGACGGCGACCCGCTCCCCCTGGTCGGCGGCGTAGCGGGCCTCGTCACGGGAGTAGTCGCGGATCGCCACCTGCACCAGTTTGGTGACGGTGGGATAGTGCTCCAGCACGTTATAGAAAATGGAGGCGTGGGAGTGGTTAAACCCCTCGAAGACGACGCGCAGGTCGTGGTGGGCATCGAAGTGGAGGAGGCCGAACTCCCCCTCTTCGGCGAGGGCCTGGATCAGCCCCTGCGGCGAGGAGTGGTCACCGCCGACCACGGCGGCCAGCTTGCCCTCACCGCGAATCGCCCGCGCCTGTTCATAGACGTAACGGTTGAGCTGCTCGCTGGCGGCGTTGACGGTGGCGGTATCCGCCGCGGCCCCGGCGCCGTGTTCCAGGGCGTCAATGGCGCGCAGCGCCGCCGCGCGGGCGGTGCGGTTGAGTTCGTGGATGGCTTCGCCCTCTGCTCTCGGCGGTACAAAGGCGATACCGGCGCGATAGGGCTGCTGGAAGACCCGGTCTTCCAGATCCAGCTGGTGGCTGGCGGCGATGATCGCCGCCGGGGCCTGGCTGGTGCCGCCGCCGTAGGAGGTGGTGGCCTCCCACGGAACGGGGATGAGCAGTAGTGTTGCCTCGGCGGGGTCGAGGCGGGAGCCGAGAAAACCGGCGTCGATGGCGGGGTGGTTACCAAGCGCCAGCGCGGCGTTGCTCTGTTGCAGGGTGTGGTAGTGGGGCATGGTGTTGACTCCAAAAAAAGGGGACGTCAGACGCCCCCTCGATTTCAGCTGAATGGGCCGGCGTGGTTAGCGTTTGACCACGCTCTGGATCACGTAGGAGTACTCAAAATAGACGGTGTAGTCCGCATAGTCCCAGCGGGTGATTGGCGGCTTGCCCACTGGCGCCTCAATCGATTTCGGTTTGCCGTACATCTGCTCCACCTGTTGCATGTGCATGCCACGCACCGGGATCGCCATACCGGCGGGTACCGGGGTGGTGGGGCCTGTTTGTTGCATCTCCAGCACCTCGGCGAAGAGGGGCGCGCTGCCGCCGAGGGTGAACAGCAGTAGCGCGCTGGTCAGGGAAAGAGATCGCATGGTCCGGCTCCTTGGTTCTTCTTGAACTATATGAAGTATAATAATCAACTGTTTGAAATATACGCTATTTTGTCGCCCGGAGTAAAACGCTCCGTGTGGCCGCCGAGAGAGGCCCGAGGGCCCGGATCACAATGCAGTCAGCCAAAGACCTTTTTTCCTATCGACCCTACTGGGCGAAGCGTCTCCTCCCCACGCCGGTGCTGCCCACCAGCCGTGCCGAGATGGAGGCGCTGGGATGGGATTCGTGCGACGTGGTGCTGGTGACCGGCGATGCCTACGTCGATCACCCCAGCTTCGGCATGGCGGTGATTGGCCGGTTGCTGGAGGCGCAGGGGTTTCGCGTCGGCATCATCGCCCAGCCCGACTGGAGCTCGGCGGAGGCGTTCAAGCGTCTCGGCCGGCCGAACCTGTTTTACGGCGTCACCGCCGGTAACATGGACTCGATGGTCAACCGCTACACCTCGGATCGGCGCATCCGCTCCGACGACGCCTATTCGCCCGACGGTAAGGGGGGCACCCGTCCCGACCGCTCGGTGGTGGTCTACTCCCAGCGCTGCCGCGAGGCCTATAACGAGGTGCCGCTGATCATCGGCGGTATCGAGGCGAGCCTGCGCCGCCTCGCCCACTATGACTACTGGTCGGACAAGGTGCGCCGCTCGGTGCTGCTGGACGCCAAGGCGGACCTGCTGCTCTACGGCAATGCCGAGCGGGCCATCGTCGAGGTGGCGCACCGCCTGGCCGCCGGGACGCCGCTGCAGGCGATGCGCGATATTCGCGGCACCGCCTTCCTGCTCAAGCAGACCCCCGCCGACTGGGTGGAGCTCGACTCCACCGAGCTGGATGAGCCGGGCGAGGTGGGTGCTCATCCCGACCCCTATGCCCATGCACCCGATGGGCAGCAAGGCTGCGAAAAGGGCAGGGTGGTGCACACCCTTCGCGAGGTGCCGCGCGAGCAGCGCGACCGGGTAGTGGTGCGGTTGCCAAGCTACGAGCAGGTGAAGGAAGACCCCGTACTCTACGCCCACGCCTCGCGCGTCTTCCACCTGGAGACCAACCCCGGCAACGCCCGCCCGCTGGTGCAGGCCCATGGCAACCGCGAGCTGTGGCTCAACCCGCCGCCCATTCCGCTCACCACTAAAGAGCTGGACCGGCTCTTTGAGCTTCCCTATACCCGCAAGCCGCACCCCGCCTACGGCCAGGCGCGCATCCCCGCCTACGAGATGATCCGTTTCTCCATCAACATCATGCGCGGTTGCTTTGGCGGCTGCACCTTCTGCTCCATCACCGAGCATGAGGGGCGCATCATCCAGAACCGCTCGGAGGAGTCGATCATCCGCGAGGTGGAGGCGATTCGCGACCTCACCCCCGGCTTTACCGGCAATATCTCCGACCTGGGCGGCCCCACCGCCAACATGTGGCAACTGCACTGCCGCGATGCGAAGATTGAGGCGGCCTGCCGCCGTCTCTCCTGCGTCTACCCCGATATTTGCATCAATATGCTGACCGATCAGCGCCCGCTGGTGCAGCTCTATCGCCGTGCCCGCGAGGTGAGGGGGGTAAAAAGGGTCTTCATCGCCTCCGGTCTGCGCTACGACCTGGCGGTGCGCACTCCCGAGTATGTGAAGGAGCTGGTGAGCCACCACGTCGGCGGTTACCTCAAGATCGCCCCGGAGCACACCGAGTCCGGCCCCCTCAGCCACATGATGAAACCGGGGATGGGCAGCTACGAGCGCTTTAAGGAGATGTTCGAGAAGTATTCGAAGGAGGCGGGCAAGGAGCAGTATCTCATCCCCTACTTCATCTCCGCCCACCCCGGCACCAGCGACGAGGATATGCTCAACCTGGCGCTGTGGCTCAAGCGCCATAATTTCCGTCTTGATCAGGTGCAGAACTTTCTCCCCTCGCCGATGGCCATCGCCTCGGCGATGTACCACAGTGGCAAAAACCCGCTCAAGCGCATCCACCGCGAGGGGGGCGAGGTGGTGGCCCCCAAGGGGGATCGCGCACGGCGCCTGCACAAGGCCTTTCTGCGCTACCACGATGCGGCCAACTGGCCGCTGCTGCGCGAGGCGCTCAAACGGATGGGGCGCGAGGATCTGATCGGTAACGGCAAGCACCACCTGGTGCCTAGCTGGCAGCCGCGCGATTCGGTGGTGACCAAGGAGGGCGGCCGGGTGGAGCGCAAGGGGGAAACGCACCAGGGCAAGTCGCGCAAGGCGCCGGCAAAACAGCGGCCCATGGTGAAGAAATCGACAAAGGGGAAACCGCGGCAGGGCCGGTAGTGGCCTGCACCGCCAGCACGATAAACGGAGTCGTAACAGATCATGGTCTACGTGGAATCCCATCTGCCATCACCCGGTGACGAGAGTGATGACATCAAGTCCGTCTGGCTCGCCTCGATTGCCGAGGGGCGCAAAGAGGAGGAGATGGCGGTCATCCGCGCCGCCATCGAGATCGCCGACCAGGCCCATCTGAGCCAGCGACGCGCCTCCGGTGAGCCCTATCTCAACCATGCCATGGCGGTGGCCGATATCGTCACCGGGCTGCGCCTCGATCATGAGAGCATCGCCGCGGCGATGCTGCACGATGTGGTGGAGGATAGCGACGTCACCCTGGAGCAGATCGCCGAGCAGTGCGGCCCCGCAGTGGCGCGTCTGGTCGACGGTGTCACCAAGATGAGCTCCATCGGCGACTATCACCTGGGGGGCGGAGGCAAGGAGAGCATCAAGGCGGAGAGCCTGCGCAAGCTGCTGCTGGCGATGGCCGAGGATGTGCGGGTGGTGATGATCAAACTCGCCGACCGGCTGCACAACATGCGCACCCTCAAATTCCTCAACGAGGAGCAGCAGCGACGCATCGCCCGCGAGACCATGGATATCTACGCGCCGCTCGCCAATCGTCTCGGCATCTGGCAGGTCAAGTGGGAGCTGGAGGATCTCAGCTTTCGCTACCTTGATCCCGTCACCTACAAGCAGATCGCCAAATTTCTTGATGAGCGTCGTGTCGACCGCCAGCGCTACATCACGCAGGTGATCGACACCCTGCAAAAGCAGCTCGGCATCGTCGGGGTGAAGGCGGAGGTCACCGGGCGGGCCAAACACCTCTACAGCATCTGGAAAAAGATGAAGCGCAAGGGGCTCAATTTTCACGATCTTTACGATGTGCGGGCGGTGCGGGTGCTGGTCGACAGTGTCGCCGACTGTTACCACGTGCTGGGCACGGTACACAGTCTGTGGCCGCATATCCCCAAGGAGTTCGACGACTACATTGCCACCCCGAAGGAGAACAACTACCAGTCGATCCACACCGCGGTGATTGGCCCCAACGGCAAGGCGCTGGAGGTGCAAATTCGCACCTACGAGATGGACCGGCATGCTGAACTCGGGGTGGCCGCCCACTGGCGCTACAAGGAGGGGGGGCGCTCCGACAAGGGCTTCGAGCAGAAGATCGCCTGGCTGCGCCAGCTGCTCGACTGGCGGGAGGAGGAGGCCGATGCCGGTGACTTTATCGACCGCTTCAAGTCCGAGGTGTTTCAGGACCGGGTCTACGTCGTCACCCCCGGCGGCGAGGTGTTTGACCTGCCGCAGGGGGCGACCCCGCTCGACTTCGCCTACTACGTGCATACCGAGGTGGGTAACCGCTGCCGTGGCGCCAAGGTCAACGGGCGCATCGTACCGCTCACCTACGAGCTTGCCTCCGGCGAGCAGGTGGAGATCCTCACCACCCGGCAGGGTGGCCCCAGCCGCGACTGGCTCAATCCGCAACTCGGCTACCTCAGGACCTCGCGTGCCCGCGCCAAGGCGCGTAGCTGGTTCAAGCAGCAGGACCACGAGCAGAACATGGCCGACGGGCGCACCCTGCTGGAGCGCGAACTCAATCGGCTCGGGGTGCGCGACCTCGCCTTCGAACAGCTGAGCGATCACCTCCACTCTGGCAGCGTTAACGAGATGCTGATTGCCATGGGCCGCGGCGACATCAACCCGGCGCAGATCGCCGGGGCGGTGCAGCGGCTGGTGGAAAAACCGAAAAAGGAGAAGGAGGGAGCAACGGCGGCAGTGCCGCCCGAGCGCAAGCGGCGTGTCAGTGATGGTAGCGAGATTCAGATCAGTGGTGTCGGCAACCTGCTGACCAACATGGCACGCTGCTGCCGGCCGGCGCTGGGCGATCCCATTATCGGCTTCATCACCCAGGGGCGGGGCGTCACCATCCACCGCAGCGACTGCAAGAATATTCTCAACCTGCCGGAGGGCAAGCGCACCCGCCTGATTGAGGTGGAGTGGGGCGGCTTTGGCCGCCACGCCACCTATCCGGTGGATATCGAGATCGAGGCGATCGATCGCCAGGGATTGCTGATCGATGTCTACACCGTGCTGGCGAACGACAAGATCAATGTCCTCAGCAGCAACACCCTGAGCGACAAAAAGAGCCACACCGCGCGCCTCGATCTGACCCTGGAGATCACCGATATTGATCAGTTAAGCCGGGTGCTGGGCCGCATTAACCAACTGCCCAACGTGGTGGAGGTACGGCGAAAGATCTAACGCCGGGGCAGCTTCTGCAGGCAGGCCAGGTAGGCGACCTCGTCGGGGACGGTGTTGTTGCGCTGCGCCTGCCACATCGCCTCGCCCAGACACTCCATCATGCGGTGTTCTGCCTGATGGCGTCCACCCAGCTGTTTCAGCAGCGCCTCATAGGCGTCGTTGATGCCGGCGGGGCGCCGGGTGGAGAGCTGTTCGCGAATCGCGATGTGCATCCCCATATGCAGAAAGGGATTGGTCTGGTTCTGCTCCGGGCTGTAGTCGTGGCTCAGGGCGCGCTCTTCATCCACCAGCAGGGTGTGGTACTCCGGGTGCAGGGTGATGACATCAATAATCATCCCCTCCAGCGGCTCGATGGGCTGCCCCTCAAGGTGCTTGCGCCAGGCCTGCAGGTAGAAGCGGCGCAACTGATCGCGATTTTGTCCGAAAAACATCACTCTATCGCCTTCGATTTATATTCACAGAGATCCTCAATAATACAGGCGCCGCAGCGCGGCTTGCGTGCCACACAGACGTAGCGCCCGTGCAGGATGAGCCAGTGATGGGCATCCTGCAGAAATTCGGCGGGGATGAATCTGAGCAGCTTCTTCTCCACCTCCAGCACCGTCTTGCCGGGGGCGATACGGGTGCGGTTGGCGACACGGAAGATGTGGGTATCGACCGCCACCGTGGGCTGGCCGAAGGCGGTGTTGAGCACCACATTGGCGGTCTTGCGTCCGACCCCGGGCAGCGCCTCCAGCGCCTCGCGCTCTGCCGGCACCTCGCCGCCGTGCCGTTCGATAAGCAGGTGGCAGCTCTTGATGATGTTGGCCGCCTTGGTGTGGTAAAGGCCGATAGTCTTGATCTGCTCCTTCAACCCCGCCTCGCCCAGCGCCACTATTTTTTCCGGTGTGTTGGCCACGGCAAAGAGCCTGGCCGTCGCCTTGTTGACCCCCTTGTCGGTCGCCTGCGCCGAGAGGATCACCGCCACCAGCAACTCAAACGGTGTGGTGTAGTGCAACTCGGTAGTGGGGTGGGGGTTCTCGGCGCGCAGACGGCTGAAGATCTGCTGGCGTCTCTCTCTATTCATCAGGCGGCGTGGTGGGATTGGTGATGGCGCTGTGGCTACTGTAGCGAATGGCTCCCAGTTTGCCTAGTACCGTGACCCATGGATTCCGCTACCAGGGCAGTGTGCATCATATGTTTTGTGCTGCGGAAAATTTGCACAGGCTGGATGATTTGTAGGACTATAGCGCCTTCGCCGAAGGCGCTAAAACAATAATATCAGCGGAAGCACGTGGATCCCGGTGGACACGACTATCTGACTGAATAAAAAGCAATAAATACTATGTTACCTGTCGGTTTAGTGTGTTGAAGGCGTGGCCGGCATGGTGACACGAGGGGGAGGGATGCGGTTACATTTGCCATTTATACTCAGTGTTACGCTTATGACCGCCCTGCATGCGGCGGTGGCGACGGCTGCGGTGCCGCACACGTCACTCTCCCCTCAGCTTACCCTCTACCACACCCTGCAACAGCGACTGGCCCAACCCGGCGAGATCTCCCCAGAGGGGCTGGCTGGGTTGCAGCTGCTGCTGGCGCAACTCTATTGCGAGATGGGAATGCTACAGGCGGCCGAGCGGCCGCTGGATGAACTCCAGGGCGGCCCCTCTGTCCGGCAGCTGGGTGATATGGGTCGCCTGCTACTGGCGCGCCAATACCGCCAGCGCGGTGAGTGGGCGGCGGCGACGCTACAATTGTCGGCTATCGGTGGCCAGCTCGATACAACGCTGGAGCATGAGCATCAGCAGATGTTGGCACTCTCGGCACTGGAGCGTGGCGCTGTCGATGAGGCGCTGCGGCGCTATGGCCAGGTACAGGGTGGGGAGGGCGCCGTCCTGCTGGCGCGGCTCAATTATGCCGTGCTGTTACTGCGTGGCGGGCGGGTTGAACACGGGCTGATTCTGCTGCAGGAGATCGCCGGACATACCGAGGCGACTCCCGCCGTGTCGGCGTTGCGTGATCGGGCCAACCTGTTGCTGGGGTACCACTTGTTACAACGCCAAGAGCATTGGGAGGCACGGAATTTCCTGCAGCGGGTGCGCCTGAGTGGCCCCTACAGCCGGGATGCGTTGTTGGCGCTGGGTTGGACCGAGCTGGCGCTGCGCGGTGCGGAGTATGCCATGGTGCCGTGGTTGGAGCTGCTGGCGGAGGGGCGTGAAGACAGCCTGGCCGAGGAGGCGGAGCTGGCCATTGCCGCCGCCATTGCCAGCAAGGGGCCGAGCCAGCGGGTAATCGAACACTATCAACGTCTGCTGGTGCGGTTCGAGCAGGGGCGTCAGACGGTGGCCACGCAGCGCCAGCGCCACGTCCGGCCCTATACACCAGAGGTTATCGCTGCGGTGCTGACGGATGAACCGGATCCACTGGCCCGCCACTCCGTTGCCGGGGTGGCGCTGGCACACCTGCTGGCGTTACGCCAACAGTGGCGTAGCGCCGAAGGGGAGAGCGGGCTGACCGGGTTGGATGAGGGTGCCTTTTTCGAGCGGCTGTGGCCACTGCTGCGCGCAGTCTACGCCGAGCCGGATGCGCTCACCGGTACCGGTGTGGATGCCCTGGTGGCGCAACGTACCGAGGCCTTCATCCGCAACACGCTGCAGACCAGTTCACGCTCGCCCCATCCCGCCACCGATCCGGCGGCACGGATTAACGCCGATCTGGCCACGCTTGATGGGGAGATCGCTACGGTCGCGGAGTGGTACCGCCGTAGCCGTCTTGCCGCGCTGCAGGCCCGTGATGAGCGCCTCACTGCCTACATGGAGCGGGCACGACTCGCCATTGCCCGTAATCACGACCTGGCCCTGCGCCGTCAGGAACGCGACTGATGCCCCACTTTTGCCGCCTGCTCCCTGCGTTGTTGGCCGTTGCGCTTGGCGGTTGCGTCACCCTGCAATCGACGCCTTCGGGTGAAGCGGTGCATCTGGATGAGCTGCGTGATCGTCATGTCTATGTCGGTGACAGCATGCCCCTCAACAGTGATGCCGCGCAGCTGCTACAGGCCTATCGCGAGGTGTTGTTGCACCACCACGACCCGGCGCTACAGCGTGAGGCTACCAAGCGCGTCGCCGACCTGGAGGTGGAGGGGACGATGGCGGCGGCCGGTGATGACTACAGCGGCAGTATTGCCCGTTACCTTGAGGTACTTGACGCCGCTCCCGACCACCCTGACAACGAACAGGTACTCTACAACCTGGCACGCGCCTTCGCCCAGCAGGGGGAGGCGGGAAGGCAGTTCAAGGTGATGGGTGACATTCTTACCCATTTCCCCGAGAGCGCATATCGTCCGGAGCTGCTATTCCGTCGTGGCGAACACCTCTTCAGCCGGGGCGACAACCGCGAGGCGGTGGCGCACTACGAGGCGGTGTTGCAGGAGGGGGCACTCAACCCCTTCTATGAACAGGCCCTCTACAAGAAGGCGTGGGGCGAGCTGCGTCAGATGGAGTTGCAATTAGCCTTTGACGACTTCTTTCATCTGGTGAAGCGCAAGCTGACCCCGGCCATGCTGAGCCGCGGTGAACCGCTGGAACAACTGCCGCTGATGCGCGGTGAGCGCGAGATGGTGGCCGATGTGTTGCGTGGCACGACCCTGGCAGTCGCCCTTGGCAGCGAGGACATGTTGAGTCGCATGTTTGTGGATGAGACGCTCAAGCCCTATGCCTACCTGCTCTATGCGGTGCTGGTGGAGCGCTATATCAGCCAGGAGCGCTACAACGACGCGGCCGAGGCGGCACTTGGCTTTGTCACCCGCATCCCCCGCCACCCCTATGCCCCGGTGCTGCAACTCAAGGTGCTGGAGAGCTACCGCTTGGGTGGTTTTGTCCGCCAGCTGCAGCAGGCACGTGAGGAGTTTGTCGAGCGTTACCGGTTACAGGGGGAGCACTGGCGTTTTTTGCCGGTTAAGGCACAGGAGTTCCTGCAGCCCCATCTGAAGGAGATCAACCACGCCCTGGCCGCCAATGCCCACGCCCTGGCGCAGCGCAGTGGCAAGGCGGAGGACTACGACACGGCGATCCACTGGTACCGTCGCTATCTGGACTCTTTTCCCGCGGAATCCGAGTCGGCACAGCTCAATTTCATGCTGGCCGAGGCCCTCTTTGCCAACCAACGCTACGACGAGGCGGTCTCCACCTACGAGCGCAGTGCCTACCACTATCCCCGTGCCGAGGGCAGCGCCACGGCCGGTTATGCCGCGCTGGTGGCCTACGAACGACACGAGCAGACACTGCCTGCCGGTGAGTTCCGGGAGCGCTGGCACTGGCTGGCGGTGAGCAGCAGTCTCAACTTCGTCAATACCTTCCGTGACGATTCCCGCACCCCGCGGGTGTTGGCCAACGCGGCACAGGAACTCTACGGCATGCACCTGTACCGGCGCGCCGCCGATACCGTGCATCGGTTGCTGAACCGCCGTCCCCTGCCGGAACATGCAGTGTTGCTTGCCGCCTGGACGGTGTTGGGTTACAGCGAATTTGAGTTGGGCCATTACGCCGAGGCCGAGACGGCCTACCGTCAGGTACTGGCGATGAGCCGGCCTGCCGATGCCCTCTACCATCAGCGCCTCGAATGGTTGGCCGCCGCCATCTACAAGCAGGCCGAGCAGGCGCGCGCGCAGGGTTACCTGGAGAGCGCCGCCAACCATTTTAAACGCGTCGGCGAGCTGGCGTCGGGCTCAAAAATTCAGGTGACCTCGGACTATGATGCGGCGGCGGCACTGCTGGCCGCCGGGCGCTGGGAGGCGGCAATAGGGCAACTGCAGCTGTTCCGCCGCACCTACCCGAAAAGCCCCTTAATGACCGATGTCAGCGACAAGCTGGCGGTGGCCTATATGCAGGCGGGGCGCACCCTCGAGGCGGCGCGGGAGTTCGAGGCGCTCTATATGCGCAAGGGCGAGGAGCGGGAAAAGCGTGAAATCCTGTGGCTGGCCGCCGAGCTGTACGAAAAGCTCGATGATACCCCGTCACGCATCCGCACCTACCGGGCCTATGTCAATAATTTTCCCGCGCCGCTGGAGCCGGCGATGGAGATGCGCTGGAAGCTGGTCACACTCCATGAGGCACAGGGTAATACCTTTCAACGTGACCGCTGGGCTAACTTCCTGGTCAAGGCCTACGCTGGCAGTGGCGTGGTCGGTACTCCACGCAGCCGTTTTCTTGCCGCCTCGGCACAACTGGTACTGGCGCGGCCGTTGTTCGAGGCCTTCGATCGGGTGACGCTGGTGGAGCCGCTGCAGAAGAGCCTGCGGCAGAAAAAATCGGTGATGGAGCAGGCGCTTGCGCGTTACGCCAGCATCATCGACTATCAGGTGGCGGAGGCGACCACCAACGCCAGCTACCACATCGCCGAGTTGCACCGGCGTTTTGCCAAGGCTCTGCTGGAGTCGGAGCGGCCCGCCAACCTTAATGAGGAGGAGCTGGAGCAGTATCAGCTGCTGCTCGAAGAGCAGGCCTACCCCTTCGAGGAGAGCGCGCTACAGGTGCATGAGGCGAACGTGGCCCGCATCTCCGAGGGACTCTTCGATGAGTGGACCAAACAGAGTCTGGCGGTGCTGGCGCAGCTGCACCCTGTGCGTTACGCCAAGTCGGAGCTGAGTGAGGAGCTCTTCGATGGCCGTGATTAAATCGTTTGCCGGCATGTGGTTGCTGTTGCTGTTGCTGCTGGCAGGTTGTGCGACCACCGGGCAGCCCCCGTCGCCCGCGCAACCGCCGCCGAGCACCGATCGTGGCGAGAGTCAACAGCTTGAGAGCATGCCGCCACCGCTGGACGAGGCGCAGCGCCAGGCGCTGGATACCGTGCTGGAGGTGATGCGCGCCGCTGAGTGGCAGACGGCGCGTGAGCTGCTGCAGGAGCTGATTGCCGCCTCCCCTGGATTGGCGGTCGCCCATGCCAACATGGGCACTATCGAGTGGCAACTGGGCCATGCCGACAAGGCCGAGCAGACATGGTTGCGGGCACTGGAGTTGCGTCCGGGTTGGGCCGCGCTCTATAACCGGCTGGGGTTTTTTTACCGTGAGCAGGCCCGTTTCGAGCAGGCGCTGGCGATGTATCAACAGGCGCTGGCCAGTGATGACACCTATGCCCGTAGCCACCGCAACCTTGCCATCCTCTACGAGCTCTATCTGGGCGAGGGGGAGAAGGCCTTGCCGCATTACCGCCGTTACCTCGAACTGGTGGGCGGCGAGGAGCGTGAGGTGCAGCTCTGGATCGCCGATCTGGAGCAGCGGGTAAAGAGGGGGAGAGAGTGAGTCGGGGTGTGCTGGCCGCACTGTTGCTGTTTGCCTGGCCGCTGGCGGCGGAGCCGGAGCGGCGGGTGATACTGCCAGGGGCGACGATCAAGGGGATTGAGGCGAGCCCGCGGGTGACCTTTATCGTGCCGTGGCAACGTAGCCGCATGAAGGCGTTTTCGCTCCTGCCGGCGCACAGTATGCTGGACGAGCTCTACACTCCGCTCAGTTCGCAGCAGCTGGAGCTGGATGTCGCGTGGTCGCGCTGGCGGCAGTGAGGTGATTGGAAAGTATGATGAGACAAGGCGATCCGACTGGAGGATGCGATGGAGATCTTTAACGGCATAATAAAATTCTTTCAGGATGGGGGGCAGTTCATGTATCCCATCCTGTTTATCTTTGCCTCCGGGGTGGCGATTGTCATCGAGCGCTTTATCTTTCTCAGTGCCGAGCGGATACGCAACCGCAAGGAGTGGGAGCGCATCGTGCCGCACCTCTACAAGGGCTCTTTTGGCGATGCGCTGTTGCAGGCCAAGAAGTCCCGCTCCGCGATCGCCAATATCCTTATCTATGGGCTGGAGCGGGTGCAGCACAAGCAGAGCCGCGAGGAGGTGGAGATGGCGATGGAGGAGGGGATGATGGAGATCCTCCCGCGCCTGGAAAGGCGTACCCACTATTTAAGTACCCTGGCCAATGTGGCCACACTGCTGGGGCTACTCGGCACCATCATCGGTCTGATCCAGGCCTTTACTGTCGTCTCCCAGGCCGATCCCGCGCAGAAGGCAGACCTCCTCTCGGCGAGTATCTCGGTGGCGATGAATACCACCGCCTTCGGGCTGATGGCGGCGATCCTGCTGCTCATCTGTCATTCGGTGCTGCAGACCAAGACCACCGAGGTGGTCGATAGTCTGGAGATGGCCTCGGTGAAGTGTCTCAATCTTATCAGCGTGCCGCGTGGCGACTTTGAGGAGGATATCGCTGCATGAGACGACGTTTTCGTCGGCGCCCCGCGGAGAGCGAACTCAATATCACCTCCTATATGAACCTGATGGTGATCCTGGTGCCGTTTCTGTTGATCTCGGCAGTCTTCTCGCAGAGCACCATCCTGCAGCTCAATCTGCCGCAGGTGGAGGCGGCAGACGATGTGCGGGAGAGGCCAACGCTGCAGCTGGAGCTGATCCTGCGCGGCAACGAGTTGATTATTAATAATGCGGCGGACAAACCGCTCGAACGTTTGCCCGGCACGGTGGGTGGGGTGGACACCCAGGCGCTCTCCGATACCCTCTACCGACTGAAGCGACGGTACCCTGAGCACACGGAGATCGCCCTGTTGCTGGAGCCCGGTACCGAGTACCAGACGCTCATTACCCTGATGGATACGGTGCGTAGCAAGAGGGTCTCAAGCGGCGTGACCAGCGTGGAGGTGGAGCTCTTTCCCCAGATCTCCATTGGTGACGCACCGGGATCCGGCCAGCGGGCGGCCCACTGATGAAAATGTCGCGCCGCGCCCGCCGCATGGAGCGCAACCACAAACGCAATAGTCGTGGCAGCGGGCTCAATCTGGTGTCGCTGATGGATATTTTCACCATTCTCGTCTTCTTTCTGTTGGTCAACTCCTCCAGCGTGCAGGAGCTGCCCAACAGCAAGTCGGTAAAGCTGCCGCAATCCACCTCGGATCGGCTGCCAGAGGAGACACTGTTGCTGCTGGTCAGCGGTGATCACATTCTGTTGCAGGGGCAGTTGGTGGTGCGGATTGTCGATATTGCGCAGCAGCAGGGGTTAGTGATCCCTCAGCTGCTCGATGGGTTAAGACAGCATGTCGCCCGCAGGGGGTTGTTGCGGGTGGACACCGATGGTGAAACCCTCACCGCAGAGGTGACTATCATGGGGGATCGGGCGCTCCCCTATCATCTGCTCAAACGCATCATGGCTACCTGTACCGAGGCCAACTTCACCAACATCGCCCTGGCGGTCAGCCGCAAGCCGAGGGAGAAGGTCTAGGCGATGACGGCGGCTGTGATAGCACAGGGCTATCTGCCCTGGAATCGCAATACCGTTGAGGAGCGGCTGTTTCTCAAGACGTTGTTAATGGTGCTGGCGGTATCGCTGTTGCTGGGGCTGGTGGTCCCGTGGTTCGACCTGCCGGCGCCTGAGCGTGACCAGGTCACGGCGGTGCCGCCACGGATCGCCCGGTTTTTGCTGGAGCGCCAGCGTCCACCGCCGCCCAAGGTTGAGGTGAAGAGGGCAGATAAGCCTCTGGAGGAACCCAAGGAGGAGGTGAAGAGGGTGGCGGCGCCAAAGGAGTTGAATCCGGCACGCGAGAGGGCGAAAAAGAGCGGGCTGCTGGCGCTGGCGGATGAGCTCTCGGCGCTGCGCGCCACCGATGCCGCCAGTAAGGCACGGGGGGCGCAGACGCTGAGTATGGGTGGCGCTGATAAGGCCGTGCGCCTGGGCAGTAACATCATCAGTGGCGCCTCGCGGGGGAGTGGCGGCATCGACACCAGCGGCTACAGTCGCGATTCTGGCAACGGTGGCGCGCTGGGTGATCACACCATGAGCCAGGCTGAGGCGGTCAACCCTTCGCTGGTGGCGGTGGCCGAGGAGGAGTTCAAGCGCAAGAATCAGCCGCGACTGCGTGATGCGGAGACGGTCATGCGGGTGCTCGACAGTAACAAGGGACGTGTCTATGCCATCTATAATCGAGCCCTGCGCAAGAATCCACTGTTGGACGGCAAGCTGGTACTGGAGTTGACCATTGACCCCTCTGGTAGGGTTAGCAGGTGCCGCGTGCTCTCCAGTGAGCTGCAGGACGAGGAGTTGGAACAGAAGCTGGTGGCACGTATCTCGATGCTCGACTTTGGTGCGGAACCGGTGCCCCCCTATAAATTTGAGTATCCCATCGAATTCTTGCCCTCCTGAAAGGGTGCGGCAGCCGCTCATTGCACAATTTGTGTGCGACGTAGATAATCGGCTCCATGCTGAAACAAAAACAACAAATACGCGAGAATCATCTGTTCCGGGCGTTGAGCGACGAGCAGTTGGAGCGCTTGTTCGAGGCGACCACCGTGAGATCACTGCAACCGGGCGAGCACCTGTTCGAGGCAGGTGCGCGGGCGGATGAGTTTTATCTGCTCTGCAGCGGGCAGATCAAACTCTACCGTCTCTCCCCGGCGGGGCAGGAGAAGGTGATTGAGATCATCCGCCCCGGCCAGACCTTTGCCGAGGCGCTGATGTTCCTTGATATCCCCGCCTACCCGGTCAACGCGCAGGCGCTCTCCAACACCGAGCTCTACGCGATTAAGAACCGGGTGTTTCTCGATATTCTTCGCGGCTCGGTGGACACCTGTTTTCAGGTGATGGCCGATATCAGTGTGCGTCTCAAGCGCCACCTCAACGAGATCGACGCCCTCACCCTGCAGAACGCCACCCTGCGCGTGGTCAACTACCTGAGCCACCTCATTCCCGCCTGCGATGACGAGGTGGCGGAGATCACCCTGCCGGCGGCGAAGAATATCATCGCCTCACGCCTCTCCATCACCCCCGAGACCCTGTCACGCATCCTTAATGCCCTCAGCAGCAAGGGGCTGATCTCGGTCGAGGGACTCCACATCAGGGTGCATGATGTGGATGAGCTGCGCGCCTACGGCCAGTAGCCGTTACGGCGGACAGTAAGTATCCCCCCGGCAAAGCCGGGGGCTTTAATTTGTGAGCCGCTCGAAGCGGCCTAAGCGGAGCATTCGCTCCTTGAGCCCCCCAAGGGGGCAACGATTACACCAGATTTAGCTGATCTACTCTTATGAGATTCCCGGATTTGCCAAACTGCTAATGCCTCCCCAGCAGAGCTGGGGGGTCTCCTATATTTGTCTAGAAAAAACTTCCGAGTTCAAGTCTACTCTGTAGAATAGATCGCATAATTTATTCTACCCGAGTAACTTTGATGTAACTTACTTTAAGTTCCATGTCTTGGTGGGCTAGTGTTCTGATCTCAATTTTTTCCATGTTTCGGTTAGCATGCAGGGTAAATTCACCTTTGATTTTTACGATTGTGCCATCGGTACCTGCAAGTGGGCCATTTTTTAATATCTCGGATTCATTGGGAATGGCAAGCACTACATCCCAATCACCCGCGGTATCTTTCGTTTTTTCGGCACTTGAGTAGGCGATCTCGAAAGCGTATCGCCCTGATGGTAACTGCTCATAAGGGCCAAATGTAACGTAACCGGATTGTGAGACATCCTTCTTTTGCATCTCACATTCAGAGGCTTTTTTACCAATTACCGAGGGAAGTTCACAAGCCTTCCATTGGTAGAAATCCCCTGCGTTTACTATCTTTCTAGTACGCAGCTTTTGTTTTCCATATATGTAGAGTGACTTATCGCCACATTTCACTACCCTCTCAGGAGTGCCGTTTATGCGCAATAGTTCTTCGGTAGATATCTTGTATGGCGGCTCAGCTTTTTCTGAAATAATTGCGAAGCCGTAGCTTTGTTTAAAGTATTTTTTTGAAGTAATCCAGCGCATCTCTCCCAGGTTTTCAGAGTATTGTGCAATATTTAAGTTAAGCTTGCTAAAGTTTTTGATATATTTAGCATCCCAATACTGGCCAATCCCATTGACAACTCTTGCTTCCTCAAGCGCATCATCGATACAGGCTATTTTATTTGGGTAGTAACGATCGCTCAATCCGGTTGTTCTTATGAGTTTAGTTGTGCCAAAGCTAAGAGAGATGACGGCCAGCACTGAGATGGTTATTGAGATAATGAAAAATTGCCGACAAAAATAATGACTCAAAAATAAGGTGACAATTATAACAGGCCAAGAAAATAATGGAATAAAATACCTAGTAGTGACTGTAATGTCGGTAATCAATATCACTGCAACAAGCGTCGAGCAAAATGACAGAAAAGAAAATAAAGCAAGCCAAGCTAGTCGTCTTGGAGCACCTCTGGCGGACGACTTCTTAATTAGGCTATAACAAGAATAAATAACCACCCCAAGATAAATGACAAACAAAACATCATAGATTGGGTTTTTTAATATGCCAGTGTGAAAAATCGTGTAAATGTCATTTAGATTATGGAATGCATTCTCCACCCCGATCTTGACAGGATGGCGCGTAACGTTTTCAACGAACAATTCATAGGAAGCAGACCCGGATACACCAAAGAATACAGGAATTAGCGCGAGAAATGCCTTTTTAACTGAGAAGTCTCTGGTTGCAATATCTGCAAGGATTGCTGTGGCCACGAATGGAAGCATGGTCTGAACGATAAAGAGGTTATCTGAGAGCGCTGACAGGAAGGCTAATATGGATATTGTCAAAAACAATATGGACTTGATCGATTTTTCTTTTTTGTTTTCATGGCGAATCCATAGTGCGACAAAAACTATTGAAGATAAAAAAATGCCATAATGATGCGCGCTAGTAAGAAAAAAAACAAATGTCTCGTTATAGTGATGTGCCCTGCTAAGTGATAGGCTAAATAGCTCATCATAGTTTAAGGCAAGCCAAACCAGCCCAATCGATGCAGTGGCAGCACATTTAAACCCTCCTGATTTTGAAGCCTGATTAACAAGAAACCAAATTGCGAAAAAAGTTAATACAGGTTGCGCTATAGAAAAAATGGCAACTTGACTATACGTACTCGGCCCAAGCAAGTAAGCCAGAAAAAAGAGAATGTAGTCAGGAAAAAAGTATGGTGCAGGAGTAAGATACCAATCAGAAATGTTGCCTCCATTTGAAAACAAATCAGAAAACAACGTTGGCAGATAAAGGGCGTCGGAATTAAAAAGATAACTGTGAAATGAATGCCCTGCCAAATAGGAGGCAAAGATATTCGCCATACTTATAATTAGCAAAGCAAGGATTACGAGATTGCTTTTATTCTTCATGGGTCGGATTCCGCGGATTTTAGTCATAAGTGCGTCACACCGGTTCACGCAGCTAGCGCCATTTCAGTATAAACCTCTTCAGGCGTTCTAAATCCGCGTCCGCGGTCATCGAGGCTATCTTAAATTTCCATTTTGTTAAAAACGAACGCAGGTAGGGTTCGAATAACCATCATAATTAACCGCCACTTCCCAGGCACGTAGATGACCGGCTTACCCGATTCCACGCCCTCAACAATCTGTTTTGCCACACCCTCAACAGGCGCGAGCTTGGCACCCTTGCCCTTCAGGTGAGCCGTCATCGGGGTATCAGTCGGCCCAGGCTTGATAAGCACCACCTTGACTCCGCAACCCGCAAAACGGTGCTGCAATCCTTGGGCGTAGCGCGTAACCAGTCCTTTGGCTGCACCGTAGACATAGTTGGACTTGCGCCCCCTGTCGCCAGCCACGGAGCCAATCAGGGCAATGGTGCCG
This sequence comes from Gammaproteobacteria bacterium, assembly GCA_026196575.1. Taxonomy (GTDB): domain Bacteria; phylum Pseudomonadota; class Gammaproteobacteria; order Thiohalomonadales; family Thiohalomonadaceae; genus JAPHSX01. The sequence continues at coordinate 62,170 of JAPHSX010000046.1, read as the reverse complement.
TGGTTGGCTTTTTCCATCTCTTTGGCAAAGGCCTCGGCATAGAGGACGGGTGATACTCCGTTGATCTCCAGTGTGTCGCGGCAAGACTGAAGGTCGTTCTGGCACTCGGTCTGCTCGGGCAGCGACCCATGCGCAATCAGGACGATGTCGACGTGACCTGATTTGACGATATTCACAACAGTGGCGTTTATGGCATCGGGATCCAGAAACTCAGCCTGGACGACCCGAATTTCGGATTGAGGGCTACGGACCTTTAGGTCAGTTGCAACCCGCTCAATGCGCTGGGCATCGCGGCCCACCAGAGTCAGATCGGCCGGCTGGTTTTGCACCCACAATCTGGCGCACTGCTCGGCGATTGCCGAGGTGGCGCCAATAATGACGATTCTTTTTTTGTTGTTCATTCAACTTCCCATCAAGCGGCGTGAGAGACCGGAGCTGATGCCCGGGTCCCGGTATTTTATGAATTCAGCCAGGCGTGGATAGCCCGCCTCGAAGAGTTCTCTGGGCATTCGCGCATCCTTGGCCGGATAGATGCGGCCCTTAGCCTCATGCACGATGGCATCCAGGCGCTCGAAAAGTTTGTGCGTGCGATCCCCATGATTGGGGAAATCCAGCGCCAAGGTGACGCCAGGCTGCGGAAAACTCAGCATCCCGATTGACTGGCGGTTTCCAAAGGTCTTCAGGACGGCGAGGAACGAACCATCACCGGAACGGGCGATCTCTTTGAGCATGGCCTGAACCGCATCTTGCCCGACATCGCGCGGTACCACGCTTTGATACTGAAAGAAACCCTTCGGCCCGTACATTCGGTTCCACTCCAACAGGTTATCCAGGGGATAGAAAAACGGTTCGTAGTGCGTGATAGTCCGTCCTGCCTGCCATTTTTTAAGATGGTAGTAGGCTGTATTGAAGAGGCGAAGTGAAAGCCGATTGACCAGCGAAACGGGAGGCACAATCGGCATGGTCAGTTTATGCCCCACGGGCTCCGGTTGTTCTCCCACATCGGCCGGGTTGCCCCGCAGGAACAAGCCGCGCCCGCCTCCCCCCGAGATGCAATCGATCCACGACACTGTGTGCTCCCACTCGGCCTCGGAATCATCCGCCAGCCGGAAGAACTCGTCCAGGTTGGCATAGGGAACGGTCTCGGTCTCCAGCCATGGTCCAGCCACACGGAGCAATTGGATCTCGGCCTGTGTGATCACCCCCGTCAGGCCCAATCCTCCGACAGTGGCGGCAAACCAATCTGGCTGCTCATTCGGGCCGCACTGGATGACTTCTCCATCGGTGCGAATGAGGGTGAGGCTCTGTACGTGATCGCCGAAAGAGCCCAGTACGTGATGGTTCTTGCCGTGCACATCGTTGGCGATGGCTCCCCCAACGGTCACCAGTTGAGTACCCGGTGTCACTGGCAGAATCCAGCCGCGTGGAATGACCAGCCGCTGGATGTCCCGCAGCAGCACTCCAGCCTCACACGCCAGGCGGCCAGTGCAGTCGTCGAAAGCGATGAAATGGTCGAGCCCGGTTGTGACCCAGAGTGTGCCCTCCGGATTCAGGCAGACGTCACCGTAGCTGCGTCCCATGCCGTGGGCCAGGCCTGGATGAATACCATGACAAATAAGATACCTGGCTGTGGATGGATCATTCAGGTTGATGACATGATGAGGACTGGCGCTCAGGCGCCCCCACGCGGTAACCTGTCTCATTGGGCCCCCGCGCGGAAGACGTAGCGTTTATCGAGGTGATACTTCATCAGATAACCGAGGCCAAGACCAATAATGCCGCCGAGATAACGCATTTCCCTGGTTCCAAAGAGGTAGTGAAAGCCAAACTCGAAACCCCAGAAGACTACGGTTGTGGCCAGGCCCATGACGGTGTAGAGGGCGAAGGTCTGGGTGTCGTGGGCGACGCTGTGCGCACGAAAGTGGAAGATGTAGCGCTTGTCGAGGATGTATTTGACCACAAGCCCGACTCCAGTGCCCGCCATGACCGAGGCCAGGATGTCGAAGGCGCCGCTGTAGACATGGATGACAAGGTCCTGGGCGCCGATGTTTGCCGCAGTTGCGATTAGTGCGAGAATGACGTAGTTAATCGCCAGCTTGGTCGAGACAAGCATTCAATGACATCACCGAGGTACAAACATAATGCATGATACCGTAATGGTTCGCTCGCCTCTAGCGCAGATGCTTGGGTTAATCCGGCTGATGCGACCAAAGCAGTGGGTCAAGAACGGATTTGTACTGGCTCCGCTGATGTTTTCCGGGGCGTTTCTGGATGTTGACGCTGTCAGTCATGCCCTGTTGGCCATGTTGCTGTTCTGCGTCGCCTCGTCGGCGACCTACATCATCAACGACATGCACGACATCGAGCGTGACCGTCGTCACCCCGGAAAGTCCAGAACCCGCCCCCTGGCGGCCGGGATCGTCTCGCTACCCGTCGCCCTGCTTCTGCTCGCCTGTCTCTACGCCGTGCTGGCATGGGGCTGGTTTGTTGCTCCAAAGGTGGTGATGGTTATCGCGGCCTATCTGGTGCTGAACCTGGCCTACACGTTTGTGCTCAAGCATCAGCCTGTGGTCGATATCTTCACCATCGCCATCGGTTTTGTCCTGCGCGTCTATGCAGGTGCCATGGCGCTGGGCGTGCCCGTCTCCTCATGGATGTTCATCACGACCCTTTGCCTGGCGCTGTACCTGGCCGCTGTAAAACGGCGCCAGGAACTCAGCCAAAACGGCACCGAGGGCCGCAAGGTGCTTGAGAAGTATTCTGTCGCGCTGGTAGATCGCTATGCAGAGATGTCCGCAACCGGGGCACTGCTTTTCTACAGCATGTTTGTGATGTCGGCCAAGCCTGAACTGGTCATTACGGTACCGTTGGTTTTGTTTGGCCTGTTCCGCTACTGGTTCGTGGTGGAAGCCCTTGACGACGGCGAGTCGCCCACCGATGCGCTGCTGGCTGACTGGCAGTTGTTGCTTGCCGTGGCGCTGTGGGTGGCCGCTTGTGGCTGGGCATTGTGGCCGGTACAGGGGTGATCATGGACTTCTCCTATGCCCTGACACCATTTTTGGCCTGGCTCGTTGCTGGCGTTTCGAAGTTCATCATCAACAGCGTCAAAGCCAGGCAATTTGCGTTCAACCTCATCGGTTATGGTGGGTTGCCTAGTAACCACAGCGCGATTGTCAGTAGCATGGCCGCGCTCATTGCCCTCAAGGAGGGTATCGGACATCCTGCCTTCGGTGTCGCCATTACGCTGGCCTTTATTGTAATGCTCGATGCCAACAGTCTACGCCGGGAGGTGGGAAAGCATGCGGTGGCCATCAACAAGTTGGCAGTGGAAGCCTCTGACCATCAGGTGTTGCGCGAACGCATGGGCCATACCCGATTGGAAATTGCCGCCGGTATCGCCGTGGGTATCGCGGTTGCCGCCGCAGTGAACGTGATTTTGGCTTGATGAATGAATCACGGACGGCCGATGCCCCGGCGATAGAGTAAGCTCCCACTAGTGGCTGGTGCCCCCCTCGTAGCGGGTCTTGTTCCAGACGTTGTATTTTCCTGACGGTTTTTTCATCGGCAGCCGTTTGACCTCCTCCAGGGTGGTGGCGTCGTAGACGATCACCTCCCCCTCCATCTCCCAGATACTCAATAGCGCGTACTTGCCGTCGCGGGTGAATTCGACATGGGCGGCGGTCTTGCCCGGTGCCGGGCGCAGGGTCTTGACGATCTCCAGGCTCTTTTTGTCGATCACATGGACCGCATCCTTGTGGGGGCCGAAGAAGACATCGACCCAGGCGTAGGGGGAGTTGTCGTGGCTGCGCATGAAGAAGCCCGGCCCCAGGGTCTCGATGCGCTTGATGGTCTGCCAGCTCTCCATGTCGATAATACTCACCACCCCCTCCTTGAGGTTGGGGGTCGCCATCACCTTGTGCCCCTGATACTCCCAGGTGATGCCGGAGCCAAGGTGGGGCATACCTGGCAGGTCGAGGGTGTTGATCACCCGTTTTACGTCAAGCGATACCACCATCCCCTTGCCCTCGCGCGAGGCGCCAATCAGCAGGTCGTACCCCTGGTTGAAGAAAAAATCGTCCAGGTGGGCCTCCACCGGGATGCGCAGCCGGGGGAAGGGCTCACCCGGCTGCAGATCCCCCGCCTCCTTGTGATAGGAGTGCTCCCAGCCGGCAAAACCGGGGGGCGGTGTATCGGCGTAACTGATCTCCCACAGCTCCGGTACATCCTTGAGGGCGACGACAAAACTCTGGCGCGGTTTGGCGGTGTAGACGGCGCTGACCCGCGAGCTCTTCCCCGTGCTGTCCCTGACCTCGAACTGCTTGATGGGGGTGAGGTATTCGGCATCGAGCAGCACCAGTGTGTGCGGCAGGTAGTTGGCGACCATCAGATAGCGCCCGTCGCCGGAGACGGCAATATTGCGGGTATTGATGCCGGCGCGGATCTCCGCCACCCACTTGAGGTTGTAGAGGTCGAATTTGGCGATCCAGCCGTCGCGTGAGGCGAAATAGACGAAGCGGCCGTCGGGCGAGTACTTGGGGCCGCCGTGCAGGGCAAAGCGGGTGGGGAAGCGTCCCACCGCCTCGAAGGTGTCGCCGTCGAGCAGGGTGAAGTGGTGGTCGCCCAGTTCGACTACCACAAAGAGGTTGAGCATGTCGGCCTTGAACAGGGGAGTGGCGGAGAGGGTGTCGAGGCGGTGATGGACGATCTGACTGTCGCGGGTGGCGGCCAGATCCCAGTGCGGCAGCTCGGCCAGCGGGGTGTAGATAAAGTCGACCAGCGCCTGGATCTCCTCGCCCTTCAGGCGATCGCCAAAGCCTTGCATCTGGGTTGCCACGCGCCCCTTGATGATCACCTCGCTGGCCTCGGACTTGCGCAGGCGCCCCAGGTTCTCCGGCAGCAGCGCCGGCCCCATGCCGCCCAGTCGTTCCTCGCCGTGGCAGACGGCGCAGTGCTGTTGGTAGAGGATCAGCGCACCGCCTTCGGTGGCCTGAGCGGTGGCCGTGCTGGCCATGCTGAAGAGGGCGAGCAGACCAAGATAGCGAAGGAGGAGGGGTGCGGGTTTCATCGGTTTACTCTTGTTAACGCTGGCGTTGGTTGAGATGTGCTACGGCATCACACGCTTCCCGCGCCAGGCCGATCTCCTCGTCGCTGAGGTAGCAGCCGGGGTCTTCTGCCCAGTAGTTGTCGCTCGTCTGGTAGGCGCGGATGCGGGTATTGCCGTTGCAGATCGCCAGGTAGTGGCAGGCGGCGCAGCGCCCCTCCACCGGGCGTGGCCGCTGCTTCAGTTTGGCCATGATCGGGTCGGAGAGATCCTGCCAGATCGTGCTGAAGGGACGCTGGCGCACATTGCCCAGGGTGTAGTGCCACCACATGGTATCGGGGTGGACATTGCCGAGGTTGTCGATGTTGGCGATGTTGACGCCGGAGGCGTTGCCGCCCCATTGGCGCAGCCGCTGTTCCAGGAGCGGTGCCTGTTGCGGGAAGCGCTGGCGCGCCCATTGCAACAGGTAGACGCCGTCGGCATCGTTGTTGCCGGTGACAAATTCGCGCTGGCGGCCGTTGTGAATGTCGCGCAGGCTGCTCTCGAACAGCAGTTCCATCGCCTGGCGGGTGATTTGGTGCACCACGTCATCCTTGCGGTGCTTGTTGCCGCGACCGGCATAGTTGAGGTGGGAGAGGTAGAGCTTGTCGATCTGCTCATCCTCCATCAGCTGGAGGATCTGCGGCAGCTCGGCGGCATTGTCCTGGGTCAGGGTGAAGCGCAGCCCCACCTTGATCCCCCGCGTATGACAGAGGCGCAGGCCGTGCATCGCCTTGTCGAAGGCGCCCTCCATGCGGCGAAAACGGTCATGGGTCGCACCGATGCCGTCGATACTGATCCCCACGTAGTTGTAACCGACCGCGGCGATGGCCTCGATGTTCGATTCGTCGATAAGGGTGCCGTTGGTGGAGAGGCCAACGTAGAAGCCCATCGCCCGGGCGCGGTGGGAGATCTCGAAGATATCGGGGTGCAGCAGGGGCTCGCCACCGGAGAGGATCAGTACCGGCACGCCAAACCCCTTGAGGTCCTCCATCACTGTATGGATCTCGTCGGTGGCCAGCTCGCCGGGAAAATCCTTGTCGGCGGAGATGGAGTAGCAGTGCTTGCAGGTGAGGTTGCAGCGGCGCACCAGATTCCAGATCACCACCGGGCCGGCTGGTTTGCCGGCAGGGCGCGCTGCGGTGGCCGCCCCGGGATTGGCCAGCAGCTGCATATATTGGGAGATGCGGAACATGGGTGATCCTCTGTTGATGGCCGGGGCTAAATGCCGAGACGCAGCCCGGTCTTTTTCAGGATGCGGGTGCTGAAGAGCACCTCGTGGCCGTGGTCATCGGCCCCCAGCAGGCGGGCGATCTGCGCCACCTTGTCGGCCACCTCGGCGCGGTCACGGCCATGCACCATGGCAAAGAGGTTGTAGGGCCAGTCGGGCAGACGGCGTGGGCGCTGGTAGCAATGGCTGACAAAATCGAGTGCGCCGATGCGCGGGCCAAGTTCGCCTATCTTCTCCGCAGGTACGTTCCATACCGACATACCGTTGCCCCTATAACCGAGGGCATAGTGGTTGGGTACCGCGCCGATGCGCCGGATGATGCCGTCGGCCACCATCCGCTCGATGCGTCGCACCACCTCCCCGCTCTCAATGCCCAGCCATTCGGCCAGGGTGTGGTAGGGGCGCGGGGTGAGGGGCAGGCCGTGCTGCGTCATTTGAATCAGGGCGCGATCGATCTCGTCAATGGGTGAATTCGTCTGCTGGGTAGGGGTTGCTGCGCTATTCATGCGTCGAACCTCAGACCGATGTAGAACTCCTGCTCCTTGGGCATGTTGAACACTGTCAGGCCGGTGAGCCGTTCGATCTCGCCGATCACCTCGTTGATGCGCTGCGGGGTCTCGGTGGCGAGTACGAACCACATATTGAGGTGGTGATCGCGCTGGTAGTTGTGGGCCACCTCGGCAAAGGCGTTGACCTGCGCGGCCACGGCCTCGAACCGCTCCTCGGGGACGGCCAGCGCCGCCAGGGTGAGGCCGCCACCGAGCCGCTCGGCGTGGTACATCGGCCCGAAGCGGCTGAGAATTTTATCATCGAGCAACCGTTGCAGGCGGGCGATGAGCTCGGCCTCACTGGTACCCAGCTCCTCTGCCACCTGGGCATAGGGTTCTTCGCAGAGGGGGAACTCCCCCTGTAGTCTGTTGATGATGGCGCGGTCGAGTGGTTCGAGCATTAACAGCTCCCCTCCACGATAGGGTCTGCCCGAGTTGCCGGTGCCACCGCAGAGGGCCGGTAGAGGGCGCCGCGCTGCTTGAAGCGGCGGCGGCTGAAGAGCACCGCCTTGGGGATCGTCTCCAGGCCGCAGCTCTCGATCATGAGTCGAAACTTTTCCATTACCGCCTCGCGATCGCGCCCGTGGATCATGCAGAAGAGGTTGTAGGGCCACTGTGGCAGGCGGCGCGGGCGCCGGTAGCAGAGGGTGACGAACTCAAAGCCGCTCAGACAGCGCCCCAGCTCTGCCACCTCCTCATCCGGCACGTCCCACACCACCATCGCGTTGGCGCCATACCCCAGTTCGCGGTGGCGCACCACCACGCCGAGGCGTTTGATGATGCCCGCCTGTTGCAGTGCGGCGATACGCCGGATCACCTCTTCCTCGCCGCACCCCAGCCGTGCGGCCACGGCGGCGTAGGGGCGCGAGACCAGCGGCAGGCCACGCTGAATCGCCTCGATCAGGGCCAGGTCGGCGGCGCCGAGTGTGATGGGGGCCGCGACTGGAGTCGCGGCGGGCTGGGGGGTGTAGTGACGGGTTCTCATGTCCATTGCAGGTCGAATCCCAGGTCGATGTGGTAGTCCTCAACCATTGGCAGGGCGATGACCTCGATGCCGGTGCGCTCTTCAATCTCGGCCAGTACCTGTTGCAGGTGTGCCTCGTCGGGGGCGGTGGCGACAAACCAGAGGTTGAGCCGGTGCTCGCGCTCGTAGTTGTGGTTCACCGCATCGAAGCGGTTGACCAGTTCGGCCACCTCCTCCAGCCGCGTCTCGGGAACGCACATCGCGGCGAGGGTGCTGGCGCCGATGCTGTGGGTACGAAACACCGGGCCGACGCGGCTGACGGCGCCGCGCTGCTGCAGCCGCTCCAGGGTGGTGATCACCTGCTCCTCACTCACCCCCAGCCGCGCGGCCATCTCGGCAAAGGGGGTGGGTGAGAGGGGAAAACCCTGCTGGAAGTCGTTGAGCAGTGACTGCTCCAGGGGGTCGAGTGGCATCGTCGAGGCGGTCTGCATGATTGCGCTGTCAGCCATGATCAGAGTCCGCTTTGATGGGCGCGGGAGGTAAAGAAGATCCCGCTGGGCTTGTCGGCCTGGAGGGTCGAGACGGTGCGCTGGCTTTCGGTGTCGATGATGGCGATGCGGTTCTCGTCGCGCAGCGAGATCCAGACCTGCTCGCCGCGCGGGGTGAACTCCATGTGCAACACCGCCCTGCCCGGGGTGAGGGTGTTGATGAGCTGCAGTGATTCGCTGTCGATCACCTGCACCGTGTCATTGCGCGGGTGGGCGAAGTTGACCCACACCTGGCGTCCGTCGGGGCGGGCCATGACGAACACAGGCTGGCCATGCACCGCAATGCGACCTGCCTCCTGCCAGTCGCTGAGGCGCACCACCAGCACCTCGTGACGCCCTACGGCGGGGAGGAAGGCGTAACCGCCGGCCATCGCCCACCCCTCCAGGTGGGGCATCTTGTAGACCGGCAGCTTCTCCTCGCCACGGCCGTAGTTCGCCAGTATCCGCTCCACCCCTCTTTCGGGGTGCCACAGGTCGAGCATGGCCAGCCCATCCTCGCCGAAGAGACCGGCGATGTAGTAGCGGCCATCGGGGCTGAGCAGGGCATCGTAGGGCTGGCGGCCGATGTCACGGAATTTGGTGATCACCGGTGTTTGCGGGGTGCGCATATCGGCCACCCAGATCTCGCCGGCATCGAACAGGCTGAAGACAAAGCGCTGGCCGGGGGCATCGACCAGCCCCACCACCTTGGAGAGGAGGCCGCCGCCATACTCGGCCGGGATCTCGGCCACCGGGGCGAGGGTGGCGGCATCAAAGATGCGCACCCCGCCCGGCTCGTAGTTGGAGACGGCGACAAGCGAGCCGTCCTGCGAGATCGCCCCGCCGATGCTGTTGCCCGATTGCATAATGCGGTGGGTGACCTTGCCCGCCAGGATATCGACGCGGCTCAGGCCGCCATCGCGGCCGAAGATAAAGGCGTAACGCTCGTCGCGCGAGTAGACCACCGAGGCGTGGGAGAGATCGCCCAGCCCCTCGACCCGTGCCAGGGCGGTGCGCTGGCTGGTCTCGATGATCTGCAGGCTGCCGGCGGCCCGCTCGATGACGACCCCCATATCGCCGGTGCCGCGCAGCGTGGTGCAGCCGGGGAGCAGCGTGGCCATGGCAAGCAGGGCGAGCAGCAGGGCCAGGGGACGTAGCTGTTTAGCGTACATGGACATGCCCCCTTTGCAGTTGCTCCACCATCCAGCGCACCTCCTCGCGGCTTAACATCGTCTTCCACGGCGGCATAGCCGTTCCCTGTCGTCCCTCCAGCACGGTCTCAATGAGAAACTCGGGTGGCAACAGGTTGAGACGCTCCGGCAGCAGTGATGGCCCCAGCCCCCCCTTTAAGGTCATGCCATGACAGGAGCCGCAATCCTGCTGCAGCAGGTGCAGCAGTTCGGCCTTGCGGGTCGTGGACAACTCCCCGGCATTGGCGACGGCAGGGGAGGTGCCGAGTGCCGGCAGGAGCAGGGCGAGGAGGCCACCAATCGCGTAACGCATGGCGCGGTTAGCGCACATGAATAACCCCCTGCATCTCCGGGTGTGGGCCGCAGCGATAGGGGTACTCCCCCTGCTCGGGAAACACTCTTTCATAGCTCTCCTCGGGAAAGAGATAGTCGGGCTCCTCCTCACCCAGTGCCTCGAACCAGACGTTGTGATACTGGCGCTTCTCGCGGTTGGTCCAGCGCACGGTGCTCCCCACCGCGACGGTGACGGTTGCCGGTGTGAAGCGGAATGCCTTGATCTCGATGTCGACAACCTCCTGCGCCAGGGCGGCATGGCTACACCACAGCATGGCAAGGGTGAGGCTGACTCTGCTGATCGCTCTATTTATCATCACACTTCGTCGTTAGAGATAAGTCGCCGTCCCTGGCGAAAAAATCGTGGTTACTGTTTGACGGCGTTGATCTCGGCCTCGTCGTTATCGAACCCCAGTTTGTAGCCCAGGGAGACGTGGTGGAAGCGACCGGCGCTGTGGTCGTCGTGAATGGCGAAGCCCAGGTTGTAGAGCTGATCGGTCGCCAGACTGATGTCACCCGGCTGTTCGGTGCTGAGCTTGCGCCGCATCACCACTGCCCATTGGCCGTTGCTCAGGCCGCCGCTGAACTCGGCGCCCTCGCCCCCATCCATGTGACGTGAATCAAGGACGTGGCCGTTCTCGCTGAGTCCTTCGCCGATCTTGTAGCGCACCAGGTCGAGGTAATGCCCTGCCTCCAGCTCGCTCTGGATCTCGCTGCTCTCCTTGAGCTTGTCCCAACCACCGCGCGGCTTGTCGCTGCCGCCCTTGATCTCCATCTCGGTGCGGCTCTCCGGCAGGTATTTGGTGACGCCGCTCGCCCAGTTGAGCTCCTTGGCGTGGGCATTTCCCGCCAGTACCTCGGCGGGTGGCGCATCGGGCATCCCCTTCATGTCATTGTGGCAGGTGATCCAGCAGCCGGAACGGTCGGCATACTCGATATCATCGCTGGCCAGCATCATTGCCAGCTTGCTCGGGTTTTGTGCATCCATCTTGCCGCTTTCGACAAAGGGTACCGCGACATGCGGGGTGTCGTCCCAGAGGAAACGCATGTAGAGATAGTCGTTATCGTGGGTGGCCTGTACCGCGACCGCAATGCTGCCGCGTTTGCCGACGATCGGCTGCGGTTCAAGCTTCTCGCCGCTGACGATCTTCTCTCCCATATCGGCAGCCTCTTCGCCGTGACAGTCAAAGCAGCGGTCGCCGGCGTTGAGGGGGCGGGCGCCACCGTGATCCCGCCCGTTAAGTACCCACTCCATCGAGGCCTGGCCGGGGTAGAAAATGGTGATCTCGGTGGTGGGGGCCTTGGCCCAGTCGATACCGCTGTCAACGCCGGCGCCTGTCGAGGTGACGGGGGCTGGTGCTGGTGCCGGACTGGCGGCGGGGGAGGGCTCGTCCTCGGCGGCGCTCTCCTGTGGCGTGGCGGCAGCCGCAGGTTCGGCGTCGCTGGCGCTGTCGCCGTTGCCATCAAAGAAGGCTTGCCACTGTACCGGGATCGGTTTGATCAGCGAGGGGTTCGGCTTTTCCAGCTGTTCGGCATCCTGATCGGTGAGACGGTCGCTGACCTTGGTGTGGGCGATCCCCTTGTGGCAGTCAATGCAGGTCTGGCCACTCTTCATCGCATTAAAGTGCTGCTTGCGGGCACGCGGCTTCTGATCGGCGGGATCCATTGAGCCAAAGTCGTGGCAGTTGCGGCACTCCCGGGAGTCGGTCGACTTCATTGTGTTCCAGACCCGTTTGGCCAGGGTGAGGCGTTTGTTGTCGAACTTCTCCGGGGTGTCGACGCTGCCCATCACCTTGTGGAAGACCTCACCGCTAGCCTGGATCTTGCGGATGACCTTGTGTGTCCAGTCGCGTGGCACATGGCAGTCGGAACAGGTGGCCCTGACCCCGCTGCGATTGGCAAAGTGGATGGTCTTTTTGTACTCCTGGTAGACATTGTTCTCCATCTCGTGACAGGAGATACAAAAATCCAGGGTATTTGTCGCTTCCATGGCGGTGTTAAAACCGCCCCAGAAGATCACACCCATCAGCATAAAGAAGAGCGCGGCACCGGCGGTGGCACCCATGATAACTTTGCGATTTAGTAACTTACGCAGGCTGTTCACGCTGGTAGACATCTTCACTCCTTCGCCGAACTGGATGTAACGGAATTGGGTGTAGCGGTCAGGCAGGGAATGGTGCATCCCTGCCTGCCGCCGTCAGTACACGCGGTACTGTCAGGTTACATGGTTAACACGGTTGTGGACGTTGAACTTGCCGGTCGGCGCGTAGAGACCCTTGATGCGGGTCTTCTCCTTGAGCGTCTTGGCATCAAACACCACGATCTCACCGTTGGGCTCTTTACTGTCCTTCAGGTTCCAGACCGAGACCCAGACCTCGGAGCCGTCGTGATTGAACTCCATATGTACCGCCGCCTGGCCGGGCTTCTCGGTGAGGCGAATGGTCTTCACCACCTCACGGGTATTCTTGTCGAATACCTTGATGCTCTGCTGAACTTCAGGCTCCGGGTGTTTGGTCTGATCGGCCCACACATACTGTGATTTGGGATGGGTGCGGATGAAGAGACCCGCGCCGTCAGTCTGAACCTCGTAACAGATCTTCCACGCCTGCGCCTTGTGACCTGCCGGGTCGTTACCCCAGACGGTGACCTTGCCTACACCGAGGTGAGTGGTGCCGGCGACCGGGCCGCACTTTGGATCGATCCAGTTGGCACCGGGACCCGGGTGGGGCAGTTTGTCGACATCGATCATCGCCTCCAGCTTGCGCTCCTTGGTGTCTACCACCACCATCTTGTTGGAGGCGTTGGCCGCGATCTGGAAGTAACGACCGGTGGGGTCAAAGAAACCGTCGTGCAGGAACTTGGCGGAGTCGATCTTGTCGACGCGCAGGTTGTCGATATCGGAGTAGTCCACCTGCCACACCTGGCCCAGCTCCTTCATCGAGACCAGCCACGAGGATTCGTTGGGGGTATCGTAGATGGCGGCGACGCGCGACTCTTCGACATAATCTCCATCGACATTAACACCGCGTGAGGAGATCACCTTGAGCGGCTCCATGGTGACGGCATCGACGATCACCGCATGGGGCGGCCAGTAACCGCCACCGATGACGTACTTGCCATCGCCGGAGACGGCGACATCGCGGGCGTCATAGGCGACCTGGGTCTCGGCCACCAGCATCTTTTCGGGTTTTTGCCAGAGATCGATCTTGGTCATCTTGCCGTCGCGGCCCATGGTGTACCAGAAGCGTCCGGTATCCTTGGACTTGAGGACATTGTGATGCTCACTGCCCTTGATGACGTGCACCGCGTAACCGGTGGGGATATGGGCTACCACCTCGTGCTTGTCGCCGTCGATAATGGCCACCTTGCCCACGTCACGCTCGATGACGACGAAGAAGTTCTCCCAGTTACGACCGTGCAGCGGTTTGGTCGGGTAGTCCTTCGGCTGCACATGCACCTTGGTGCGCTCCTTCATCAGTGCCAGCGACATCTCCGGCGGCTTCGGCGGCTCGTGCTGGATATATTTTGACAGCAATTCAATCTCTTTTGCCGACAGAATATTGTCGAAGTTGTTCATCCCTCCCTCGGTACCGAGCTGGATGATGCGGTGTAACCGCTTGGTGCCCTTCTTCATGGTCTCTTCCGGCTGCAGACTTTTGCCGGTCGCCCCCTTGCGCAGTACGCCGTGGCATCCGGCGCAGTGTTGGAAATAGAGGGTCTTGGCCTGATCAAATTCTGCCTTGGTCAGTTTGGGGGCCTGTTTCTCTTCAGCCGCCTGTGCCAAGGTGGCGCCACCAAGCGCCAATCCTACGGCCAGGCTGACGGCCGTCATCTGTGCTAGTGCTTTTCTCATGTTGCTTTTCTCCTTGTATGGAATGAAAACCAAAATTTCACACACACTGTGAGCATTCGCCCAAGGATGGGCCTTGATGCACATCAAGTTCACGTCAGGATTGCAGTAACGTACAGGCAACAGGATAGAAGGAATTCAGCAACTCTTCCGCATAACCATATGAATTACAGTAATTTTTCACTGTGTCGGCCGCGTGGCATCTATTTTTGATGGGGGGATAAAAAATAGTGCTTGCCGGCATGGCGGCGCGCGGACAGGCTGGTTTTTTGTCGTGACCGGGAGTTTCGTTCGGGCAGCCAGACGCCGTCAGGCGGTAAGCTGCGCATAGAGCAGGGGCAGCTGTTTGGGCAACTCCGATGGGCGACGGATCACCACATAACCACTGCTGCCGAAGATGTGGGGCAGGTAGTCGCGCCCCTGCTTGTCGATGGTGACGCAGAAGGGGCGCAGCCCCTGGCGGCGTGCCTCGTGAATGGCCATGCGGGTATCCTCGACCCCATAACGCCCCTCGTACTGGTCGAGGTCATTGGGTTTGCCATCGGTGACGATGAGCAGCAGTTTCTGGCTGCCCCCCTGCGCCGCCAGCAGTCGTGTCGAATGGCGAATGGCGGCGCCCATGCGGGTGTAGTAACCCGGTTTTATCTGGGCGATGCGGCCGCGGATCTTCGCGCCATATCTCTCATCGAAATTCTTTAACAGGTGAAAGCGCACATGGTCGCGGCGCCGCGAGGAGAAGCCGTAGAGGGCGAAGCGGTCGCCGGTCGCCTCCAGGGCATCGGCGAAGAGGTAGAGGGAGTCGCGGATCACATCGATGATGCGGGCGTCATTGCTGATCGCCGCGTCGGTGGAGAGCGAGAGATCGGCCAGCAGCAGGCAGCTGAGGTCGCGCCCCCCCTGGCGCAGTTCGCGATAGAGGCGGCCGTCCTCGGCCACCTCGCCACGGCTGCGCTGGGTGACGAAACGCTCGTAGGCATCGAGATCGATCTCGCTGCCGTCCTCCTGGCCGCGGTACCAGATGCGTGCCGGGGCCAACCCCTGGAACTGGTTGCGCAGACGTAGTGAGGTCTTGCGCAGGTGATCGGGCAGCGGCATGGGCGGGGCGTCCCGGGCCAACATCGGCTGCAGGCAGCAGTAATCCTCGCGCATCAGCCGTTTTTTGTAGTCCCACTCCGGTAGCCAGATCCCCTCGCCGAGGGTGAGATCATCATCGGCGGCGGAGGGGAGGTCGAGATCAAAACGGATGCGGCTGGCGCTGGTCTTGCCCTGGGTGACGCTGAGAAACTCCATGTCATCGGCCGCCGCCTTGGCCGCCGTCATGTCCTCCTCATCCTCGGTGCCGCGGTCGACCTTGACATACTCCGCCTGTCCCATGATCGACTCCATGCGCATCGCCAGCAGCCCCTGGTTCTCCTCCGGTGCCTCGGTGCGTTCGGCGCGGCGCTGGCGCTGCTCCTCGGGATCGTGGGTAGAGCCGCCGCCCTGCGGCTCGTCGGGATCATGGCGGCGGGTGGCGAGCGCCTCGGGGGTTAGCGGCGGTGAGGGGTGGAGCCAGAGGTGAACCGGCTGGGGCGGGCGTATGAGGGCAAACGCCTCCTTCACGCTGCCCGGCTCCCGCAGTGCCTGTTGAATGGCCCGCTCCAGTCGTGCCTCCTCGGCTGGCAGGGTCTCGGGGTCGGGGCGGCGTGCCAGTTGTGCTTCTAGCAGTTCGGCGTAGAGCGGGGCGAGGCCGGGGTAGTGGTGCAACAGCTCGCGGGTCAGCTGCTGGTTGTGTTGCAGCCAGGACCGGGGCGGCTGGCCGGGTCGCTCTCCCCCCTGGTATCCCCCTTGGTACCCCTGTCGTGCGGCCATCGCGGCGAGCCAGCGATAGAGCTGCCGGTTGAGCTGGCGTTCGGGAAAGAGGTCGATGCGTGGCGGCAGGCGCAGCGTCTGCTCGTCACGCCACGCCAGCTCCACCCCCTGATGGGTGCCGGCAATACGTTGTAACCAACTGCGCCGGGCACGATTGGCGGTGGCCTCGCAGGCCGTGACCCGCAGCGCGCCGTCGCCACCGAGGGCCCGAAATAGCACCCCGACCGGCTGTGATACCTCCTCCAGAGTGACTACTGCCTCCGGGTAGTGGTCGTCGGCGACGCGGGTGATGATCTTGTGCCAGATCTGCCCTACCCACTCCTCCATCGTTATCTGCTCCCCTTGTTGGCGCGGTCAGGCGTGCCGGGTAATGGCCGCGGCTGGTCGAAACAGTCGGCGGGGATCGTGGGGTGGTGGCCAAAGTCGCGCTCGGAGACGTGGCGTGCGCACTCGCCGTCGAGCCAGCGCAGCAGTGGCGGCTGCTGATGGGGGGCCTGCACCGCCTCGCAGGCGTCGAGGCAGCGGGCGCACTGGGTACAGGTGAACATGCGCCGTTTGATGCTGCGCGGCTTGAGGCGCATCGGGCAGGCGTTGTCGCAGGCGGCGTTGCAGTCGATGCAGCTGGCCGTGCGCCGGGTGTCGAAACCGACCACCATCGCCTTGTGGTTGCCCATCCAGGCGAGGCTCTGGAACAGGCCGACGGCGCAGCCGAAGCGGCAGAAGAGGTGACGCGCCAGCAGAAACTCGATGCAGAAGACGGCCGTGGCTACCGCAAGAAAGGTGCCCTGGTTGCGGGTCAGCTCGCCGTTCAGCAGATTGGGGTAGATTTCGCTCGGCGGCAGCAGGTAGGTGAGCAGGCTCAGCGCCCAGACAAAGGCGAAACCGACCACCGCCAGCAGCGTCAGCGGCCAGTAACGGCGGTCAGCGGCGACCCCCTCCAGGCGGTGGCGCTCCCACAGGGTCGGTTTGCCCAGGGTGCGCAGCATCAGGCCGTTAATCGTCTCCACCACCGAGAAGTGGGGGCAGAGCCAGCCGCAGTAGAGGCGGCCCCAGCGCCAGGCGATCCAGATGAAGAGGGCGGCACCGATGGCGATGGGGAGAAAACCGCGCAGGATGATGTTTACCGCCGCCTCGCCGGGGCCGATCTCGCCGGCGAGGAGGGGGTCGAGTCCCAGGGTCCAGTTGTAGCCGAAGAGGATGAAGTGGCCCAGGTTGAGGTCGAGACGGAAGATATCGAGTGGCGGGGCGAGGACGAACAGCAGGAAAAAGGCGCTGCGCGTCAGCAAGCGGCGCCCTTGCAGGGAGCGGGGCCTCATGGGCGGGTACCGCAGACCGGGCCGATTAGCGGGTAGCGCCAGCTTAGCCCGGCCATCGCCTTGGCCAGCCCGACCACCCCCAGCAGCACCAGTGAGGCGTGGCAGACGGTAAAGTAGAGGATCGCCACCGTCCAGCCGGTGACACTCTGATAGCCTCCCATCAGGATGCTAAGAGCGGTGATCGGGATCAGCAGTACCCCGGCCCAGATACTCGCCGCCAGCGTCTGGCGCAGGTGGCAGAGGGCGAGTGGCGAGGCCACGCTGCTGCGGCGGATATTTAGCAGCAGTAACCAGATAAAGGCGATCCCCGGCAACAGCAGCAGGTTGCACAGGTAGAGCATCTCGGCCATGACGGCCAGTCTCTTGTCGTTGTTGGGGTCAGGCGTGGACATGGTGGGCTCAGCGACCGTAGGTGGCGCTGACCACCCCCATCAGGGCACTGGCGGTCTCCTCGTCATCGGTCAGCGATTCCACCAGTGAGGCGCGGCACGCCTCGACCGGGTCGTAGCCGCCGTGAATGAGGGTGGCGGCGTAGACCAGCAGGCGGGTGGAGGCGGCCTCCTCCAGGTCGTGATCCTTGAGGGCGCGCAGGGCGTTGCCCAGTGACACCAGCCGTTTGGCCGTCATCGTGTCGATGCCAGTCTCCCCCTCGATGATCGCCTGCTCCAGCTCGGGGGATGGGTAGCCGAAGCGCAGGGCGACAAAACGCTGGCGGGTGGAGGGTTTCATCCCCTTCAGCAGGTTCTGGTAGCCGGGGTTGTAGGAGACCACCAGCATGAAATCCTTTGGGGCGTGCAGCAGCTCGTTGGTGCGTTCGATGGGGAGGATGCGCCTATCGTCGGTAAGGGGGTGCAGCACCACGGTGGTGTCCTTGCGCGCCTCCACCACCTCGTCCAGATAGCAGATCGCCCCCTCGCGCACGGCGCGCGTGAGCGGGCCGTCGTTCCACACCGTGGTGCCATCACCGATGAGGTGGCGCCCCACCAGGTCGGCGGCGGTGAGGTCATCGTGACAGGCGACGGTGTAGAGCTTGCGTGCCAGCCGCGCCGCCATGTAGTTGATAAAACGGCTCTTGCCGCAGCCGGTCGGCCCCTTGATGAGTACCGGCAGCTGGTGGCGCCAGGCGTATTCGAAGAGTTCGCACTCGTTGCCTTGCGGCCGGTAGAAGGGGAGGGTCTGCTCGTCACTGCCAGCCTGCTCTTTAATCGGGGAGTTGGTGTTCATGGCGTTATCCTTGTGGCAGAAGAAAGGCGGTTGCGATCAGCGCCCCGACAATAAAGAGGTAGCCCCCGAGCAGGGGGCGCCAGAAGCTGCCCACCCGGCGCAGCCCCATAAAGTGGTCGGCGACCAGTTGCCCCTTGATGATGGCGAGGACAAGTACGCCCAGGATCAGCCCCTTGCCCTGCAGCCCCAGTTGGGCCGCCGCGTAGGTGGCAACGGTGAGGGCGAGCAGCAACAGCCAGATGAGTGTACAGGGACGCAGGCCCCCGTGGTGCGGTTTTTCCATGCTCGTTCTCCTAGTGCATCACATAGACCAGCGGGAAGAGGATGATCCAGACCAGATCGACCATGTGCCAGTAGGAGGCACCGGTCTCGACCCCGGTGTGTTCGCTGGCGGTGTAACCGCCGCGGCCGGCCTTGTGTGCCACCACAAAGAGGATCACCATCCCCATCAACACATGCATGAAATGGAAAAAGGTCATGCCAATATAGAAGGTGTAGAACAGATTGGTACTGAGACCAATCCCCTGGCTGAAGTGGTGCTGATACTCCACCCCCTTGACCAGGATAAAGAGCAGCCCGAGGGCGTTGGCGCTCCACAGCCAGCGGCCGCACCGTTTGGCGTCGCCCTCTTTTATCGCCGCCACCGCGCGCACCACAAAATAGCTGCTGGTGATGAGGGTGACGGTATTGACAAGACCGGCGGTCCGGTTCAGGTGCTGTTGATGGAGATCAAACAGTTCCAGATTATAACGCCGCGCAAAGGCATAGACGGCGAACAGGACACCAAACACCGCCAGCTCCGCCAGGATGAAGACCCAGATGGCCAGATCTCCGGGGGGCGAATTGGTGGTGGGTGTCGTGTGGGAATTCGGGTTCATCATTATAAAATCAATGGTTATTTCACGGAAAAAAAATGGGGGAGTCAGACTCCCCCATTTGCTGCGACATGTCAGTTAAGGTTCACTGACAGATGATGGTTCAGGCCGTCTCTTTGCGCTCTTCGCCACCGACGAAGAAGCTCACAACGTAGAGGATGAGACCCGTCAGGAAGACAAATCCCGCACCCTCACGCAGCCAGTAGAAGAGGGCAATATTCTCCTGTACCACCATGAAGGGCTGCGCGGCATCTCCCCCCATACGCTGCATGTAGATCTGCAGGATGCCGGCGGCGGTGAGGAACAGGGTGATAAAGACCATCGCTACGGTCATCAGCCAGAACGACCACATCTCCATCACCTGCGCCTTTTCGCTGTTGGCGGCGGCACGGCCGCGCATCATCGGCATGGCATAGGAGATGATGGTCAGCACGATCATCACATAGGCCCCGTAGAAGGCCATATGGCCGTGGGCGGCGGTGATCTGGCTGCCGTGGGTGTAGTAGTTCACCGGTGACAGGGTGTGCAGGAAACCCCACACGCCGGCACCGAGGAAGGCCATTACCGCGGTTCCCAGAGCCCACAGTACCGCCGCCTTGTTGGGGTGCTCGCGGCGGCGCTGGTTGACCATGTTGAAGGCGAAGACCGTCATCATGAAGAAGGGGATCGGTTCCAGCGCGGAGAAGACCGAGCCGATGATCTGCCAGTACTCCGGGGTGCCGATCCAGTAGAAGTGGTGGCCGGTACCGAGGATGCCGGTGATGAGGGTCATGGCGATGATGACGTAGAGCCACTTCTCGATCACCTCACGGTCAACACCGGTGGTCTTGATCAGCACGAAGGCGAGGATGGCCCCGAGGATCAGCTCCCACACCCCTTCTACCCACAGATGCACCACATACCACCAGAACATCTTGTCCAGCACCAGGTTGTGCGGGTTGTAGAAGGAGAAGAGGAAGAGCAGCGCCAAGCCGGTCAAACCAATCAGCAGCACCAGCGAGACGGTGGTCTTGCGCCCCTTCAGTACCGTCATTGCGATATTGAAGAGGAAGCCCAGCGCCACGATGACGATGCCGATCTTGGTGATGGTCGGCTGCTCCAGGAACTCGCGCCCCATGGTCGGCAGCAACTCATTGCCCGTCACCTGCGCCAGCGTGGCGTAGGGTACCGCAAGGTAGCCGACAATGGTCAGCGCCCCGGCGACGAGGAAGATCCAGAACAGCGCCAGCGCCAGTTTCGGGCTGTAGAGCTCGGTCTCCGACTCCTCGGGTACCAGGTAGTAGGAGGCGCCCATGAAGCCGAACAGCAGCCAGACGATGAGCAGGTTGGTGTGCACCATGCGGGCCACGTTAAAGGGGATCTCCGGAAAGAGGAAATCGCCGACGACATATTGCCAACCCATGATCAGGCCGAAGATGATCTGTCCGATAAACAGACCGATAGCGGCGATGAAGTAGGGCTTGGCAACCATTTGTGATTGATATTGCATTCTTGTTTTCTCCCAATTAACCCTGGATATTCGGCGGCCAGTTGGCGTCGTCGACCTCGGAGGTCCACTTCAGGAACTCCGCCACCCCTTCGAGCTCCTCATCGCTGAGGTTGAACTGGGGCATGCTGCGACGACCGGGAATACCGTCGACCGGACGGCTCTTGATGAAGCCGATGATCGCCTCTTTGCTGTTGCCGAAGCGGTTGTAGACGTTGGCCAGCTCCGGTGCAAAGTAGGCACCCTCACCCATCAGTGTGTGGCAACCGACGCAGTTGTTGTTCTCCCACACCCGTTTGCCGAGGATCACCTGCTCGTTGATGTTTTCCCGGTGATCCCGTTCCGGCAGCGCCCCGACGGTGTCGAAGGTAAGGGCGATGAAGATGAAGATGAAAAAGGCCGAACCACCGTAGAAGATGTTTCGCGCCATCGTTTTGGTAAAGGCACCACTCATATTTACTACCTCCTTGCGGCATTAACCGCTCTTGTTAGGGTGCTGCGGTCTGACTTGGTAAAAGCTCGCGAAAATTAGAGCAAAACACTATGACTATATCCTTGACACATATCAAGTGCGCGCCAATTCATGCGGGGCGGATTATAGCCCCCGGCGCAGGAGCGGTTCCATCTTCCCGATAATGTCGTCGACCCCCATCTCGACGATGCTGGCGAGGGAGATGAAGGTCTGGATGGCGTTGATGCTGGCGTCCTCCCTGGAGGCGAGGCGGATGCGTTTCATCAGCTGCAGATTGACCTGTTTAAGCTCGCGATAGAGCTCCTCGATCCCGTGCAGCTCCCAGTCGGGCCGCCCGCCGTCGTTGTGCTGCAGGTACTGGTTAATGAGATAGGTACCCACCAGGCGGTGAATCGTCTCCTGCAAAGTGGCGAACGGCAGGTGGAAGTGGGCCAGTGGCCTGAGACGCGAGAGGATGGGGCAGGGGCCGGAGGCCATGATCAGGCCGAACAGCGATTTGAGCGCGCTCTGCATGTCGGTATTCTTGAAGAAGCTGCGATCTGCGGTGTGAACCCAGACATCGGTGCGTTCGATTGAGGTGGTGTCGGCAAAGTTGGCGGCGATCTCTGCGATCTCGATGGCGGCCGGGCAGTAGCGCACCTGCGCCGGGTCGAGGGGGCAGTTGGGACACTGATTGGTGCCGAGCAGGGTCCATGCCGGGTGCTCTTCCCGGTTCTGTTCCGCCATCCGATCCGGCCGCTCGATATCAATCTCGAAGCGGCGCTCGTTGCCGCTCTGGTACTGTAGCTGGTAGGTGATGAGTGTCATGTCCGTCCTTGGGGCGGGGTTAGAGTACTTCCGAGGCGAAGTCGGCGAGGCGCGAACGCTCACCGCGCAGCAGGGTGATGTGGCCGCTGTGCTCCCAGTTTTTGAAGTGATCGACCACGTAGGTGAGGCCGGAGTTGGTCTCGGTGAGGTAGGGGGTGTCGATCTGCGCGATGTTGCCCAGGCAGACCACCTTGGTGCCGGGGCCGGCACGGGTAATCAGGGTCTTCATCTGCTTGGAGGTGAGGTTCTGCGCCTCGTCGATAATGATGTATTTATTGAGGAAGGTGCGCCCGCGCATGAAGTTGAGGGAGCGGATCTTGATGCGTTTGTTGAGCAGCTCCTGGGTGGCGGCGCGCTCCCACTCGCTGTTGTGCTCCGACTGGGTGAGCACCTCCAGGTTGTCCATCAGCGCCCCCATCCACGGGGTCATCTTCTCCTCCTCGGTGCCGGGGAGGAAGCCAATATCCTCGCCCACCGGCACCGTGACACGGGTCATGATCACCTCGTTATAGAGGTTCTGATCGAGGGTCTGCGCCAGTCCGGCGGCGAGGGTAAGCAGGGTCTTGCCGGTACCGGCCTGGCCGACCAGGGTGACAAAGTCGATCTCCTGATCCATCAGGATATTGAGGGCGAAGTTCTGCTCACGGTTGCGGGCGTTGATGCCCCAGACGTTGTGCCCTGGGCTGTGATAGTCGCGTACCGTCTCGATGATCGCCTCGCCCTGCTCGATGCCGCGTACCACCGCCTGGAAATTGTCATCCCCCTCTAGCGACAGAAACTCGTTGGGGTACCAGTTCTCCACCGCCGGACCACTCAGGCGGTAGAAGGTGCGTCCCTCTTCCTGCCACGAGGCCATGGTCTGGCTGTGCTGCTCCCAGAAGTCGCCGCCCAGCTCCTGCATGCCGCGATAGAGCAGCTCCACATCCTCCAGCACCTGATCGTTGCGATAGTCCTCGGAGTGGATACCGAGGATCGCCGCCTTGATGCGCATGTTGGTGTCCTTGGAGACGAGGGTGACGCTGCGCCCCGGCTGCTCCTGCTGCAGCGCCAGTGCGGTGCCGAGGATGGTGTTGTCGGATTTGCTGCCGGGAAGGGTGGAGGGGAGGGCGGCATCCATAATGCGGGTCTGGAAGAAGAGGCAACCGTGCGGTGACTTGGCGCTGTTGAGCGGGGAGTTCTGTTCCAGCGGGATACCGTTCTGGATCTCCGCCGTGGCAATGTCGCTCATCAGCTCGTCCATAAATCGGCTCGCCTGACGGGCGTTGCGTGCCACCTCGGAGTGCCCCTTTTTATTGTTGTCCAGCTCCTCCAGCACCACCATCGGCAGGTAGATATCGTGTTCCTGAAAGCGGAACAACGCGGTCGGGTCGTGCATCAGCACATTGGTGTCAAGGACAAAGAGGCGTTTTCCCGGTGGCGTATCGTTCATCGCTAAACCCTGTTGTGGTGTGGTCTGATATTAAAGGTGTGTTACCGCTTCCAGTACCGCCGCGGCGTGGCCCGCCACCTTTACCTTGCGCCACTCCTGGCGCAGCACACCTTTAGTGTCGATGAGGAAGGTGGAGCGTTCGATGCCCATGTATGTTTTGCCATACAACTTTTTCTCTTTGATGACATCGAAGAGGGCACACAACGTTTCCTCCTGATCAGAGAGCAGTTCGAAGGGGAACGCCTGTTTGGTCTTGAAGTTTTCGTGCGCCTTGAGGCTGTCACGGGAGACACCCAGGATCTCGGTGTTGAGCTGTTGGAACTGTGGGTAGAGGTCACGGAACTCCTGTCCCTCGGTGGTACAGCCCGGGGTCGAGTCCTTGGGATAGAAATAGAGCACCAGATTCTTGCCCTTGAAATCCTTGAGGGCGATAGTCTGCCCCCCGGTGGCGGGCAGACTGAAGGCGGGTATTTTCTTGCCGATGCTGGGGGCGCTCATGGTCTCTCCTCGTACTGGGGGGTGAGGGGAGGATAACCCTAGCCCTTGGCCGGCTCAATGATGCCGTCGAGATTAAGGCTGTCGCAGAAGTCAAAAAACTCCTCGCGCAGCCGGGCGATGGAGATATCGCCGGGGATATTGACGACGAGGGTGGCGGTGAACATCGGGGTGCCGGTGTGGGCGGCGTTGTAACAGTCGGTGAAGAGATCCTGGATATTGATGTGGCGCCCGGAAAAAAAGTCGGCCAGCTGGTTGACGATGCCGGGGTGATCCAGCGCCACCACGTTGACCGAGTAGGGGATGGCGTTGGCCTGCGGTTGCTGGCTGGTGGTGCGCCGGGCGACGATGGTCAGCCCCAGCCGCTGCTCCAGTGCCGGCAGCTGCGCCTCCAGCTTGGCGATGGTGTCCCACCCACCCTCGACCATCATCAAGACGGCAAATTCGCCGCCGAGGATGGTCATGCGGCTGTCGAGGATGTTGGCGCCGCTCTCGCTGATGGGTTGGGTGAGGTTTTTAACGATACCCGGGCGATCCTGCCCCAGGGCGGAGATGACCAGGTACTGCTTTGCCGGTGAACTCATGGTGTTTACGGGGCTCCGTATGGCTCTGTGTCTAGCGCCTGGTGGCCAGGGCGAACAAAGTGATTTTCGGGCTAGTCTAGCACCATTCAGCGTGCGTGCGTCTTCCTTTTCTTGCTGCCCTCGGGCCACGCCGTGGGGCCGAGCGCGGCTTGTCTTCAACGTGCCGCGCAAGTACCATGCACGTTTCGATTTTCCCGGCGGAGAGAGCTATGTTTCACGGCAGTATGGTTGCGCTGGTGACCCCCATGCAGGAGGACGGTGCGGTCGATTTCGACTGCCTGGCCCGGCTGGTGGAGTTCCATGTGGAGAGCGGTACCGATGCCATCGTAGCGGTGGGTACCACCGGCGAATCGGCCACCCTGGACGAGGCGGAGCACTGCCTGGTGATTCGCCGTGTGGTGGAGATGGCGGCAGGAAGGGTGCCGGTGATCGCCGGCACCGGCGCCAACTCTACCACCGAGGCCATCACCCTGACCCGCTGTGCGATGGAGGCGGGGGCCGATGCCTGTCTGCTGGTCACCCCCTACTACAACAAGCCGACCCAGGAGGGGCTCTACCGCCATTTCAGGGCGGTGGCCGAGGCGGTGCCGGTGCCGCAGATCCTCTACAACGTGCCGGGGCGTACCGCCTGCGATATGGTGAATGCCACCGTGGAGCGCCTGGCCTCCATCGCCAATATTGTCGGCATCAAGGATGCCACCGGTAACATGGTGCGGGGCAAGGAGCTGATTGAGCGGTGCGGCGATCGCCTCGATATCTATAGTGGTGACGATGCCACCACGCTGGAGCTGATCGCGCTCGGCGGCAAGGGGGGGATCTCGGTCACCGCCAACGTCGCCCCGCGTGAGATGCACCAGATGTGCGCCGCCGCCCTGGCCGGCGACTACGAGACGGCCGCCGCTATCAACCAGCGGTTGATGCCGTTGCACCAGAGGCTCTTCGTCGAGGCCAACCCCATCCCGGTGAAGTGGGCGCTGCACGAGATGGGGCTGATCCCCGCCGGTATCCGCCTGCCGCTGACGCCGCTCTCCGCTTCCTATCACGATACCGTACGCCAGGCGCTGCAAAGCGCCGGTCTACTCCAGGGGAAACCCCTTTGATTATTTCGACTTCGCGCCTGCTGGCGTTTGCCCTGCTGTTTTCCCTCACCGCCTGTAGTGGTGGTGCCGGCAACAGCCGCCTCGACTACAAAGAGGCGAAGAGCCTGGAGGGGCTTGATGTCCCCCCCGATCTGGTCGCCCCCGAGAACAGCGGCGAGACCGAGCTGCCCGCGCTTGGCGGTACTGGAAGCAGCCAGGCCGGTGTTGTGCTGCCAAGGGCAGAACGCGTGCGTATTGCTCGTGACGGTGCCGAGCGCTGGCTGCTGATCGATATGCCGGCCGACGAGGTGTGGCCGCGGCTGCGCACCTTCTGGGCCACCCTCGGGCTGGAGTTGCGCCTCGACCGGCCGGAGCTGGGGATCATGGAGACCGCCTGGGCCGAGAACCGTGCCGATGCCCCCAGCGGTTTTCTCACCGACCTGGTGAAGTCGGTGTTCAAGAATGCCTATTCGGCCGGTACCCGCGACAAGTACCGCTTGCGCCTGGAGCGCGGCGACAACGGGGTTACCGAACTCTATCTGACCCACTACGGACTGAAGGAGGTGGTCGCCTCCCGGCCCTCGGATATCACTATCGAGACCGCCTGGGAGGTGCGTCCCTCCGACCGTGAGCTGGCCAATGAGGTGATGAACCGTTTGGTGCTCTACCTTGGTGGCAGCACGCAGGCGGCAACCTCCGTGCAGGCGGCGGTGCAGGCCGAACCTGAGCGTGCCCGTATCGAGGGTGATGAGCTGCTGCTCAGCGAAGGCTTTGCCCGCAGCTGGCGCCGTACCGGTATCGCCCTCGACACCCTCGGGGTAGTGGTTGAGGATCGTGATCGCAGCGAGGGGATCTACTACATCGGCCAGATCGACCTGCAGGCCTCACCGGAGGGTAAGGGCAAAGGCAAGGGCAAGGGATGGTTTAGCTCGCTCTTCGTCTCCGGAGAGGGGAAGCCGGGTGACTCCCCGCAGCTGCAGATCCTGCTGCGTGGTGATGAGGCGCTGACCCGCCTTGTGATCCGCAATATGGATGGCACCCCGCGGCAAGACGAGCTGGCCGCTGATCTGCTGCAGCGCCTGCAACAAGAGTTGAAATAACGGCCGGTGGCGATACGCTTCGCCTTGCTCGGTAGTGGCAGCCGGGGCAATGCCACCCTGGTGGTCAAGGGTAAGACGGCGCTGCTTGTCGATTGCGGCTTCTCCGCCCGCGAGTTGGAGCGGCGACTTGCCAACGTGGGAATGGCGGCGGCGGCGCTGAGTGCGATTGTGGTGACCCACGAGCACAACGACCATATTGCCGGGGTCGGTGCCGTGGCGAGAAAATACCGCCTGCCGGTGTGGTTGAGTCATGGCAGTTACCGCGCCGCGCAGCGGCGTTTGGGGGAGCTGCCGCAACGGCACACCCTTAACTGTCATCAGCGCTTTGCCATCGGCGAGTTGGAGCTGCAACCCTTCCCCGTGCCGCATGATGCCCGCGAACCGTGTCAGCTGCTGCTGGGGGACGGGGACAAGACGTTGGGAATTTTGACCGATGCCGGACGCAGCACCCCGCATATCGAGGAGTCCCTTAGCGGCTGTGATGCGCTGATCCTGGAGTGTAACCATGACCCACAGATGCTGGCCGATGGCCCCTATCCCCCCGCGCTGCAGGCGCGAGTGGGGGGCGAGTTGGGGCACCTGAGCAACAATCAGTCGGCGGCGCTGCTGAGCCGTCTGGATACCGCCAAATTGCAACACCTGGTGGCGGCGCATATCAGCGAGAAGAATAACCGTCCGGAGCTGGCCAGCGCGGCCCTGAGCGGGGTACTGGGTTGCGAACCGGAGTGGATCGCACTTGCCACCCAGGATTACGGTTTGGACTGGCGCGAAATTCAGTAAACAGATCACTTTTATTTTTCGAGGAGATGACGATGGAAAAAAAGGCTGAACTTTACAAGGGCAAGGCCAAGTCGGTCTATACCACCGATGAGGACGACAAGCTGATCCTGCACTTTCGCAACGACACCTCGATGAATGATGGCGAGCGGATCGAGCAGCTTGAGCGCAAGGGGATGGTGAACAACAAGTTCAACGCCTTCATTATGGGCAAACTGGAGGCGGCGGGGGTGGAGACCCATCAGATCCAGCTCCTCGGCGATGATGAATCGCTGGTGAAGAAGCTCGACATGATCCCCATCGAGTGTGTGGTGCGCAACATCGCCAGCGGCTCGCTGGTGCGTCGTCTCGGTGTGCCGGACGGCATGGATCTCAATCCGCCCACCTTCGAGTTCTTTCTAAAGAATGATGACCTGCACGACCCGATGATCAACGACTATCACATCCGCACCTTCGGTTGGGCCAGCGACGAGGAGGTGGCGCAGATGAAGGCGCTTACCTTCAAGGTAAACGAGGTGCTGAAGCGGCTCTTCGCCGATGCCGGGATGCTGCTGGTCGACTACAAGCTGGAGTTCGGCCGCTACCAGGGAAGGGTGATTCTCGGCGACGAATTCAGCCCCGACGGTTGCCGCCTGTGGGATGCCGATACCCGCAACAAGCTCGACAAGGATCGCTTCCGTCAGGGGCTCGGCGGCGTGGTCGAGGCCTATGAAGAGGTGGCGCACCGCCTGGGCGTGAAGCTCGACTAAATCCGTCCTTTATCTGCCCTCAGGACGCCTGATTCGACCTTCGTTCGATCGGGCGTTTTGCGTTATGATGGCCCGAATTTTTGCGCCGACCGGTGCGGCGAAGACGGAACCCAGATAAAAACAGCAGATGGCAAACGACTACACAGCAGACTCGATTGAAGTTCTTAGCGGCCTGGAGCCGGTGCGCAAGCGCCCCGGCATGTACACCCAGACCGAGCGTCCCAACCACCTCGCGCAGGAGGTGATCGACAACTCGGTGGACGAGGCGATGGCCGGTCACGCCACCACCATCGAGGTGGTGCTCTATCGCGATCAGTCGCTGCAGGTGAGCGACGACGGACGCGGTATGCCGGTCGATATCCACCCTCGCGAGGGGATCCCGGGGGTCGAGGTGATCCTCACCAAGTTGCACGCGGGTGGAAAGTTCTCCAATAATAATTACCAGTTTTCCGGCGGCCTGCACGGGGTCGGGGTGTCGGTGGTCAACGCCCTGTCGCAGCGTCTGGAGGTGTGGGTGCGGCGCGAGGGCAAGGAGTACCACATCGCCTTTGCGCAGGGCAAGAAGGTCTCCGAGTTGAGGGAGGTTGGCACGGTCGGCCGACGCAATACCGGCACCACCGTCCGTTTCTGGCCCGAGGCCAGCTTCTTTGATTCGCCCCGATTCTCGCTGTCGCGGCTGAAACACGTTTTACGCGCCAAGGCGGTGCTCTGCCCCGGTCTTCGCATCACCTTCAGGGACGAGGCGAGCGGCGAGAGCGAGGAGTGGTTCTATGAGGATGGCCTCACCGACTATCTGGTGAGTGAGCTGGCGGGGGCGCTATGCCTGCCGGAAGAGCCCTTTGTCGGCACCTTCTCCGCCACCACCGAGGCGGCCGACTGGGCCGTGGTCTGGCTCCCCGAAGGGGGCGAGGGGGTGGCGGAGAGTTACGTCAATCTGGTACCCACCGCCCAGGGGGGGACCCACGTCAATGGCCTGCGCACCGGACTGACCGAGGCGGTGCGCGAGTTCTGCGAGTTTCGCAACCTGCTGCCGCGCGGCGTCAAGCTCGCCCCGGACGATGTCTGGGACAAGGTCTCCTATATCCTCTCGGTGAAGTTGCAGGATCCGCAGTTCTCCGGTCAGACCAAGGAGCGGCTCTCATCGCGTGAGTGTGCGCCGTTTATCTCCGGTGTGGTGAAGGATGCCTTTTCATTGTGGCTCAACCAGCACCACGACCTGGGTGAGCAG
This sequence comes from Gammaproteobacteria bacterium, assembly GCA_026196575.1. Classification (GTDB taxonomy): domain Bacteria; phylum Pseudomonadota; class Gammaproteobacteria; order Thiohalomonadales; family Thiohalomonadaceae; genus JAPHSX01. Next base: position 32,975 of record JAPHSX010000046.1, on the reverse strand, counting down.
ATCGCCGAGCTGGCGATCAACAATGCGCAGTCACGGCTGCGCGCCGGCAAGAAGGTGGCGCGCAAGCGGGTCACCGCGGGTCCGGCCCTGCCGGGAAAGCTGGCCGATTGCTCCTCCAATGAGCCGATGCGCGGTGAGCTCTTTCTGGTGGAGGGGGACTCGGCGGGTGGTTCGGCCAAGCAGGCGCGGGACAAGGAGTTTCAGGCGATCATGCCGCTGCGCGGTAAGATCCTCAACACCTGGGAGGTCGAATCGACCCAGGTGCTCGCCTCGCAGGAGGTGCACGATATTGCCGTGGCCATCGGCGTCGACCCCGGCTCCGACGACCTCAACGGTCTGCGCTACGGCAAGGTGTGCATCCTCGCCGACGCCGACTCCGATGGCTTGCATATCGCCACCCTGCTGTGTGCCCTCTTTGTGCGCCACTTCCGTCCGCTGGTGACCGCCGGCCACGTCTATATGGCGATGCCTCCGCTCTATCGCATCGACGTCGGCAAGGAGACCTACTATGCGCTCGACGATGCCGAGCTGCAGGGGGTGCTGGCCCGTATCGAGGCGGAGAAGAAGCGGGGCAAGGTGCAGGTGACCCGCTTCAAGGGGCTGGGTGAGATGAATCCCATTCAGCTGCGTGAAACCACGCTGGCCCCCGATACCCGCCGTCTGGTGCAGCTCACCATCGAGCTGGGAGATGAGACCAACCAGATGATGGACATGCTGCTGGCGAAAAAACGCTCCCCCGACCGCAAGGCGTGGCTGGAGAGCAAGGGCCATCTGGCCGAGGTATAACGGGTGTCCTCTTCGCCACAGCTTGCGGGGGTTACCCTCTACCAGCTTCCCGGTTGCCTCTTCTGCTGGCGGGTGCGCTTTGCGGCGTGGCGTCTGGGGATAACGCTGCCGATGAAGAACCTGCTGCGCGACCCTGCCGCCCACCGCCAGCTGGCGGTGGAGGGGGGCAAGATGCAGGTGCCCTGTCTGCGCATCGAGGGGCCGGAGGGGGTGCGTTGGCTCTACGAGTCGGCGGATATTATTGACTGGTTGCGGGGCTGGCAAGATGCGATGCGGTAGCGGTGAGCCACGGTCCATGCCGCGCTGCTGAGGCGAGAAGAGGGCCGGCAGATTGCCAGTTGGGTGGTAGTTGCGGGTGATCGGGCTATGCTCAATCAATGAATGTCACACCACTTTCGGGAACCCCTGATATCAATGGCTAGTACGATTCAGATTTTTACCGAGTTCAGCCGCGCACTCCGATCCACGGTAACGCGGCAGGCTAACTGGGGGATCCTGCTGGCGATCCTGGCGGTGATCGCATCGACCCTCTTTGTTGCCTACATGTCCGCCGGCGAGCTCTCGATCGGGGCGATTGGTGAGGCGCAGCGGAAAAATTACGCCCTCTGGGTGCTCGATACGATGCCGGTGATCTTCGGCCTGTGGGGGCAGTATATCGGCTCACTGCTCGCCTTCGAGGCCGGGGCCCTGGTGGTGGACCAGACCAGCAAGTTGCGCACCCAGACCGAGGCGCTGGAGGTGCAGGTACTGCATGGCAGCACCTATGATCGCCTTACCGATCTGCCCAATCGCATGTTGTTCCATGACCGCGTTGAGCAGGCGATCAATAATGCCAAACGTAACCAGGAGATCATGGCGCTGCTGGTGCTGGATATGGACGAGTTTAAGGAGGTCAACAACACGCTGGGCCACTTTAGCGGTGACATGTTGCTCAAACAGCTGGCCTCGCGCCTGCGCGCCTCGGTGCGGGAGATCGATACGGTGGCCCGGCTCGGCGCCGATGAGTTTGCGGTGTTGCTGCCGGAGATCAGACAGAAGGATGATGCCATCCACGTCGCGCGCAAGCTGTGCCAGGCGATGGAGCGGGAGTTCATCCTCGGCGGCATCAATCTGAATATGCTGATGAGCATCGGCGTTATCTTTTTTCCGGAGCACGGGGGCGATGTGGATACCCTGCTGCAGAAGGCCGAGGTAGCCCTCTATCTGGCCAAACAGACCAAGGGCTTCTCCATCGAGGTCTACTCACCGGAAAACGACCAGCACAGCACCCGCCGCCTGACCCTGCTTGGTGAGCTGCGCCAGGCGATCGACCACGGCGGCCTGCTTCTGCACTATCAGCCCAAGGTCGATATTTCCAGCCATCGCATCGTTGCCGTGGAGTCGCTGGTACGCTGGCAACACCCGCAATACGGCATGTTGCCGCCCGATGAGTTTATCTCCCTGGCCGAGCGTACCGGTCTTATCCGCCCGCTCACCTACTGGGTGATCGGGGAGGCGCTCAAGCAGTGCGCGGCGTGGCAGACACACGGTTTTACCATCGACGTGGCGGTAAATGTGCCGGTGAGTGTCTTGCTTGATAGTACCTTTCCGGAGAGGCTTGAGGCGCTGTTGCGGCAGCACCGTCTGGCCGCGGGACGACTGGTGGTGGAGATCACCGAGAGCTCGCTGATGGAGGATCAGGAGTATGCCCTACAGCTGCTCAGCCATCTCTCCAGCATCGGGGTGCGCATCTCGATTGACGATTTCGGTACCGGCTACTCCTCGTTGGCCTACCTGCGCCGCCTGCCGGTTTCGGAGATCAAGATTGATCAGTCGTTTGTCATGGGAATGCTGGAAAACGAGAATGATGCGGTTATCGTTCATGCTACTATCGGGCTGGCCCATAATCTGGGCATGACGGCGATCGCCGAGGGGGTTGCCGAGGCGGCAATCCTGAAAAAGCTGACGGTATGGGGGTGTAACCTGGCGCAGGGACACCACATCAGCCCGCCCGTTGACGGTAAGGCGATCACCCAGCTGCTGGGCAACTCCGAGTGGCGTATGCACTAGTACCGTGGTGGGGGCGTTGCCGGTGCAAGCGGTACCAACCGTACCAACCATATAAGACAAAGACCAATCTGAACTATTTTATCGATGAGTGAATCCACGCAGATAAGTTACGAGGGGGTGGAGCAGCTTCCACTGCGCACCTTCACCGAGAAGGCGTATCTGGACTACTCCATGTACGTCATCATGGATCGCGCCCTGCCGCACATCGGCGATGGCATGAAGCCGGTGCAGCGGCGCATCATCTATGCGATGAGCGAGCTGGGGCTGAAGGCGGGCACCAAGTACAAGAAGTCGGCACGTACCGTCGGTGATGTGCTGGGCAAGTTCCACCCCCACGGCGACTCGGCCTGCTACGAGGCGATGGTGCTGATGGCGCAGCCTTTCAGTTACCGCTATCCGCTGATCGACGGTCAGGGCAACTGGGGCTCGCCCGACGACCCCAAGTCGTTCGCCGCGATGCGTTATACCGAGTCGCGCCTTACCGCCTTCTCCAACCTGCTGCTGGCCGAGGTGGAGCAGGGGACGGTTGACTGGAAGCCCAACTTTGATGGCACCCTGGATGAGCCCACCGTACTGCCGGCGCGGGTGCCCCATGTGCTGCTCAACGGGACCACCGGCATTGCCGTCGGCATGGCCACCGATATCCCCCCCCACAACCTGCGCGAGGTGGCCACGGCGGCCATCCGTCTGCTGGAGAATTCCCGCACCACGGTGGAGGAGCTGTGTGAGCATGTCCTGGGCCCCGACTACCCTACCGATGCGGAGATCATCACGCCGCGTGCCGACCTGCTGAAGATGTACCAAACCGGTAACGGCTCGGTACGGATGCGTGCCAGGTGGGAGCGGGAGGAGGGGGACATCGTCGTCACCGCCCTGCCGCACCAGGTCTCGGGCAACAAGATCCTGGAGCAGATCGCCGCGCAGATGCAGGCCAAAAAGCTGCCGATGGTGGAGGATTTGCGCGACGAGTCGGATCACGAGAACCCGACCCGGCTGGTGATCGTGCCGCGCTCCAACCGTATCGATGCCGAACAGCTGATGCATCACCTCTTCGCCACCACCGAGCTGGAGCGCACCTACCGGGTCAACATGAACGTGATCGGCCTCAACGGCCAACCGCAGGTGAAGAATCTGCGGATGATGCTGGGCGAGTGGCTGCAGTTTCGTACCGATACAGTGCGCCGCCGTCTTGAGCACCGGCTGGAGAAGGTTGACCGGCGGCTGCATCTGCTGGATGGCCTGCTGGTGGCCTTCCTCAATATCGACGAGGTGATCCACATCATCCGTACCGAGGATGAACCGAAACCGGTGCTGATGGCGCGCTTCTCCCTTACCGAGGTGCAGGCCGACTACATTCTCGATACCCGGTTGCGCCAGCTGGCGCGTCTGGAGGAGGTGAAGATCCGCGCCGAGCAGGAGGAGTTGGCGACGGAGAAGGAGGGGCTGGAGCAGATCCTTGGTTCCGAGCGGCGCCTCAAGACTCTGGTCAAAAACGAACTACAGGCCGATGCCGAGGCGTATGGCGATGCGCGCCGCTCGCCACTGGTTGCGCGCGAGGCGGCTCAGGCGCTGGATGAGACGGCGCTGGTGAGTGCCGAGCCGATCACCGTGGTGCTCTCCACCATGGGGTGGATCCGCGCTGCCAAGGGGCACGATATTGACCCGCAGTCACTGAGCTACAAGGCAGGTGACAGCTTCAAGGTGGCGGCGCACGGCCGCTCCAACCAGTTGGCGACGGTGCTCGACTCCAGCGGTCGAACCTACTCGTTGCCGAGCCACACCCTCCCCTCGGCGCGGGGGCAGGGGGAGCCGCTGAGCGGGCGCATCAACCCGATTGCCGGTGCCACCTTCGAGGCGGTACTGATGGGCGGGGCGGGTGATCGCTATCTGCTCGCCTCCGACGGTGGTTATGGCTTCGTCACCACTCTGGGGGAGATGGAGGGGCGTAACAAGGCGGGCAAGGCGGTGCTCAAGCTCTCCAGCGGCGCCGGGGTGTTGGCGCCGCAACGGGTGCGCGATTATGAGCATGAGCTGGTGGCGGCGGTGAGCAATGATGGCCGCCTGCTGCTCTTTCCGCTGCGCGAGTTGCCACAGATGGCGCGCGGCAAGGGCAACAAGATTATCGGCATTAGCGCCGGCAAGCTGATGTCGCGCGAGGAGTTTGTGGTGGCGCTGGCGGTGCTGGCGCCGGGTGAGCCACTCACCCTGATTGCCGGTAAGCGGCACATCACCCTGAAGGCGGTGGACCTGGAGCACTATCAGGGGGAGCGCGGGCGGCGCGGTAACAAACTGCCGCGTGGTTTCCAGCGGGTGGATGCTATCGTCGCCGGGGAGCGGTAAGCGCGGCGGGCGCAGAGGGGGGCTATCCGCCCTGTTTCTGTTTCAGACTTTCGAGTTTGTTCAGCACCTTTTCGGCCCGCTCCAGATTCTCCCGGGCCTGCTGGTGGTCGGGATCGAGTTTGAGCACGTCGCGCCATTCCCGCGCTGCCTGTTCGAACTGACCGCGGCTGTAGGCGCTGACCCCGGCGTCGAACAGCTGTGACGCCTTGTGGTCAATCGCCTGTTGCAGCCTGCCTCGCATTGCTGCCAGCTCGCTGTAGCCGGGATCGGTCTTTTCGAGCTCGGCCAGTTGTTCCCGCGCCGCCAGAAACTCCTGCTTGGCAAAGGCGGTCTTGTAACGTTTGACGATGGCACGCAGGGTGCGTTCCCGCTTCTGTCGTTCGTTTTCTGCCTGCTGTTCGCTCTTGCGACGCGCGGTGCGCTGCTGCTCCGTGACAAGTTTCTGCCTGCCGCGCAGCGTCTTCAGGCTCTCCTCAATCAGCGGCGCCTTGTTCAGTTCATAGGCCAGTGGCAGCGTCTCCTCGGCGCTGGCGAGTTCGTTGTCGGCCAGCGCCCTGTTGCCGATCAGGGCCAGCTCCTGGCCGATCTTCTCCGCCTCGCCGATGATGCGCCTGAGCCGCTCTTGCGCCTCGTTGCTGCGTGGGTCGACGCGGGCGATCTCGCGGTGGATGGGGAGCACCTCGCGCAGCCATACGCCATGCTGGATCAGGCGCTTGCGCTCCAGCTGTTCGAGGGTCTCGCGCTGCTGTTGATGCAGTTTTGCCAGCCCATCCCGGATCACCACGCTCTTGGGATGTCGGCCCAGTGCCTCGTCGTACTGGTCAAGCGCCGCCGCCCAGTCGCCCTTGCTCAACTTCTGGGCCGTCTCCCTGCGTACCTGTTGTTCGTAGTCTGCCGCCTGTTTCTCCACCTGTTTGCGCAGTGCCGAGGCCCTGGCATAGTCGGGATCCCTGGGGTCGATCTGACTCAGGGCGTCGAGGGTGCGGCCATACTGGCGTTCACTCGTCCACTGTTCAAGTTGCGGTTCGAGTTTGGTGAAAGTGGTGACAACGAGACACCCCCCCTGCAGCAGGGCGATGAAAATGAGAAGCGAGGAGGTGACTATTCTCATGCGGCAACCGTGGTGGAGCGCACGAGGATGCGGCGGATCTCCTGCATCATCTCCTCGCGGAAGGGATCGCGGATCTCATCGATGATAAAGAGGGAGACCGGCTCTTTCTTGCCGCGCAGCTTGATGGTGCCATGTTCATGGGTGGCAATGCGTTTGTGCAGCAGGGGATGGCCCAGCATCTCCTCGGTGAGAACCACCTCACCGGGGGCACCCGCGTGGGAGAGGCGCGAGGCGAGATTGACCGCATCACCCACCACGGTGTACTCCATGCGTTCGGTCGAGCCCATGTTGCCGGCCAGCATGGTGCCGCAGTTGACGCCAATGCGAAACTCGACGGTAGGCTCCGTATTGCGCAGGCGCTGACGGTTCATTACCTCGACCAGTTGCAGGATCATCCAGCCGCAGGCGATGGCCTTGAAGGGATGCTCCTCATGCTCCTCGGGCACGCCGAAGACGACCATCGCGCAGTCACCCATGTATTTGTCGATGTGGCCATGGCAGAAGCGCACCACCTCGGCGATGTGACCGAAGTAGAGGTTGAGCAGGGCGCTTACCTCCTGCGGCTTCATCCCCTCGGACATACCGGTAAAGTCGACGATATCGGCGAACAGCACGCTGGCCTCGACATGGCGGCCGCCCAGCTGCAGCGACTCCACGCTGTCGAGGTCGCGAATCGCCTGGCGCGCCACCTGTGGCGAGACATAGCGGGAGAAGACCTGCTCCACCTGCTCCTTGCGCAATAGCCCCTCACCCATGGTGTTGAGCGATTGCATCAGTACGCCAAGCTCGTCGTTGCGTTTGTCCTGGATGCGGTACTCGAATTTTCCCTGGGAGAAGGCGCTGCTGGCCGCCAGTAGCTGCTCGATGGGACGGGTGAGGCGGCGTCCCAGATAGAACGAGGCGATGATGGCGGCCAGCAGCATCAACAGGGTGACGCCGATCACCGTGGCGAGGGTGTCGCGCCTGGCCTTGGTCATCACCGAGTGGTCGAAGCTCAGCAGCACATAGCCGACGGTAATATCGCGAAAGATGATGGGGGTGATGAAGGAGACGTAGGCGGGCTCTTGCAGCCCCCCTTTTTGATGTTGCCAGTAGATCAGCGCGGGGGCGCTGTCACGGTAACTGCCGACGCCGGGCAGGCGGGTGGCGGGCGGGATCATGCCGGCCTGCACCACCAGTTTGTAGTCGTCGGCAAAGATGGCGGCGCCGTCGATATTGGCATCATCACTAAGGGTGTTGACGATAAGCTCCATGTTGAGGGTGTCGTTGGCGAGCAGCGGCTCGCGTGCCGTCTCGGCCATGCGCTGTACCAGGGTGGTGCCGAATTTGTCGATCTGCTCGCTCAGTTGCACTGACTGTTTGGCGCCGATGACGATACCCAGGCTTACCATGCCAAGGGTGATGAGCAGGGCAAAGAAGAGGGCGAGCTTGACGGCGATGGGGATGTAGTCGGGGAGTTGGCGCCGCCACCAGGCGCGCAGCAGGAGCCGGCGCGCGCTCAACGCGTGGCGCAGGGCACGCCCCCGCGCCACGGCTGACAGAAGCCCGGAGGCTGCCTGCTCCAGGAGTTGATTGTTGTTGTGTTGCCGGTTCATGTGGCTTGCCGTTAGCTGCTCCTCGGGCTATGTCGGTATAGTGGGGCATGACGCGGTTGGGCCGGGTGCTACATCGAGTCGAAATCATACTCCATGGTGGCGGTTGGCTCCTGCAGAAAGTAGCCCTGAATGTAGTCGATGCCGGTGGCGTAGATGGTGGCCAGGGTATGGGGGTCCTCCACCGAGTTGCCGATCACCCTTTTGTTGTGCGCGGCCGCCAGATCGGTGATCGCTTTCACCCTCTCCTGGGCCTCCTTGTCACTGCTGAGTTTGGCGATAATCGAGCCGTCGAGTTTCAGAAAGTCGGCATCGCAGTGTTTCAACAGGTTGCTGAAGTTCGGCGCCACGCCGAAGTGATCCAGTGCCAGGCGCACATGCAACTGCTGGAGACCTTCCAACAGTATTTTCAGTGCCTTGAGGTTGTTGGTGGCGATGCTTTCGCTCACCGACAGCGTCAGTGAGTCAGGGGCGGCGTGCGCTGCCTTGAGGATGTCGCGCAGCCACGGCAGCAGTTTGTCATCCTTGAGGGAGGCGCCGGAGAGCTTGACGAAGAGCACGGCGGGTTTGCCGGCGTGGCGCTGTTCCGCCACTGCCTTGATGGCGTGGGCCAGGATCCAGCGGTCAATGGCGACCATCAGGCCGCCCTCTTCGGCGGCGGGCAGAAAGAGCCCGGGGGCAATGTCGTTGCCACTCTCATCGCTCATGCGCACGAACACTTCATAATTGTGGTTGCTGTCCCCCTTGATGCTGACGATGGGCTGAAACAGCAGACGCAGCTGGTTGTTCTTCAGTGCCAGACGGATCTGCTTGTTGAGTAGTGCGCTACGTTCACGGTCGGCCATTTCGGCCTCGCCCACCACATAAAGACGCACACGTTTGCCGCCCGCATCAGAGGCCTCCTTCAGCGCCTTTTCCGCACGGTTAAGCACCTCCTGGATATCCTGCAGGGTGTCGTTGTAGATGCCAATGCCGATGCTGCATGGGGTGGTGGCGGCGGTGCCGCTGAGTTCGAAGATATGTTCGTCGATCTGACGGCACAGTTGCGTGGCATATCTCTCCGCGTTGGCGGGGGTGATATCGTGTAGCAGCGCGGTAAACAGATCGCCCTCGAAGCGGGCAATAAAGTCATTTTCGCCGGGCATCGTCTGGGCGACAAACGCCGCCAACCGGGTCAGTAATTCGTCACCGGCGGCGACGCCACTTTCATCGCGAATGCGTCGGTAGTCATCGGGGCGGATGGCAAGGACTACCCCCTCCTTGTCCTTCTTGCCGGTAACCTTTTGCAGCGCCTCCAGGAAGTAGGGGCGGTTGTAGGCGCCGGTCAGCAGATCCATCTTGCTCATGTCGCTGAGGCGCTGCTCCAGCTCCTTGCTCATCGCCTGATCACGGATGATGATCTGGGTACAGGGTTCACCCTCGAAGGAGGCGGGGGTAAACTCCATGGTGACATTAAACTGGGTGCCATCGGTCTTGATGCCGGTAACCTCAAGGCTGCTCTCCTGAGTCTTGCCCTGAATGTAGTCACGCAGAAACTGCTTGAATTTGGTGTGCTCTTCACTCTTCACCATATCCATGATCGGCATCCCTTCGATCTCCTCCATGCTGGAGTAACCGAACAGTTCCAGATAGGAGTCGTTGGCGTAGATGTGCATCCCCTCATGCACATAGGTGATGGCGTCGCGTGAACTGTCTACCAGCGCCTGGGCACGGGCATTCGCCTCCACCAGTGCCTTTTGCGCGAGTTTCAGGGCGCGGCGCTGACGCACGTCGTTGACCTCGCGCAGCAGCGTCTGCTCCAGGCGCCGGGGGTTGGCCAGCAACACCTCGTCGCGGGCCCCGGCCTTGAGCAGCTCATCAATGGTCTCTTCGGCAGCACCATCGGCAATGAGGATGAGAGGGATATCGAGGCTGGCCTGACGAACCACCTCCAGGGCATCGTTGGCGGTAAAGTAGGGGATCTCCGGCTTGCTGAGGATCATGTCCCACGGTTGTTTGCCGAAGGCTTCGCGCAGGTCTTCATCATCCTCCACGCGGTCGGCGCGTACCGCATGACCGGAGTTGCGCAGGATGTTGGAAACCGTCTCGGCAAGGTTGGAGGAGTCGTCAATAACCAGTAGGTACAGGGTCTTGTCTTGATTCACGCGTTCTTGTTCCAATTCACTGAATGCCTGGCGGGAAGGGGAGCTCGTGTCGTATTCTACAGATTATACACGCCTTTGCCTTGACTACCTGGTGCTTGCCTACAACCCTTCCCAGTCGATGCTCAGTCCCGCCTGGTCACCGGGGGGGGTAAGTTTCTTCTTGAGGTCTACCTGTTGTTTTGCCTCGGCCTTGCTCTCAAAACGGAACTGGGTAAAGCTGCCGGTCTGTTGGCCACGCTCCACCAATACGATACGAATATCCTGTTCTGGATGGTGCAGCTGCAACTCCATGCCGACCTCAAATAGCAGGATCGGGGTGAGCAGGGTAGCGGGCAGGCCGATGGCGGCCACCGCCGGCAGCAGGAGCGCAGGTTGGGATTCGGCCGCCTTGCCGTCCCGTTTGGTGTTGTGCAGCATCACCGGTACCACTTCTGGTGCCAGCACTTGCACACCCAGCTCCAGGCCACCGTCGGCGGGCTGACGCATCCAGCGGATCACCCCCGCCTCGCAGGGTTGCTCGCTGTAGCGGTGGCGCAACCCCAGCAGTTCGCCCACCTGTACCTTGGCGCCATCGTTCTGCTCAATGGCCAGACGGTAGCCGCCGGCGCTCTCGTTGCGGATCTGCCAGTTCTGGCGTACCACCTTTTCAACCACCTTCTCCGGCTTGGGTTCGGTCTGTTTTTTGTAGTTGTCATACTGGTGACTGAGTTTGTCCCTGGAGAAGATGTTCCAGATGTCGTTGTTGGTGGGTTGGCTGACACCGACCACGCTCTTGCTCTGGTATTGCGCCTTGTCGCGCAGTAGTTGACTCTGGTCGCCCCGCTCGGTGGCGAGGGCGCGGTGCAGGCTGGAGAGGCCGACCACCACCTCCAGGGTGGCATCCTTGTCGTTGCGGGAGAAGCTGCGCTTGGGGGCGACCCCCCAGCAGCGGATGAGGCGGTAGAGCAGCTCGGCGGAGATCCCTTCGTCATTCTTGCCATCGGACCTGAGCTGCTCCAGCTCCTCCTGCAGCACATGGCTCAGCTGACGGGTGTCGACGAGGCGGCACAGTTCGGTATTGCAGTCGCGGTGGTCGAATGCCTGAAAATCGGGGGAGTCATCACTGTCCATATGCACCACGAACAGGGCCTCGGCGGCGCTTGGGTCATTATAGGGGATGATGTGGGCGTGGCCCGCCCAGCGTGCCAGCGCGTGGTAGACCGCGTGGGCCTCCCCCTGTCGCATACGGTAGGGGGAGGCAAGGGCCAGCAGCAGGATCTGCTTGTAGAGACGGGCGATGCTCGATTTTGGCAGTGCCCTGTTTTCGCTGTCCTTGATCCGTTTGGTGTGCACCCCCTTGTGTTCGGCGTGCAGGTAGAGCATGTGCAGTTCGAACCAGGTGTCCTCCGGATGGCTGGAGTAGGTCTTGTAGCTGGTGAGCAGGGCGCAGCTGAGATAGTGCACGGCGCGGTGAATCAGCTCAATGAGTGCCTTGTTGTCGCGACTGAGAAAACTGCTGGCCAGCATTTCCTCAATGGCCGTTTTGTAGCCCAGCGCCATCTCTCCCGAGAGCGCCTTGGCGAGTTCGACAACTTGTTGTGTCTTGGGTGGTAACGGGAAGGCGATGCCGGTGTAGCGCTGCTGCAGCTGTTGCTGCACATACTCTGCGGGCTGGCGCAGCAGCTCCAGAAAGCGTTGGCGATCACGCCAGCTGATGGCGAGGCGGTTGACCTCGCGCAGCGCGTTGTAGAGCAGCTTGGACATGGCACCGACGTTGCCCAGTGGCAGATCCCGTACCCACTGCTCCAGCGCGTTGCCGCGATAGTTGAATGAGGTGCTGGTGGGTGGGTTGCGCTCAGCAATGGTCAGACCAATTTGGCCCTTTCCCTTCGCCATGTTTCGGATTCCCCTTAAGTTTGTTTCATAACTATTTGTTTTATATCAGGCAAAATTCCTTCTGACAAGGAGATCAGAGGGGGAGCTTGCTCTTTTCCCCCGCTACCTCGCGCACCAGGCGTGGCACCAGATAGCCGGGAAGGGTGGTTTGCAGTGCCCGATGCAGTGCCCGTGCCCGCTCGTCACTGACCTCGAAATGGGCCGCGCCACTCACCCGGTCGAGCTGGTGCAGGTAGTAGGGGAGCACGCCGTGGCTGAATAACCGTTCGCTCAGTTGGTGCAGGGTATCGACGCTGTCGTTAACCCCGCGCAGTAGCACGCTCTGGTTAAGCAGGGTGACGCCGGCATGTTTCAGGGCGGTGAGCGCCGCGCCCTGTGCCTCCCCCAGTTCGTGGGCGTGGTTGGCGTGGGTCACCACTACCCGTTGCCAGGGCAGCGCCGCCAGCCAGGTGAGCAGTTCATCATCAATGCGCTCGGGTAGTACCAGTGGCAGGCGGCTGTGCAGGCGCAGCCGCTTGAGGTGCGGTACCCCCCGCAGTTTGTCGCTGAGTCGCTGTAGTTGCGGGGTGTCGAGCAGCAGCGGGTCGCCGCCGCTTAGGATCAGCTCCTCGACCTCGGGGTGGTGTTGCAGATAGTCGATGACCCCCTGCCAGCCGTCGCGCCCCGGATTCTCCTCGCCGTAGGGAAAGTGGCGGCGAAAGCAGTAGCGGCAGTGGATGGCGCAGCCGCCGGTGAGGGTCAGCAGCACCCGTCCCCGGTACTTGTGTAGCAGGCCGGGGCGGGCAGTGGCCGCGCCGTCCCCTACCGGGTCACGGTTAAAACCCTCCACCGTGAGCAGCTCCTCGCCGAGCGGCAGCACTTGACGCAGCAACGGGTCATTGGGATTGCCCTTTTCGATCTGCCGCAAATAGCCGCGCGGCACCCGTAGCGGAAAGGCGGCCGCTGCCCGACGGGCGGCGGGCAGCAGCTCGCGCGGCAGCGCCAGCAGTGTCAGTAACTCGGCCGGATCGCGTACTGCGTTCGACAGGGCGTTTTTCCAGACGTCATTTCGGGGTAACATAGGCGGCCTTTGCATGAACAGATCTGTGTCAAACGAGAGCTTCGGGAAACTGCCATGGCCAATTACAGCACCAACGAATTCAAGCGCGGTCTCAAGATTATGCTCGACGGCGACCCCTATAATATCGTTGAGAACGAGTTCGTGAAGTCCGGCAAGGGACAGGGATTTTGCCGCGTCAAGGTGCGCAATCTCAAGACCGGGCGCGTGGTGGAGCGTACCTTCAAATCCAATGAAAGTGTAGAGGCGGCCGATGTCCTGGAGGTCGAGCTGCAGTACCTTTATAGCGATGGCGATGGGTGGCACTTCATGAACCCCACCACCTTCGAGCAGCTGATGGCCGATGCCGCCGCCGTGGGTGATGAGGCGAAGTGGCTGAAGGAGCAGGACAGCTGCGTGGTGACACTGTGGAACGGCGTGCCGATTGGCGTCACCCCGCCCAACCACGTCATCCTCACCGTGGTCGAGACCGACCCCGGGGTACGCGGCGATACCGCCACCGGCGGCACCAAACCCGCCAGGTGCGATACCGGTGCCGTGGTGCAGGTGCCGCTGTTCATCGAGGTTGGCGACATGCTGAAGGTCGATACCCGCTCCGGTGAATATATCTCCCGTTCCAGGGAGTAGGAAACACCTTGTCCGGGCGGCACGGCGGGCAAGCCGGCTGGGAGTCTGACTGGCAACCGCGCGCCACGCTGGAAAACCTCCGGCGGCGGGCGCAGATCCTGCAACGGATCCGCGTCTTTTTCGCGCAACGGGGGGTGTGGGAGGTGGAGACGCCGACCCTCTCCGCAGCCGCCCTCAGCTCACCGGCCATCGACAGTTTCGCCACCCGTTACACCGGCCCCGGCCACGCCGCGGGGGTAAATCTCTACCTCCACACCTCCCCCGAATTTGCGATGAAGCGGCTGCTTGCCGCGGGCAGCGGCCCCATCTATCAGCTCGGCAAGGTCTTTCGCCAGGGCGAGGCGGGGCGGCGCCACAACCCCGAGTTCACCCTGCTGGAGTGGTACCGCCCCGGCCTTGACCATCACCAGTTGATGGATGAGGTGGAGGCGCTGGTGGCCCCCATTCTCGGACTCGCGGGGCGGGCGCAGCGCCTGAGTTATCGCGAGGCCTTTCTGCGCTTCGCCGGTCTGGATCCGTTTGCCGCCTCGATAGCCGAGTTGCGCGCCACGGCACAACGGCTCGACATCCAGGGCTTTGACGCCGGAGAGGCGCGTGATAGCTGGCTGGATCTTATCCTCAGCCATCGCATCGAGCCGCAGCTGGGGTGCGCGGGGCTCTGTTTTCTCACCGACTACCCCGCCTCGCAGGCGGCGCTGGCGCGCCTTAGCCCCGACAACCCGGTCGTGGCCGAGCGTTTCGAGCTCTACTTTCAGGGGGTGGAGCTGGCCAACGGCTTTCACGAGCTGGGCGGCAGCGCCGAGCAGCGCCGGCGTTTCGAGTCAGAACTGGCGCAGCGGGCGGCGCAGGGGAGGGAGACCCCGCCGCTGGACGAGCGGTTACTGGCGGCGCTGGAGGCGGGACTGCCCGACTGCGCCGGGGTGGCGCTGGGGGTGGATAGGGTGGTGATGCTGGCGCTGGGGGCGCGATCGCTGGACGAGGTGATCGCCTTTACCATCGACAACTGTTGAGGCCGGTGATCAGCCGGCTGTAACGCCGGCAACCTCGGTAGTGACCGAATCGCTGCGGATGATCACTTATACCCCAGTCGCTGGCCAATGCGCTGCAGCGCCTCGCTCAGGTTCTCCATGCTGGTGGCGAAGGAGAGGCGGATGTAGCCGGGTTGCCCAAAGGCAGAGCCGGGAACCAGGGCGACACCGACCTCCTTGAGCAGGTAATCGGCCAGCTCTACATCGTCATTGACGCCGTCAAGGGAGGCGATCGCCTCACGCACGTCGGGGAAGGAGTAGAAGGCCCCCTGTGAGGGGAGGCAGTTTACCCCCTTAATTTTGTTCAGCTCCGCCACCACATAGTCGTGGCGCGCCTTGAAGTGGCTGAGCATCTCGGCGATGCAGCCCTGGTCACCATTGAGTGCCGCCTCGGCCGCCACCTGGGAGATGGAGGTGGGGTTGGAGGTGGACTGCGACTGCACCTTCTTCATCGCCTTCACCAGCCACACCGGACCTGCGGCATAGCCGATGCGCCAGCCGGTCATGGAGTAGGCCTTGGAGACACCGTTCATCACCAGGGTACGATCATAGAGCTCGGGGCAGGCGGTGACGATGTTGGCGAAGGGCTCGTCGGCCCACAGGATGTGCTCGTACATGTCATCACTGGCGATGAGGATATTGGGGTACTCCAGCAGCACCTTGCCCAGTGCCTGCAGTTCGGCCCGTGTATAGGCCACCCCTGTGGGGTTGGAGGGGCTGTTGAGCACCACCAGGCGCGTCTTCTCGGTGATCGCCGCCTTGAGCTGTGCAGGAGTGATCTTGAAGTCCTGCTCCAGGCCGGCCTGCACGATTACCGGTACCCCCTCGGCCAGCAGCACCATGTCGGGGTAGGAGACCCAGTAGGGGGCGGGGATGATTACCTCGTCGCCGGCATTGATATAGGCCTGCGCGAGGTTGAAGAAGCTCTGCTTGCCGCCGCAGGAGACCAGCACCTGGTTGGGCTGATAGTGCAGCCCATTGTCGCGCTGGAATTTGTCGATGATCGCCTGTTTCAGGCTGGGGGTACCGTCAACTGCGGTATACTTGGTGAAGCCCGCATGGATCGCCTCGATGGCGGCCTGCTTGATGTGTTCCGGGGTGTCGAAGTCGGGTTCACCCGCGCCCAGGCCGATGATGTCCTTCCCCTGCGCCTTCAGCTCCTTGGCCCTGGCGGTAATGGCGAGGGTGGCGGATGGCTTAACACTCTGAACTCGATGCGAAAGTTGCTGTTCCAAGCAGGTAATCCTCAAATGCAGGCCTAGGTGATATAAAACCGGCAGATTCTACTTTATTAATGCGTCACGCTAAAACCCCCATGAGCAAGAGTTTTAAGATTGAGAGCAAATTTCCCCCCGCCGGTGACCAGCCCGCCGCCATTACCGCCCTGGTGGAGGGACTGCGGGCCGGGGAGGCGGGGATGACCCTGCTGGGGGTCACCGGCTCGGGCAAGACCTTCACTATCGCCAAGGTCATCGAGCAGGTACAGCGTCCCACCCTGATCATGGCCCACAACAAGACCTTGGCGGCGCAGCTCTACGGCGAGATGAAGGAGTTCTTCCCGGACAACGCGGTGGAGTATTTCGTCTCCTACTACGACTACTATCAGCCCGAGGCCTATGTGCCAGCCTCCGACACCTTTATCGAGAAGGACGCCTCGATTAACGAGCATATCGAGCAGATGCGCCTCTCGGCCACCAAGGCCATACTGGAGCGCAAGGACACCATCATCGTCGCCACCGTCTCGGCGATCTACGGCTTGGGTGACCCTGACTCCTACCTCAAGATGATGCTGCACCTGGTGCGCGGCGACACCGTGGATCAGCGCTTCATCCTGCGCCGCCTGGCAGAACTGCAGTACAGCCGCAACGACCTCGACTTTCGCCGTGCCACCTACCGCGTAAGGGGGGAGGTGATCGACATCTTCCCCGCCGAGTCGGAGGTGGAGGCGGTGCGCATCGAGCTATTTGATGATGAGATCGAGCAGCTCTCCTACTTCGACCCCCTCACCGGCGAGGTATTGCGCCGGGTGCCACGCCTCACCATCTACCCCAAGTCCCACTACGTCACCCCGCGCCAGACCATCCTCGACGCCATCGACGCCATCAAGGAGGAGTTGACGGAGCGGCTGGAGCGGCTGCGCGAGCAGCAGAGGCTGGTGGAGGCGCAGCGCCTCGAGGAGCGCACCCGCTACGACATCGAGATGATGCTGGAGCTGGGTTACTGCTCCGGCATCGAGAACTACTCGCGTTACCTCTCGGGGCGCGCCCCCGGCGAGCCGCCACCGACCCTCTTCGACTACCTGCCGGACGATGCCCTGCTGGTGATCGATGAGTCCCACGTCACCGTCTCGCAGATAGGCGCCATGTACAAGGGCGATCGCTCGCGCAAGGAGAATCTGGTCAACTACGGTTTTCGCCTCCCTTCGGCGCTGGACAACCGGCCGCTGCGCTTCGAGGAGTTCGAGCAGATCTCCCCGCAGACCATCTACGTCTCTGCCACCCCGGCCAGGTATGAGCTGGCCCACTCCGGCGCGGTGGTGGAGCAGGTGGTGCGTCCCACCGGCCTCATCGACCCCGAGGTGGAGATCCGCCCCGCCACCACCCAGGTCGATGACCTCCTCTCCGAGATCCACAAGCGCACCGCGGCCGGTGAGCGGGTGCTGGTGACGACACTGACCAAGAAGATGTCGGAGGACCTCACCGACTATCTGGCGGAACACGGGGTGCGGGTGCGCTACCTGCACTCCGATATCGACACCGTGGAGCGGATGGAGATCATCCGCGACCTGCGCCTCGGCGAGTTTGAGGTGCTGGTGGGGATCAACCTGCTGCGTGAGGGGCTCGACATGCCCGAGGTATCCCTGGTGGCGATCCTCGATGCCGACAAGGAGGGGTTCCTGCGCTCGGAGACCTCCCTAATTCAGACCATCGGCCGTGCGGCGCGTAATCTCAACGGCCACGCCATCCTCTACGCCGATCGCATCACCGGCTCGATGCAGCGCGCCATCGACGAGACCGATCGGCGCCGCGCCAAACAGGTGAGCTACAACCAGGCCCACGGCATCACCCCCAGGGGGGTAGAGAAGGCCGTGCACGACATCCTTGAGTCGGGCTACCCCGGCGTCCCCGGCAAGCCCAGAGAGTACGCCAGGGTGGCCGAGGAGCTCATCACCTACAGCGCGATGAGCCCCAAGGAGCTGCAAAAGAGCCTCAAGGCACTGGAGGAGCGGATGTACCAGCACGCCAGGAATCTCGAATTTGAAGAGGCAGGGCGCGTGCGGGATGAAATTCGGCGTATTCAGGAGAAGAACCTCGGGCTGGGAGAGCCGGCGAGTGATTGACCTGCTTTGTCATCGGCGCGTCTTGATGCGGCGGGCGGCCACTGTTAGCGGGACATAAATTCAATGAGAAACAATTAGTTACATATAATTTGACATTATTGATTGGCCATGTAAAATGCACGCCTCCAAACAATAGTCGCGTAGCTCAGTTGGTTAGAGCACTACCTTGACATGGTAGGGGTCGGAAGTTCGAGTCTTCTCGCGACTACCAAAATAAGCATTAAAAATAGCCACTTACGGGTTTTCCGGGGTGGCTTTTTTATTGCCTGCGTGAAGGCCTGCACTCCATGCGTATGGCTCTTGCCATCGGCCAGCCCAGCCGCGCCGTGACGTGTTACTGATTCGGGGTCTCGGTAATAGTGCATCTCTCCGCTTGTCTTCCCCCGTTAGACAACAATATTGCATTGTCCCTACCTCAAAGACATAATGACTGAAAAACAAAGAGATAGAGTGCCAAGGTAAGACATGTGCTTAAGTTTTCTTTGGCATGGAGTGGAGAGGTTTCATCACAAAAACAGACAGATACCGGCAAATAGTAACGTTGGTTATAGTTTGTGGCTGCGGCGATATTTCGCTTGTTTCGACTTCCCGCTGAATACGACGAGGGTTTCAGGAGCGCTGTAGGGCGACTGCCTTTATGCGCGAAGAGATCGGATGAATGGAATTGAGAGATGGGGGCATGACCCAATGGTAGGTAAGGTATTCACATCGCTGTTTGCGGCACTTGGCCTGATGGCGGCGGTTCCGGGGGGGCAGGCTGCGGCGGCAGAGAGTGTCACGACGGTTGAGGTGGTTCGCCAGCTCAATCAGATTGTCCTGGGTGGAACCGTGATCCCCTCCCGCCAGGTCTCCATTGCGGCGCAGTTGCCGGGGCGCGTGAAATTTATCGCGGGTGTCGAGGGCGATGCCTTCGAGCAACACACGGTGCTGATCGCCCTGAATGATGATGAGTTGCTGGCGCAACGTCGTTCCGCACTTGCCGCCATGTCCAACGCCGAGGCCTCGTTGCGCAATGCCGGGGTGCAGTTTCAGCGTGAACTGACATCGCCCTCTTCCCGTAACAGCATGTCCGGCATGGGTGTGCCGGGGATGTTTGATCAGATGTTTACCCGCAACTTTTCTGACATGATGGGGATCAATAATCCGGGGATGGAGCGCCAGGCCGATCTCTATTCGCGCAGTACCGGTATCGAACAGGCGCGCAGTGCCTTTATGCAGGCACGCTCCCAGCTGGAGCAGGTGGACGCCAAGCTGCGCGATGCCGTCGGCTATGCCCCATTTAACGGCGTTATCGTCAAGAAGCTGGTGGAGGTTGGCGATACCGTACAGCCGGGCCAACCGCTTCTTGCCTATGCCGATACCGAGGCGTTGCAGGTGCTGGTGGAGGTACCTGCCCGGTTAATGCCGGGGGTGCGTGATGGGGATGAGCTGGAGGCACGCCTCGATATTGATAGCCACACCCCGGTCAAGGTTCGGGTGGCGCAGATCTTCCCCATGGCCGATCCGATCCGTCATACCGTTACCGTGAAGCTGGATATCCCCCTTGATTCGCGTGCCGCCCCCGGCATGTACGCGGAGGTGATGATCCCCGATGTCTCTACCCCGGCGATGAATCTGCCGGTGATTTCGCGCGCCGCCATTGTGCATCGCGGCAGTCTGCCGGCGGTCTATGTGTTGAGCCCGTTGGGCAAGCGTGAGCTGCGTGTCCTGCGCCTGGGTCGTCCCGTTGGCGATGATCGTGTCGCTGTGCTGGCCGGCCTCAGCGGCGGTGAACGTGTGGTCAATAATCCGCTTAAGGCGACTCAGTAATACCGCGTCGGCGCCGTGCCGGAGGCGTTCCGGTACGAAGATTCGGCGGACGCTAACCCGATGACAGAATAACTATGACAGATCACGACGATAAGACCCGCAAACAGGATGGTGTGATGGGTGACCCGAAGACGCTTGGACTGGCCGGACGCATAGCGCAGACCTTTATTCACTCTCCGCTCTCGCCCCTGCTCTTCTTTGCGATGCTGGCGATGGGGGTGATGGGGCTGATCTTTACCCCGCGCCAGGAAGACCCGCAAATCTCGGTGCCGATGGTCGATATCTTTGTCAGCTATCCCGGCGCCTCCTCCGAACAGGTCGCCAGCCTGGCCATCGATCCGCTGGAGCGGATCATGAGCGAAATTCCCGGCGTCAAACATGTCTACTCCGCCTCGCGCCACGCCGAGGGAATGGTGACGGTGCAGTTTGTGGTGGGTGAGCATCTTGGCCCCTCCATCGTCAAGGTGCACGACAAGATTCAGTCCAATCTCGACAAGATGCCACCGGGTGTGGCTATGCCACTGGTCAAGCCCAAGGGGATCGATGATGTGCCGGTGGTGACGCTGACCCTCTGGTCCGACACCGTCGATGACGGGGTGTTGCGCACCCTGGCGCTCGATCTGCTGCAGAACCTCAAACAGATCCCCGATACCGGTCAGGGCTTCATCGTCGGTGGCCGTGGTGAGCAGGTGCGTGTGGAGGTGCTGCCCGAGCGTCTCTCCGGTTTCGGACTCTCGCTGGATCAGGTCGCCAACACCATTCGCACCGCCAACGCCGAGCAGATGGCTGGCAGCATGGAGAGTGGTAACCGCTATTTTACCGTTAATTCCGGTGCCTTTTTGCGCAGTGCCGATGATGTGGGCCGTCTGGTGGTGACCACCCAGCATGGCACCCCGGTCTATGTGCGTGATGTGGCGCGGGTCTTCCAGGGCCCGGAAGAGGTCAGCAAGCTGGTGCAGTACTATACCGGCCCGGCTTACGCCGGTGAGGGGCGCGCCGATGGCGCACCGGCCGTTACCGTCGCCCTCTCCAAGAAGGAGGGGAGCAACGGGGTCTCGGTGGCCAATGCCATTATCGACAAAATGGAGACCCTGCGCGGTCGCCTGATCCCCGATAACGTGCAGGTCGATGTGACCCGCAACTATGGCCAGACGGCGAATGACAAGGTCAATGACCTGATCAAAAAGCTCTTCATTGCCACTGCCGCCGTGGGCCTTCTGGTCTTTATCTATCTGGGTGCGCGCCCCGCCATGGTGGTGTTGCTGGTCATTCCGGTGGTGATCCTGATCACCGTCTTTTCGGCCTGGATCCTTGGCCTGACCATCGACCGGGTGAGCCTCTTTGCCCTGATCTTCTCTATTGGCATCCTGGTGGATGATGCCATTGTGGTGGTGGAGAATATCTACCGGCGCTGGCTGGAGAAGGGGGAGATGGATACCGTCACCGCCATCGATGCGGTGCGCGAGGTGGGCAACCCCACCATCCTGGCCACCTTCACCGTGATTGCCGCGCTGCTGCCGATGGGTTTTGTCAGTGGCATGATGGGGCCCTACATGGCCCCCATCCCCGCCCTGGGATCGGTGGCGATGTTCTTCTCGCTGATCGCTGCCTTCGCCTTCACCCCCTGGTTGGTGATGCGTCTGCGCCCCTCGATGGCGTACCTGAAGAGACAGGAGCAGAAAGAGCATGCCGCCAATGAGCGTCTCGAAAAACGGTTCCGCCGCATCATTACCCCCATCGTCAATGATCGCAAACGGGGCTTCCTTACCCTGGGGCTGATTATTACCGCCTTCTTTCTCTCTTGTGCCTTCTTCTACACCAACTGGGTGACGGTGAAGATGTTGCCGCTGGACAACAAGCCGGAGTTCAGCGTCACCATCGATATGCCCGAGGGCACGGCCCTGCCGCAAACGGTCAACCTTACCAGCCGTATGGCCGAGGCGCTGCGCGAGTTCCCAGAGGTGACCGCATTGCAGAGTTATAGCGGCACGGCGCAACCCTTCGATTTTAACGGCATGGTGCGTCACTACTACCTACGCCAGGATCCCTGGCAGGCCGAGCTGCATGTGCAGCTGCTGGACAAGGGCGTGCGCGATCGCAGCAGTCACGAGATCGCCGTTGCCGCGCGGGAGGTACTGACCCCGCTTGCCCGTGAGGTGGGCGCCCGTATCACCATCGTCGAGATGCCGCCGGGGCCACCGGTGCTGCAGTCGATGGTGGCCGAGATCTATGGCCCCGATGCACAGACGCGCCGCGAAGTGGCGGGCAAGATGACCGAGTTCTTCGAACAGGCAGGCGGTGTGGCCGATGTCGATAACTACATGCAGCAGCCCTACGATACCTGGCGCTTCACGGTCGATACCGAGAAGGCGGTGCGGCGCGGGATCTCGGTCGACACCATCAATCGCAACCTGTCGATGGCGATGGGCGGCTACCAGCTGGGCGATATAAAGCAGGGTACGGTGCTGGATCCAACCTACATTGTGCTGCAGGTGCCCTTTGAGATTCGGGCGCAGACCGCCCGTTTGGGCGACCTGCCGATCCCCGCCGCCGATGGCACCACCGTACCGCTGGCCGAGTTGGGTCGCTTCAGCCAGGTGGCGCAGGACTCGGTGATCTACCACAAGGATCTGCGTCCGGTGGAGTATGTGGTGGGTGAGGCGGTCGGTGAGTTGGCAGCCCCCATCTATGGCATGTTTGCGGTGGAGGATCTGCTCAAGGAGTACACTACCCCCGATGGGGTGGTGCTTTCCGGCGAGATGTTGGGAGCGCCGGCGGATAATGGCCGTTCCGCCTTTGAGTGGACCGGCGAGTGGACCGTAACCTACGAGACCTTCCGCGACATGGGGGCTGCCTTCGGGGTGGCGCTGATCCTGATCTACATCCTGGTGGTGTGGGAGTTTGGCAACTTCCTGGTCCCTGCCGTGATCATGGCCCCAATCCCGCTCACCCTGATCGGTATCATCCCCGGCCACTGGCTGCTGGGAGCCGAGTTCACCGCCACCTCGATGATCGGTTTTATTGCCCTTGCCGGCATCATCGTGCGCAACTCCATCCTGCTGGTTGACTTCACCATCACACAGGTAAAGCAGGGGGTGGATGTGCGCGAGGCGGTCATTATCTCCTGCAAGACCCGCACCCGACCCATCATGATCACCGCCTGGGCGCTGGTGCTCGGCTCCATGGTCATCCTCTTTGACCCCATCTTTCAGGGGATGGCGATCTCGCTCCTGTTCGGCGTGCTGGTCTCCAC
Source organism: Gammaproteobacteria bacterium (assembly GCA_026196575.1). GTDB lineage: Bacteria > Pseudomonadota > Gammaproteobacteria > Thiohalomonadales > Thiohalomonadaceae > JAPHSX01. The sequence continues at coordinate 9,964 of JAPHSX010000046.1, read as the reverse complement.
CATGCTGACCTTGATCGTGATCCCGCTCGGCTGCATCAGTGCCAGGGCGGTGTTCTGCCCGGTCGGGGCGAACGGCGAAGGCTGCGCTCACCCCCCCACCGCGCCGGAGCCGGCGTCGGGTAACGGCGGTCTCGCCATCGGTGATGTGGTGCTGGGCGCGTGGCGGCTCTTTTCACTGGTGATGCGCTCGCTGCTGTTCAAGCTCTGGACCCTGTTGATGGGGGCGCTGTTCGGGCTTATCGAGATGTGGCAACGGCGCAGGGCGGTGGCGACCGCACCCGCATCTCCGTTGGCGTCGTCAAGTGTGCCACCGGCAACAAATCCGCCACCATCGGCAGCGATGAGCGCACCGGTGGTTCCGCGCGAGGCCTCGCCAGTGGTCGACAGCCCGGCGGAGGCGAACGCGGTACCCCAGGTGGTGCCGGAGCCGCCACGCCAGAGGGCTCCCGCAGCGACGGTCGCGGCCAAACCGGTGGCGGCAGTCACCGAGAGTGAGACGGTGTCAGCGACCCCCGCAGCGGCTCGGCAGGCAGAGCCGATGGGGCAGGGCGCAGTGGTGGTTGAGAAGACCTCGCCCAAGAGACGCACGACCAGCCAGCCGGTTAAACCGGCTAAGCCCGCAAAGAAGGCACAGACGGTAAAACAGAACCCGATTAAGAAGAAGAGCGTGACCAAAAAGAAGATAGCGCTGAAGCCGCCAGCAGTCAGAAAGGCCACGCCCAAGCCGACCAGCGGCGCTGCCGGCAGCGAGGTGGACGAAACCAAGGGAAGCCGGAGTCACCGCGGTATTCGTTTGAAAAATTTTGATGATGATTTTACGCTGTAGGAGATGGTAAAGACGATGTTACGCACCGCCGCGACACTCTCTCTCCTTGCGGGTATGCTGTTAGCCGTCCCCGTCGGCGCAATGCCGGTAGCCGACGCGGTGACAGACATGCCCCCGCCCCCCGGACCCTATCTCAGCTCACGTCCGCAACTCGAATTGCCAGAGAGGGCGCCACGCAACGAGACCCGTCTCCCCTTTGTGGGCACGATGCCGATACCGCCGATGCGCACCATGCCGGCACCCAGCCAATTCCCCGTTCCCCCTGCGTGGTGGCGCGGCCCGATGGGACACTGACCCAAGACGATGTCTGTCCTGCGCAGTTATTTGCGGTATTTTGTGGTGAGCGGTTACGCGTTAGGTGTGGCCGGGTTTGTTGCGTTGGCACTGGCGGGCCACGCCGTTGCTGATGAGGTGGATGGCAGTCGCCCTTGGGGGCGGTTGTCCAAACCGTCGCTGAGTGCTCCGGCATCGACCTCGCAGCGGGGTTATCTTGGTCGCTATAATCCCTGGAGCAGTGAGAGGAAGAGCGAATCGCGGGAGCCGCAGTACCGGCAACGCGATAGCGCGGCAGCGCCAGATTTGTCACCCTCCGGCGTGCCGTACGGCTATCCCGCCGTGCAACCCTACACGGTGCCACCAGCCTATCCCGGCTATGGTCAGGGTGGTGCTGCTCCCTATGCCGCGCCACCCCTGTACGGCGGGATGGCACCCTGGGGCGGGGGGTTGAACCCCGATTATGGCGGTTACTGGAATGATCCTTACAACACCCTGCAGCCCGATAGAGGAATCCTCTGGTCTGATATGTGGCGGTGACAACGTGTTTTACGGTATCGCCCGTGGCCGGGGAGGCGCTTGCGATACATGACATTCCTTCCCCAAAACGCAGGAGAAATTATCATGAATAAATTCGCAAAGGTTGCGGCAGCTGTCGCACTGGCCGGCGCTACCGCACTGACCATGTCCACCGCTCATGCCTGGTGGGGTCCCTTTAACAACAACGGCTGGGGCAATGGCAACGGCTGGAATAATGGCAACGGCAATGGTTGGGGCAACGGCAACGGTAATGGCTGGGGCAACGGCATGGGCGACATGATGGGCGACGGCGACTTCAGCATGAGCTTCAGTGGCAAGGGTCGCGGTAACGGCAATGGTTACGGCAACAATGGCTGGAACGGCGGCGGTTACAATGGTTATAACGGCTACAACGGTTATAACGGCGGTTATGCTCCCTACTACGGCCCGTCCTATGGTCCTGGTCCGGCCTACGGCCCGGTTCCGTCCTATGGTCCTGGCCCGGCCTACGGCCCGGGTCCCGGTTACATGGCACCGCCCGCCGGCAATAACTAGGCAGTGATGGTGTGGTGAGGGGTGCCCCCTTCACCACAGTCATGTGGTTGGATATGGATTGAGAATTCACCCTATCTCCCTGTGTATCGAGCAGCCGCTTTGGCTGCAGTGCTGGTGCGGGATGGTTGCGCCAGGGCTTGAGGGGTGCATAGCGAAATAGGGCAGGCTTGAGTGCCTTGGCTGGGATTGACTCAGGTGAGGGCGCGGCGGAACGGGACGAAGCCTAAGGTGGCGCGGGAGCGCCCCCTCGGGCAATCGCGCAATAGTAGATTGATGGCACGACGAACGACACGGTTCATGCCGTGGCAAGCGGGCGCACCAGTGCGCCGAGACGAAATTCCGATGTTTTTCTCAGGCTGAGTGATACGCATATGATAACGGTGGTCGGCAATCTAAAGGGTGGTTCGGGCAAGAGTACCGTCGCGTTTAATCTGGCGGTGTGGCTGGCGGCACATGGCAAAAGGGTAAGCGCCTTCGATCTCGACCCGCAGCGTACCCTGACCGATGTGCATGAGGTGCGCAGCGAGGAGGGCTATACCCCACTGTTCAGTCTCCACTACGGCGGTGCGGATCTGGTGGATGACCTCATTAGCAAGAGTGGTGAGGTGATTGTTGATGTCGGCACCGCCGATATGGCGGCGATGAAGTCGGCTCTGTCGGTGGCTGATCGCATTGTGATCCCCGTCCCCCCCAGCCAGGCCGATATCTGGTCGACCCAGCGTTTTTTGACCCTGATCAGTCGCGTGGTCAGCGAGAAGTCGCCCGAGGTTTGTGTCTTCGTCAATCGTGCCGATACCCATCACTCGGTGCGTGAGTCGGATGAGGCCGAGGAGGCGCTGGCCGATCTACAGGGGGTGACCCTGATTAAGAACAGGTTGCATCAGCGTACCGCTTACCGTCGTTCCTTCAGTGAGGGGGTGGGGGTGTTCGAGGCGGAGCCATCCAGCAAGGCGTCGCTGGAGTTTCGGGTGTTTGCCGGGATTCTCTATCCGGAGACCCGCGACAAGGGGGGGCGCTAAGCCGTGCGTGTTCTGAAGTGGCTGTTTCAGCCGGTCTATCTGCTGTTGCTCATCGTGCTGGTGGCCCTCTATGTCAATCGTGAGGTCATCTTTTCCGAGACGCTGACCGCGTCGCCGCAGGCTGAGGAGCTGATCGGCAAGGTCGACACTCTGGTCGCGCGATTGCGCCCGGAGGTGGAACAGCCGCTGCCTGCGACAGCGCCGCACGTGGTGGCGGATGAGTCGTTGCTCCCACCCGTGGATGGGACGGAGTCGTCGCCCGCTCCTGCTGGTGATAGTGACAGGCAGCAGCCTTCGTCGGTCGAACCGTCTTTTGCACAGGAAGAATCTGAACAAGCCGAATCTGAAGAAGCTGTTGCTGCCGTGGTGGTGGCAGAGGCGCCACCATCAGAGAGCGGGAGTGCGGGTGGCGCGGCCGATGGTGGCACCGTCGGTGCTGAGCCCGCCTCTCCCCCGGATGGGCTCCTCGCCTTCCCCGAAGAGGGCGCGCCGCTGGCAAGGCCGCTGGAGCTCGATGGTGTCGCCGCGCCACCGTTGGTCATCTCTGCAGAAGAGCCGGAGCCCACCCCAGAGCCGCTGCCGGCATCCTCCACGCCCGTGCCACCGCTGGAGATCTGGCACGCTGCCCGTGCGGCGGTGTGGCAGGGTGACCTGGAGGGCGCCGTGGCACACTACCACCAGTTGATTGCCGCCCAGCCCGATAATTTTGATGCCTACGGGGAGCTGGGTAATGTGCTGCTCGCCCAGGCGGATGTCGCCGCCGCGCTTGAGGCCTATACCGCCGCCGCCCGCTTGATCCATCAGGCTGGGTATCACGAGATGGCGTACCGCCTGGCTGCCATTGTCGCCCGGATGGACGAAGAGCAGGGCAGGGCACTGCTCGGTGAGTTTTCAGCGGAATAATGGTGGTACAATCGGCGCATTGATCCTCCCCCAGGGTTTAGATAGAGAGTAAAGCGATGAGTGACAAGAGTACGGATAATGGCCACAAAGAGCGTGGCGCCAATGTGACCCGCATCACCGGGGGGCGCACCGCAACTGATAGCGGTGAGCACCACATGGAGCGGCTGGCCACCACCTTCGAGAGCAGTGCACGGCGCTGGGAGATGATTGTCTACCCCTCGCTGTTCGCCTTTATCGTGCTGGCCAGTTATGGGTTTTTTCTCATTTACAGCCTGACCCACGACGTGGCGTCGCTGGCCCGGAATGTCTCGGTACTGACCCAGAGCATCGACCATATGGTGGTAAACATGGACAGCATCAGTGGCAATATGGACTCCATGTCGGAAGACCTGCATAAAATTGACGCCAGTATGAATACGATGAATGGCTCCACCCACTCAATGGCGAGAAGTGTGGACGGTATTTACCATCAGGTCGGCTCGATGAACCACAATATCGGACGTCCCATGGGTCAGGCGAGCAGTTTCATGCCCTGGTAGTCTCCCCCTCAGCTTGCAGGAACCCCCCATGTTTGGCCCCGAACCCATGATCACCAATCGCCTGCAGAGTCTGGAAGAGCATCTGCGGCAGGAAAACCCGCTGCTGCTGAGTACCGTCAACAGTTTCCGGCTGCTGGACAAGGTGGCGTACCGTATGGGGCTGCTGCCACACAGCGGCTCCTACGCCATGCAGATCCCGTGGTGGCCGCTGATCTCGGTGCTGGGCACCTTCTCCTCGGGCAAATCAACCTTCATCAACCACTATCTGGGGCAGAAACTGCAAAGCTCCGGCAATCAGGCGGTGGATGACAAATTCACGGTCATTTGTCACAGCCGCGAGCAGACCCCCCATGTGCTGCCCGGTCTGGCGCTCGATGCCGACCCGCGTTTTCCCTTCTACCAGATCAGTGAAGATATCGAGACGGTGGCGGGCGGCGAGGGTAACCGTATTGACAGCTATCTGCAGCTCAAGACCTGCCACAGTGAGCAGCTCAAGGGCAAGATCCTCATCGACTCCCCCGGCTTTGATGCCGACGCCCAGCGTACCGCCACGCTGCGCCTGACCGAACACATCGTTAACCTCTCCGACCTGGTGATCGTCTTTTTCGATGCGCGTCACCCGGAGCCGGGGGCGATGCAGGATACGCTGGAGCATCTGGTGGCGCGCAGTATTGGCCGTGCCGATGCCAGCAAGTTTCTCTATGTGCTCAATCAGATCGACACCGCCGCCCGCGAGGATAATCCGGAGGAGGTGTTCGGTGCGTGGCAGCGGGCGCTGGCGCAAAAGGGGCTGACCGCCGGGCGCTTTTACACCATCTACAATCCCGATGCGGCGGTGCCAATTGAGGATACGGCACTGCGCCAGCGCTTTGAGAGCAAGCGAGACGCCGATTTGAGCGAGATCTACCAGCGTATTCAGCGGGTGGAGGTGGAGCGCTCCTACCGCATCGTCGGCGCGCTGGAGAAGCACGCGCGCAATATCGAAAACCGCATTGTGCCGCTCCTTGGCGAGGGGCTGGCGCGCTGGCGTCGCCGCACCCTCATCCTCGATGGCGCCGTCTTCGGCACATTGGCCCTGCTGGCGCTGGTGCTGAGCATCAAGGCCGGTTATTGGGAGGGGCTGCGTTTTGTTGCCCCCTGGGCGGGGGATATGGTCAGTCATCCCAACTGGTTCCTGGCGGGCGTGACGCTGATGCTGGGCGCCGGTTTCTATCTGCACTACCGGTTGCGCAAACTGGCCGCCCGTGGTGTCATGAAGTGGCTCTCCTCCCAGGCCAAGGGACATGATGAGGAGGCACAACTGCTGGGCGGATTCGCCCGCAGCACCCGCATCTGGCGCAGCCTGTTCAACGTCATCCCGGCAGGATGGGGGCGGCGCAGCAGGCATCAGCTGGCCCGCGTGGTGGCTGATACGGATCGCTTCGTACAGCGGCTCAATGACAGCTTTGCCAACCCCTCCGGCGGTGTGGCATCAGTAGAGTCGGTGCCATCCAGTGTTGAGGGGGTGGAGATCACACAGGCGGTCGGCGGGGATGCGCCACGCGGATGATCGCCAGTGCCGGACAGCTCTTTCCCCATTTGGTCTTGTAGCGTATCGGTGTATTAGCGGGAGCGGCGGATTCCAATGATTAATGTACTCCTGGTGGATGATCATGAACTGGTACGTACCGGTATCCGCCGCCTGCTGGAGGATGTCAGCGGAATCAAGGTCTACGCCGAGGCAAAGAGCGGCGAAGAGGCGTTAAAAGAGGCGCGCAAGCGGCGCCCCGACGTGGTGCTGATGGATGTCTCGATGCCGGGAATCGGCGGCCTGGAGGCGACCCGCAAACTGGTGCAGCTCTATCCTGATCTGCCAATTATTATCGTCACCGTCCATACCGACGACCCGTTCCCCTCCAGCCTGCTCAAGGCGGGCGCCTCGGGTTATCTGCACAAGGGGTGTTCGGTCGATGAGATCATCGCCGCGATCAAGGTGGTACACGGCGGCAAGCGTTATATCAGCTCCGATATCGCGCAGGATCTGGCCCTCTCACTGTTGCCTGGTAGTGGCAAATCGCCCTTCGAGGCGTTGTCGCAACGCGAGATGCAGGTACTGTTGATGCTGGTGCAGGGGAACAAGGTGCAGGAGATCTCCGACAAGCTCTGTCTCAGCCCAAAGACCATCAGCACCTATCGCACCCGCCTGTGCGAAAAGCTGCGGGTTGGCAACGACGCCGAACTGACCCGCCTGGCGATGCATCACGGGATCCTCGACGGCATTTAGCGTCGACCGCCGGGCCACCCTGAGCGCGGGCTCCCCCACCTTCTATCGACCATGAGTAGCACTCAACAGCACTTCGACAGCAAGACCTTCCTCCAGACCCTCACCAGCCGTCCGGGTGTCTACCGCATGCTGGATGCGGCGGGGACGGTGATCTACGTCGGCAAGGCGAAGAATCTCAAGCGGCGCGTCAGCAGCTATTTCCAGCGCCAGGGGCAGGCCCCCAAGACCCAGGCACTGGTGGCGAATATCGCCGCCATCGAGGTGATGGTCACCCACACCGAAAACGAGGCGCTGCTGCTGGAGAACAATCTCATCAAGCAGCTGCGCCCGCGCTACAACATCCTGCTGCGCGACGACAAGAGTTACCCCTACCTCTACCTGAGCGACGATACCTTCCCGCGGCTCGCCCTGCATCGCGGCAAGTGCGGCAAGCGGGGACGCTACTTTGGCCCCTACCCCAGCGCCGCGGCGGTACGCGAGAGCCTCAACCTGTTGCAGAAGCTCTTTCCGGTACGCCAGTGCGAAGAGCACTTCTTTCGCAACCGCTCACGCCCCTGCCTGCAGTATCAGATCGAGCGCTGTACCGCCCCCTGTGTTGGCCTCGTCACGGCAGAGCAATACGCCGAGGATGTACGCCACGCAGAGATGTTTCTTGAGGGCAGGGACAACGCCATTATCGACGAGCTGGTGACGCGCATGGAGCAGGCCTCCCGCGCCCTGAAGTTTGAGCAGGCGGCCCGTTACCGTGATCAGATCGCCAACCTGCGCCGGGTGCAGGAGAAACAGTATGTGATGGGCGAGGGGGGCGATCTTGATGTGGTCGCGGCACGGGTAAAGAGTGGGGTGGGGTGTGTGCAGGTCTTCTTTATCCGTGGTGGCCGCAACCTGGGCAACAAGAGCTATTTTCCCAGCCATACCGCCCAGAGCAGTGAGGCCGATCTGCTGCAGGCCTTTCTGCCGCAATACTATCTGGCCGAGGGGCGCACCGCAGCCAGTCTGCCTGGAGAGGTGATCCTGAGCACCACTCTGCCCGAACAGTCGCTGCTGGAACAGGTGCTGAGTGAGCGGGCGGGACGCAAGCTTACCCTCAGCCCCAACGTCAGGGGTGATCGGGCACGCTGGCTGGCGTTGGCCGTCACCAATACCGAGCAGGCGCTAAATAGCCACCTTGCCGCCAGGACCAACATCTACAACCGCTTTGTGGCGCTGCAGGAGGCCTTTGGCCTGCCCGAACTGCCGCAACGCATCGAGTGTTTCGACATCAGCCACACCATGGGCGAGGCGACGGTCGCCTCCTGTGTGGTGTTCGATAGCAATGGCGCACTGAAGAGTGACTACCGGCGCTTTAATATTGAGGGCATCACCCCCGGCGACGACTATGCCGCGATGAGGCAGGCACTGACACGTCGTTTCAAGCGCCTCAAGGAGGGAGAGGGCAAGTTCCCCGATATCCTCCTCATCGATGGCGGCAAGGGACAGCTCAAGCAGGCCGAGGCGGTAATGGAGGAGCTGCAGGTGGTCGACGTCATGTTAATCGGTGTGGCCAAGGGGGTGGAGCGACGCCCCGGCCTGGAACAGCTCATATTGTCGGGCCACTCCCGGCCGACTATACTGCCGGCTGATTCACCGGCCCTGCATCTGGTGCAGCAGGTCCGTGACGAGGCGCACCGCTTCGCCATTACCGGCCACCGCCAGCGCCGCGCCAAAAGCCGTCGCAGCTCGGTGCTGGAGGGGATCCCCGGGCTGGGGCCGAAGCGGCGCCAGCTGCTGTTAACACAGTTTGGCGGATTGCAGGAGGTGGCCCGTGCCAGGGTGGATGATTTACTCAGGATCAAGGGCATCAGCCGTCAGCTGGCGCAGCGCATATATGACGTCTTACACAGCGATGAATAACAAGCGATGAAAGCTCTCCCCAATATTCTCACCCTGCTGCGCATCGGGCTGATCCCCTTTTTTGTCCTCTTCTTCTACCTTGATGTGAAGAGCGCCCATCTCATTACCGCCCTGCTCTTTACCCTGGCCGCCATCACCGACTGGCTCGACGGCTATCTGGCCCGACGCCTTGGCGTCACCTCCGCTTTCGGTGCCTTTCTCGACCCGGTGGCCGACAAGCTGATGGTTGCCACCGCGCTCATCCTCATCGTCAATCACAATCCCACCGCCTATAGCGGGATTTGGATCACCCTGCCCGCTGTGGTGATCGTCGGGCGCGAGATCACCATCTCCGCCCTGCGCGAGTGGATGGCCGAAATTGGCGCCTCCGCCAAGGTCGCCGTCAGCATGCTCGGCAAGATCAAGACCACCGCCCAGATGACCGCCCTCATCCTGCTGCTCTACCGTGAGCCGTTGGGGGCGTTTCCGACCGCGGAGGCGGGTCTGCTGCTGTTGTATATCGCAGCGGTGCTGACACTGTGGTCCATGGTGCTCTATCTGCGAGCCGCATGGCCAACGCTTAATTCCGAGCAGCGCTGAACGGCAAAAAAAGCGCCAACAAGGGGTTGACAATAATTGGTCACCCACTAGAATATGCGCTTCTTCTCAAGCGGGAATAGCTCAGTGGTAGAGCACAACCTTGCCAAGGTTGGGGTCGCGAGTTCGAGCCTCGTTTCCCGCTCCAAATTATGAAAACCTCGGCCGTCATAACCGGGGTTTTTTTATCTGAGTCACCAGCTCGGATAGGCGATATAACCGGCTCGTAAAGCGGTTGTGAAATGGATCAGGTATCCATGCCACCAGTTTCAGGCCGGGTAGCCCAGCGGTTAGGCACCTGATTGCAAATCAGAGTAGATCGGTTCGACTCCGGTCCCGGCCTCCAACAAAAAAGCGCTCTGCGAAGAGCGCTTTTTTTTCGATTATTGTCTCCGCCAGGATCGATGATGCGCGCGATGGTGTCATCGGCCGGGATGCCGTGCTCGAAGCGCCGGAATTTTCTCAACCAATTCAGCTTCTTGTCACCGAATTCTTTGATGTCCACCCATCCTTCGGTGCCCGAAAGCACCGCACAGACGCACAAGAAAACCACATCCAGCAATTCATGTTTAAGATTGATGTGCGAGCGCGGGTCGGG